>NZ_BAAAOS010000007.1:369021-511869 GCF_039530625.1 Kribbella sancticallisti | reverse complement strand
GTGGCCGCGCCTCGTCACGCCCCCACGCCGCACATCACGAACTCCGGCTGTAGTACTAGGCAGATTTCCCCGATGCGCGGCAGGATGTTGTTCTTGAGGTGCAGTTGATAGGTGTAGAGCGTTCCCGGTGAGTACCTGTCAGCCTGGACCTTCTCCTCAAGTCTCGCGATGTAGAGGTCGGCGGCAACGTTGAACCGAGTCGACAGAGTGAGCAGGCCAGACGAGGTGAGTTGTGACCGCTCTTTCAACCTCGCAACGAGATTAGATCCGGCAGCGGTCGCGCTCTTGCCGTACGCCTCCACCTGGCGCGTCCGACCGTTGTAGTCGCGATAGTTGGTTACGGCTCGGTACCCGTCGGGCTTACCCTTCGCGTTCGTGTGCGTGACGTAGGTCCTGATCTTGCCCCACGTACCAAGCTCCAAAGGCTTGCGTGCCATCTCCTCGCCTTTGCCTTAGGACGCGGACTTCTGGGATTCGAACCACGCGATCACATCTTCAGGCGCGTACCGGATGTGCTTGCCGATGCGTACGCCAATCGGGCCGTAGCCCTGGCAGCGCCATCTGTACAGCGTCTTGATCGGTACCCCCAGATACTCCGCTACGTCATCAACGGTCCATCGGCGTTGAATGCTGGCAACCATCGTTCGACCTTTCTCAGTTGGGATCTTCGAGGGATAGGGCTTCGAGCTGGTCTTTGGCGATGCGTCGGTGTTCGCGTGCTTTGGCGGCGGCGGTGTTGGCGAGGAGTGCGTCGCCGATGGTTCGCCAGCCGGTGTTGGCGTAGGTGAAGTTGCCGACGATGAGGGTGGTTTCGGTGTCGGCGGTGTGTTCGGCGGTGCGGTGTCGTTCGCGGCGCCAGTTGCTGCGGGCTTCGCGGAGTGCTTTGAGGGTGGTGGAGTACTGGCGGCTCTTGGTGGAGAAGTGGCCGCCGAAGCCGAGCATGTGTGCCCAGCGTTGGAGCCTTCGGTAGGACAGGCGTCCGGAGTTCTTGGCGGCGTCGGTTTCGTCCAGGTCGGAGCCGGGGCGTCCTAGTCGCCAGCAGGCGTCGACCAATCGGCCGGCATGTGTGTACGGGGTGGCGTAGCGGCGGACGGTGGCATTGGTGAGCCGTGCGGAGGAGTGGCCGGTGGCTTCGGCTGCTTTGGTGGCGTACTTGGCGAGGTAGCCCGCGACAGCTGTTTCGGTAATGACGCCGTCGACGACTTGGCGAACGGGACGTACGTCGAGTTGGTTGCCCCACTCAATGAGCCAGCCGTCCGGGTTGTCGGGGTGGGGCAGGGACCGGAATCGGGTGGTCTCGACGGCGCGGCGGATCGCGGCGGCGAGGAGGGGGAAGTCCGCGGTGAGGTGTGGAGTAGCTATGACGCCAGGGGCGATCGGGTCGACGCCGTCGAGGCGGACCAGGGCGTGGAAGTGTGCGACGCCGCGCGCCTGCATTTCGGCGACTTTGCCGTAGGAGATCTTGACCTGGATGCCGTGGTGTTTGGCCCAGCGGCGGAGGGTGTCTTTGGCGCGTTCGATGGTGCGTCGCCACAGTTCGCCGGATAGGACGTTCCAGACGACCTGGTGGTCGTGATCGTAGCAGTCCAGGCACAGTGGGGTGCCGAGGATCTTCTCGCCGTCGCGGTGGATCTGTGAGCAGCGCTGGTCGATGCCGTGAGGGCAGAGGTCGGGTTTGCGGCGTGGTCTGCAGATCTGGTTGCGGAGTTGCCCGTCTCGTCCTCGGGTCTTCCTGGCGGAGTGGACTGGTCCGAAGGATGGTGCGGTGAAGGTGACGAAGGCACAGGGGTGTTGCTGGACCGATGCGGGGATGCCTTTGCCTCCGGTGAGTCCGGCGAGGACGAGTTGGTAGGTGTCGCCGCGGTAGGTTTCTGCGCAAGAGGGGCAGACGGCGGCGCGGCGGTTGCCGCAGGCTTTGTAGATGACGCCGTCTGGCATGTCGTCGGTGTGGCGGGTGGAGATGATGCGTCCGGTGCGTTCGGAGACGATGTGGGACTCGCCGCGTAGCTGGATGGGTCGAACGCAGCCGCCGGCGGATGCGGTGTGGTCGAGCCAGGCGCTGTAGTCGGCGGTGGTGGCCGCGCGGTGGATAGCTTCTTCGAGCCCTGACGCGGCGTTGTAGCGCTTGCCGAGGTCGAGCGTGTGCTTGTGGTCGGGGGTGGCCTGTCCTAGCCCCTCGAGGCCGCTTAGGACGTCTTGGGTGTTGGTGGTGGTGATGGTCATGTTCGGCCTCCTTTCGTTACCTGCGGGCTGCGTTTCGCGGCGTAGCGTTGGGGCTAGCTGGCTCCGTGTTCACCCCCGACGCGCGCCAGTCAGACTGGCCCCGCGCCACCCCCCGGCCGGGGTCGGTCGTTGTGCAGGTGTCTGGTCGGCCGATTGGTTTCGGGCATCGGGCGAGGTCTGCATGGGGAGCCCTCGTGGTCGACGGTTACGTGTCAGGCGGTACGGGCCGGGGCGGGTTCGAGGGTGGTCAGGCCGAAGAGGTGGTAGCCGCAACCGATGCAGTAGCGGCCGACGGTCTGTTCGCCGAGGACGACGGAGGTGTAGTCGTCGCCAGGTTCGAGGACGGTGGGGCACCAGTCGTGGTCGCCGAGGTGTTCGGCGGCGACCCAGTCGCACAGGAAGGTGCTGTCGGCAACATCGCGGCGGGCGGTGAGTTCGGCGTAGGCGTCGATGTCGATGGTCATCGGTGGTCCTTTCGGTAGTGGTTGGGGGCGTGGTTCGGTGTTCGCCCTCATCCCCGGGAGTCGCCTTCCGGGGATGGGAGCCAGCAACGGACCGGTGTTACTCGTCTGGTTCGAACTGGGTTTCGCAGACGTCGCAGGTGATGGAACCCTCTTCGAGGACTGATTTGGCGACGCGGATTCGGCGGGGGCACTGGCATGCGCAGGCGACCGCGTTGTTGGAGTTCTTCTCTTTGCCCGACCCCAGGACTTCGGGGTGGCGGTAGGCCTTGAGGGCTTTGGTCAGGTCGGTGATGACGTGGCTGTAGGCCTTGGTGGTTTCGTCTCGCAGGGTGCAGGCCGACCAGCCGAACTTCGGGTCTTTCGTGGGTTCGAGTCCGAGTTCTTTGGCGTGGGTGGCGAACTTCTCGTTGTGCCATCTGCCTTGGCGGCTGGTGTCTTTGATCTCGCGGGTGTTGGCGAGGCCGCGTGCTGCTTCGTGGAGCAGGGTGGTGAGAACTTCGGGGACGGGTCGTTTGAGTCCTTCGCCGGAGATGAGGACTTCGGCGAGCTGGTTGTCTCCGTGTTGCCAGCGGGTCGGGGCGTAGTGCCCGTGCTTGGCCTGGCGGGTTGCGGTTCCCGAGCCGACGACAATGACGGCTTGCGGGACTTCGGGGTGTTTGGTGCGGATGACCGACCAGGCGTCTTCGAGTGCGCCGACGAGTTGTGCGGCGGTGAAGTCTTCTTGACGCTTACGTGTCAGCCGCGCCTTGGGCGAGCCGGTGAGTGTGGTCGGCTTCTTCTTGGTGGCCTTCTTGATCGTGACGGTGACTGCCGGATGGCTGGTTCCGGTGCTGGGCTCGCGGAGTTTGTTGCGTACGGCAATCAGCGACTGGTAGCCGGTGGCTCGTCCGCCCTCTTTGGATCGGACTTGGTCCATGCGGTGCTGGACAGAGTCGAGCGCGGCGGTGGGTGTGCCGTTGTAGATGGCGGTGGTCTTGGAGACCGTCCAGCCGGTCAGCCCGGTTAGGGCTGCCACATTGTGTCTGGTGAGACCGGTCAGTTTGGTCGTGGTCGCCGGCCTGGCGGGCGCGGTCGGGGTGGCCGATGCGCTGGTCATGTGGTTGAGGTTGGTTGGCTCGGGCATCACTGGTCTCCGATCCACCTGGTGCGAAGGTCGCCTTGGATGCGGCTCTTGAGGTCGAAGAAGACCGCGAACAGGTCGAGCGCCTCTCCGTAGGTGGGGTCGTCGACGATGGTGTCTTCGTCGGTGGTGCCGAGTCGCTGCTCGGCTTCCTCGCGGACGGTTTCGCAGTGGTCGAGCACATCGTTGAAGACAGCCTGGACGGCGTAGTCGAGTCGCTGGTATCGAGTCGCCCGTCGTTTCGTGACGGCAGCGGTGGTGGTCTGGGTCATTGCGGTCCTCCAGTCCATTCGTCGGGGACGTAGAGCGGTTCCTGTGTCCACCCATCGGTTTGCGTGGCGTGCTGGATCTGGTGTTCTTCGAGCAGTGCTCGGGCTTCGTAGAGTGCGTCGATCAGGTGGCTGATCGCGGTGACCGAGCCGGTGACGAGTTCGATCTCGATCGGGTTTGCCCCTAGGTCGATGACGACCTGTGGGGTGACGCCGTTGCAGGCGAGGTTGATGCCGGTGACGGCGTTTTCGGTGAAGTCGTAGCCGATGATGACCCGGTCGTGGTGTTCGTTGCCTTCAGCATCGAGGTAGGTCATGACGTCTCCTTGCGGGTGACGTAGGCCTGTTGCCATCGGCCGTTGAAGGCTTGGCCGCTGCGGAGTGCGGACCAGCACTGGCCGCAGCGGTGGGGTTGTGTGGGTGCGTAGACGAAGGCTCCGCAGTCGTGGAGCCATCCGAGTTGGCCGTCGCTGTCGCGGACGGTCGTGAATGCGTCTGCAGGGACGGGTTTGACGGTGATCATGCGGCCTCGCCTCCGTCGTCGGGTGTCGTGCGGGTGTTGGTGCGGATGTAGGCCGCTTTGGTCACGAGTCGCTGAATGTCGCGGTCGGACAGGTAGGCGGTCTTGATGCGGCGGGGGAGCCCGCCTTCGGTGAGCAGCAGGCCGACCCCGAGCTCTTCGGCGGCGATGCGCTTTGCTGAGTGGCCTTCACTGGCCCAGCCGTTGCCGAGGATGATGTCGCTGGAGGAGTCAGTGGTGCAGCGGAACGCGAGCCGGTAGGAGAACAGGTCGCGTAGCGAGGTGGGGATGATGTCCGCAGAGGGCCGCTGGGTGGCGGCGATGACGATGATGCCTGCGGCGCGTCCTCTGGCGACGAGGTCGCGGACGAGGTTGATGAACTCTTCTTTGGTTTCCTTGGTGCCTACGGTGACTGAGAAGTAGGCGAGTTCATCGATGACGACGACAACGGCTTTGAGGCCGTCTGCCTTGGTGATCTTGCGTCGCCCGGAGCGGGCGAGTAGGTCGTAGCGGTCGTCCATGACGGACTGGACTCCACGCAGAGTCCGGAGCGCCTGGTGGACGTTGTTGCCGACGAACTTGTCGGCCACGGGTGCCCAGGGCAGGAGTTCGACGAGTTTGCCGTCGATCAAGACCAGTTCTGCGTCGGTGCAGAGCGCCGCGTGGGCGACGATGTTGTTGAGGGCAACGGATTTGCCGGAGCCGGGGACTCCGGCGAGGAGCATGTTGCTGTACATGAGCGGGACCGTGACGTGGTCGCCGTTCGTGTCGGTGCCCAGGTGGGCCGGTTGGTAGATGGACAGTCCCTTGATGCGGGACGCGGGTGCCCCCGGCTTGCGCCGGGGGTCGGTGGTGCGGAAGAAGCTAGACATAGTCGGATACGTCTTCTCCGTTGACGAGGATCACCGAGCCGCCATCAGGGATGGCCGCGGTGGTCTTCTTGGTTTTGCGGGTGTCACCACGCGCCGGAGGCTCGTCTTGGACGAGTGGGGCCGGCTGTTGTTCGGTGGTGGGGTTGACGGATCCGATGAAGTCCAGGACCGCGTCTTTGGCGATCTCCCCATCAGGGAGGTCGCTGGTCTCTTCGAGTAGTGGTGAGGTGAGTACCGCCTTGGACAGCGGGTCTCGTCGTTCGATGTCGATCCGGATCAGTGCCGCGTTGCGGGCACTGCGGGAGATCACGGCATGTCGGGCCCAGCAGGCCGACGAGATGGTCTCCGACCGGTTCTCCAGATCGGTGTGTGACAGGCCGGGTCGCATCCACAGCCAGACCGATTCACCGGTCTTGGTGGAGAAGCAGCCGATGATGAAGGGCAGGTTCCCTGAGTAGTTCAGGGTCCGCATCTCGGTCAGGCAGGCGCGAACGCGGTGCCGGGTGATGACGCACCAGAACCGGTTGCGCAGGAACCGGCGCGTAGGGCCGATGGTGAGCGCAACGCCCACAGGTGTGGCCATGGCGAGCACCGAGGCGATGGGGGACCAGCCGGTGTCGGTGATCAGGTGATGGAGCACCACGAGCGTGGTGATGGTGACGGTGATTTCCCAGCGCCAGCGCCACACGATGAGCGCGATGACAACCGGCAGTGACTTCGAGGGCCGGATGAATGTCTCAACAGCGCCAGAGGCCGACGCGCGGCCACGGCGACCGCCTAGGCGTGAACGGCTGGAACGGGTAGATTTGGGCATAACTCGCCCCTCCCAATGGGTGTGGTGAGAGATGGAGAGACACGAAGCCGGGATAGGTTCCTAGGCCAGAAGCCCGACTTCGTGTCCGTGTTCCATGGGAGCGGCCCTTTCGGGGGCCGTTCTTGGTTTAGCGGTGGCTCTGCGGCTTTGACACGTAAGCGTCAGCCGCGGTTGACTCGGCGGAAGCCGCCTTCCAGACCGCGTACGCGTAGTCGCGTGCGGCATACAGATCGAGGCGGCGGTTGTGGGCCTCGCGGTAAAGATCCAGCAGGTGCCAGAAGACTTCAACGGCATACAAGGTGTCGTTGACAGTGGTGTAGGTAACCAGCGGCTCGACCTCGGTCAGAGCCTTGGCGACGGCGACATCCAGATAGGAGATCACCATCTCGATTTCGACGATTTCGTTGCACGTGGCCACATACTCGGTCCGTGCCTGATTCGCGGTGATGGTTCGATGCTCCATCGGCTGCGACATGACTACCCCTCAACTGAGCAGTTGCACGAAATCACGGGACGAGTGGAGATCAGGCAGCCTTGCCAGCGGCCTGAGGGTTGAGCGTCTTGGCCCGGTACGCCGTGCCGTTCTTGCCGTTCGTGGCCCACGGGATGGCCTCAAGCTCGACCGGTACGACAACGGAACCAACGTTGACCTTCGGCATGGCATTGCCCGCCAGAGTCACGTTGATCACCTCGCCGCCCGTCTCGTCGAGCGCCATCACCTGAACCACCCACAACAGCTCGTTGGTGTTCCGGTCCGCCTTCTGCCGGCCGTTCTGGTCCTTCTTCTCCTCCACAGCCTTCGTGACGGTGAACGTCTTGCCCGTGGTGTCGATCGTGAGCTTCATGAGGAATCGCCCTTCCTAGGCGTCCGACCCGCTGCGGTTGAGCAGGTGTTCTAGTTCAGAGCCTAGAACACCTCGGAATCACGGACAAGCCTGAAATGTAACGAATTGATTACTTAGCGTTGACACGTAAGGGTCAACCGTGATTGGCGATCAGTCGCCGAGGCGTCCCCGGTAGGTCACGCGGCCGAAGGTGATGCTTTCGCCGTACTCCAGGACCTCGCCGGTGTCGTCGTAAATCCAGTTACGACCCAGCATGATGAGTGCGCCCTTATCGAGCCCCAGTGCTTCAGCCTGCTCCGCGGTTGCCTGTGCGGGCTCGAACTGATCCTGCCAAGCGTCGACAGTTCGCTTGAGGGTGTTGGCGATGTAGGCGAAGGTTCCTTCGCGGATCCGCTCAGGACTCAGCAGGAGGGGGGCGCGTTCAGCGAGATCGCCTTTGAAGTATGAGGTGGAAGCCGAAACGGGCGCCCCGTCAGCCCGATGGGTGACTCGCACGCGTTGAATCACCGGACTGCCGGCCTTCAGGCCGAGTGCGTCCGCGATCTGCTCAGATGCCTTGCCTAGCTTGGCTTCAGTGATCTTCGCGTATTGGCCAGTGGGGTAGACCTTGCCTGTGCGCCTGGACTTGTCGACGCGATCATTCGCAGCCCTGCCACGCTCTTCCTCGGTTGTGACGATGCTGCCGACTCCGCGTTCAGGCCTGATGTAACCCTCTGCCCGCAAGCTGGTCAGAGCCCTCTGTGCGGTCGCGATTGCCACGCCGTAATCACGCATCAGCGACCGAACAGACGGCACGAGATCGCCAGCCTGTAAGTCACCATTCGAGATCCTGTTACGGATCTCGGTAGCGATCTGCTGATACGGCGGTGCGGGACGCACCAACTTCGGGGGCATGACGAGACCTCAAACTCTCCAATCGGTGTTCTAGAACACCGCAAGCATAAACGGGAGCGCACACGAAGGTCTAGTAATCGTCCCGCGCGTTGACACGATCGATCCCGCCCAGGCCGGTGGCCTTCACAGAACGAGCGACCTCGATGTCAGCAGGGTCAGCCTCGATCCCTTGCGCCTTCGCAGCGAGCAACCTGTGATGCACCGCCTGCAACTGAAGGACCTCGCTCAGGCGAGCCTCTTGAATCTCTTCCCACGTAGCCATCGTCAGTCCCACTTCAGCCCAGTAATCCGCTCATACATCGCCACGTAGCGAGCCCGCGTCTCATCGACGACCTCAGCCGGGATCTCAGGACCCGGGGGAGTCTTGTCCCAAGTGCCCAGGCCCCGAGCCCAGTCCCGCACGAACTGCTTGTCGTAGGAGACCTGACGCTGACCAGGCTTCCAGTCCTCATCGCGCCAATACCTCGAAGAGTCCGACGTCAGAACCTCGTCCGCCAGGACGAGCGTGCCGTCTTTCGCGAGGCCGAACTCAAACTTCGTATCAGCAAGGTGCACGCCGCGGGCGGCGCTGATCGCAGATGCCTTGGTGAAGAGCTCCAGTGTCTTGGCCTCAAGCGTCTTCGCCAGGTCCGGGCCAACGGCCTCAGAGACCTCATCAAAGGTCATCGGCTCGTCGTGCCCATCCTCGGGCGCAGTCTTGGTAGTCGGCGTGAAGACCGGCTGCGGGAGCTTGTCGCCCTCTCGGAGTCCCGGGGGAATCGACACCCCAGAGATCTTGCCGCTCTCCTGGTAGGCATCCCATCCAAGCCCAGCGAGGTAGCCGCGGGCGATGCACTCAACCTGGATGATGCCTACCTGCTGACACCGAACCGCACGACCCTCAAACTCGGCCGGCACATCGGTACTCGAGATCACATGATTCGGCATCACATCCGCGAGCTGCTCAAACCACCACAACGAGAGACTCGTCAGCAGCTTGCCCTTGTCGGGTATCGGCGTAGGCAACACCACGTCGTAGACCGACACACGATCAGTCGCAACGAGGATCACCTCCCCAGGCCGATCGCTGTACACGTCCCGAACCTTGCCTCGATGTAGCAGCTCCACGACCACTGTTCTAGCACACCATCGATCAGACGCGTCCACTGGTCGTGCAGCGCATTGCGACACAAGCCTCGCGGCCAAACGGATCCACACCCGCCGCGCTGGTCGACAGCGCCGCGTCCGTGATGAGTGCAATTGGGCACACCGAACAACGCTGACTACCTGGCCGGTGGAACCCCTTGATCGACGAGCGCCTCGACTCTGCTCCGGACGCCCCGTTGGGAAGCGATGTTGAGGACCTTGCGCGCCGCTTGAAATCCTAGAACTCTTCAAACAGTCGCAGCTGCAATCGTCTTGCCATCGGGGGGTGCGTCGGCCACATCCTCGTGGTCGCGCACTGACACATCGAATGGGGAATCTCGAACGGCAACATCGGAACGAGCACCGTGCACTTCCCAGTTTCGTTCCACATACAAGGAACTGACCGTAGGTGGGGCGCGATCGTGAGGTCTTGGAACTTGCGGTAGCCGGTGATCCGAACCTTCTCGATCACTCCTGCCCTCCCGCCGACAGCCCAACGAACCGCTCGAAGAACTCTCCGAGGCGAGCGAGCACACGCTGCTTCTTCTCGCCGTGGCCGCCGGCCGCCGAGAAACGGGAGGCTGGCGGCAGAATCCTCGTGATCGCCGTGCCGGTAGTGGGGATGACGCCGTCGCGGAAGGCATGCTCGATGAACGCCTTCGTCTCCTCCTGCTTGAGACTCTCGTCGGTGATGATGGCGTCCAGTTCAGCAGTGCGCTTGGCGTCCACATAGGCGCGCCACTCTTCGTCGATTTCGCCGCTGGCAGACACGCGGTCGACGAAGTCCATGATGAGGTCCTTCTTGTTCCGCAGCGTCAGGCTGGAGTCGACGGCACGCTGGATCTTTGTGGCGGCAGCGAGCTCTTTGTCTGAGCCGTTGCCACGCGCTTCGCGCCACTTCTGGACGAGCATCAGGATGTAGTCGACGTTGATCTCGACCTGCTTGATGAGCTCGATCTCGAAGACGATGTCGTCGTTGATCGACTCCTTCTCTGCCTCACCCTCCTTGCGGAACTCGGCGTAGAAGTTCAGATAGACGCTGCGGTAGTCCTGGTTCTGGCGCTCGCTCAGAATCTCGTTTCCAGCGAACTCATCGAACGAGGTCAGAATGTTCTGCAGGCGCAGGATGGCACCAAAGAGGGCGATGAACGCCTTCTGTGCAACTTCACCAACGATCGACTCGCCGAGTGGGAACTCCGTCAGTAGCTCCTGAACCCGCTCGCTGTACTCGCCGTAGTAGTCGGCGTACGGCTTGAGCAGGACGATGCCGCGGGCTTCCTTGTTGCCGAACAGGGCGATGGCGTCGTTGGTCTCGTCCTCGAGGTCGCGGAAGGAGACGATGTTGCCGTAGGTCTTGACTGAGTTCAGGATGCGGTTGGTGCGTGAGTAGGCCTGGATGAGACCGTGGTTGACCAGCCGCTTGTCGACGAAGAGCGTGCTGAGCGTGGTGGCGTCGAAGCCGGTCAGGAACATGTTGACTACGATGACTAGGTCGATCTCGCGGTTCTTCAGCCGCAGCGACAAGTCCTTGTAGTAGTTCTGGAACTTGTCGGCCGAGGTGTCGAAGCTGGTGCCGAACACTTGGTTGTAGTCCTGGATGGCCTGGTCGAGGAAGTCGCGCGAGGACTGGTCAAGCGAGCTGGTCTCGAAGCCTTCTTCGTCGAGGTAGTCGTCACCGACCTCCTCGTTGGCGGCGTAGCTGAAGATGATGCCAACCTTGAGCCGACGGTCAGGTGTCAACTGCTTCTGCTGCGCCTTGAACTCGGTGTAGTAGCGCTTCGCGGCGTCGATCGAGGCGGTCGCAAACAGCGCATTGAAGCCATGGACGCGCTTACCCTCGAGCGAGTAGTGCTCAGCGCGCTTGGTCTTCTGGTCGAAGTGCTCCAGCGTGTACGCGACGACCTGGCTCAGCCGCTCCGGGGCGAGCAGCGCCCGCTCGGTGTCGATGGCCGAGACCCGCTTGTCGTCGACGCCCTCGGGCAGCTTGATCGTGTTGACGTAGTCGATCCGGAACGGCAAGACGTTCTTGTCGTTGATCGCGTCCATGATGGTGTAGGCGTGGATGGCCAGCTGGTGCTGCTCGAGCGGGCACTTGGTCGCGTCGCCGTGGGCAAAGCAGCCGAAGGCCTGCGCTGTGGTGCGCAGATTCGGGTTGCCACCGCTGCCCGCGTTCAACGAGAAGATTGGCGTGCCGGTGAAGCCAAACAGGTTGTAGCGCTTGAACGCCCGCGTGATCGAGGTGTGCATGTCACCGAACTGCGAGCGGTGGCACTCGTCGAAGATGATGACGACGTGGCCGTCGTAGATTGCGTGGCCCTTGTTCGCCGTGATGAAGGTCGAGAGCTTCTGGATCGTCGTGATGATGATCTTGGCGCTCGGATCCTCTAACTGTCGCTTGAGCACCGCAGTCGAGGTGTTGGAGTTGGCAGCGCCCTTCTCAAAGCGGTCGTACTCGCGCATCGTCTGATAGTCGAGATCCTTGCGGTCGACCACGAAAAGCACCTTGTCGACGTCCGGCAGCTTCGAGGCAAGCTGCGCTGATTTGAAGCTGGTCAGCGTTTTACCAGAGCCAGTGGTGTGCCACACGTAGCCGCCGGCCGCCATGGTGCCGAGCTGCTTGTAATTGGTGGAGATCTCGATCTTCTGCAGAATTCGCTCGGTCGCCACGATCTGGTAGGGGCGCATCACGAGCAGCAGTCGGTCGGCGGTGAGCACGCAGTACCTGGTCAGGACGTTGAGCAGCGAGTGCTTTGCAAAAAAAGTCTTGGTGAAGCTCGTCAGGTCTTGAATCGGCCGGTTGGTGGCATCTGCCCATCACGAGGTGAACTCAAAGGAGTTGGACGTCTTGCGGCCTCGCTTTGCCCCAGTGCTCTCGCTCACGTGTTGACGGCGAGTGGTGTTGCTGTAGTACTTCGTCAGCGTGCCGTTGCTGATAACGAAAAGCTGCACATACTCGAATAGTCCCGAGCCAGACCAGAAGCTATCGCGCTGGTAGCGGTCGATCTGGTTGAAGGCCTCACGGATATCCACGCCACGCCGCTTCAGTTCGATGTGCGCCAGCGGGAGGCCGTTGACCAGGATAGTCACGTCGTACCGATTCGAGCGCGCTGCACCACCCTCACCCTGGCCAAGCTCGTACTGGTTGATGACGTGCAGGCGGTTGTTGTGGACGTTGGTCTTGTCGATGAGCTTGACGTTCTTCGTCGAGCCGTCGTCGCGCTTCAAGATCTGGACGTAGTCCTCTTGAATCCGGACGGTCTTCTCGACGATGCCTTCGTTCGCACCAGCGATCTTGTCGGTGAAGAAGGAGTCCCACTCGGTGTCGGAGAACGTGATCCCGTTCAGGGCTTCGAGCTGCGCGCGAAGGTTGGCAATGAGCTGCGCCTCTGTGACGATTGGGAGGTACTCGTAGGCCTGTGACTGCAAGAGCGCGATGAACTCCCGCTCCAGGTCGGCCTCGGACTGATAGGCCGTCTCGGTGTCCTCGTCCGGGATGAACTCCGCGACGACGGTGCTCTCCGGACTAACTGCGATCGGCTCGTAACGGTGTGAGCTGAGGTCGCTCATACCGCTGCCTCCTCGAAGGTCAGCAGCTTGTCGCGGTAGTAATCGTACTGGGTGCGACGAGCACGCAGTTCGGCCGGGAGACCGTCACTGAGGCTGTTTACAAGCACCTCGAAGTTGTCAAGGAGCCCGACGACGCGCTCCTGCTCGTGCAATGACGGGACAGGAATAGGAACCGATCGAACGATGTCCGCGTTGAGATTCGACACCGTGCTCGAGCCGGCTCGTCGCGCGAACTCTCTCTGAAGCGGCGCCGATCGCAACAGATGGTAGAGAAAATCAGGGATAAACGACTCGTTGAAGTTGCTTATTGCCAGCCAGCCGTCGTGGATTGCTCCGTCAATTCTGGAAATGTATGGTCGCCCGAAGCTCATCGAATTTGACAACACGAAGTCGCCTGGACGCACCATCCGTGACTTTGCAGCGCCTGCCTTTGTAACACGCTCAGCCGTGGCCGTGATGTACTTGCCACCTGCCGGGACGTCACCGATCTTGATCCACGGCACCCCGTCCTTGTCGTCGGTGAGGAAGGCCTGGATTGGACGAGGCGAAGCCCCGCGCAGGATTGTTGTGACCTCACCCATCGGCAACCGCTTCACGTCATCGTCGAACGTCATCAGAAAGTTGCGGTAGTAAGAATACTGCACCCGCCGAGCTCCCAGCTCTGCTTCCAGCGCACTAAAAGAGTCAAGAACACGAACGATCTCGCGCTGCACCTCGATGGGTGGGATCGGCACGTTGACCTTGGCGAGTCGAGCCTTCGATACATTGAAGCGCGTAACGCCACTTGCAGTGCGTACGAGTTGCTTGCGCACGCTGCCCGAGCGGAACAGGTACTTGGCGAACTCAGGATCGAAAATGGCCAGATCATTGAGCCGGTAGCCGATGCTGAAGCTGTTGAGATAGAGCGGCTCATCGATCTCTGTCGTCACAACTGACGACATCGCTACCTCGTCCGACGTCTCCGACGACCCTGTGAAGAGGATGTCGCCGCGCGACAGCGTGCGTTGCCTCTCGCCCGGACTGACGCGAACGAAGTCATCTGCGGCAGTATTCACCGCCAGGTTGTTGAAGACATTAACATATGAGACGAAACGAGCGCTGCCATCAGAGAAGTCGGACTTTGATTTTCCGGTCAACCCGCCGAAGATTGTTCCTAGTTCACCGAGCGATGCATACCGAACTCCATTCGGGCAGAGCTTTTGGATCAGATCGTCAATGCGACTCACGACTCCCCCTCGAGGTCCGCCACGATCGCATCGATCTGCGTGCGCAGGTCGACCTGGCGCTTGACGATGCCCGCGATCTGCTCGTTCAGTGCAGTAATATCTACCGCTTCGGTGGTGTCCTCCTCCTCGACGTATGACGACACAGTGAGGTTGTAGTCGTTTGCAGCGATGTCCCCGTTCGCGACGAGCTTGGTGAAGTGGTCGGTATCCTCGCGGGCGATGAAGGCGTCGAGCACCTTCTGCTGGTGCACCGGCAGAAGCTTGTTCTTGTTGCCCAGTCGCTTGAACTCAGCCGAGGCGTCGATGAAGAGGACGGAGTTGTCCTTCTTCGACTTCTTGAGCACCAGGATGCAGGTGCTGATCGTCGTACCGAAGAAGAGGTTGGGCGGCAGCTCGATCACAGTGTCGACGTAGTTGTTGTCGACCAGGTACTTGCGGATCTTCTGCTCAGCGCCACCGCGGTAGAGCGCCCCAGGGAACTGAACGATGGCCGCGGTGCCGTTGACCGCCAGCCACGACAGCATGTGCATGGTGAAGGCCAGGTCGGCCTTTGACTTCGGTGCGAGCACGCCGGCCGGTGCATAGCGTGGGTCGTTGATAAGCAGCGGGTTCGCGTCCCCAGCCCACTTGATCGAGTACGGCGGATTGGAAACGATCGCCTCGAACGGCTCGTCGTCCCAGTGCTGCGGGTCGGTGAGCGTGTCACCGTGTGCGAGGTCAAACTTCTCGTAGTTGATGTCGTGCAGGAACATGTTAATGCGCGCCAGGTTGTATGTGGTCAGGTTGATCTCCTGACCGAAGAAGCCCTGGCGGACGTTGTCCTTGCCAAGCACCTTGGCGAACTTCAGCAGCAGCGAGCCCGAGCCAACTGCCGGGTCGTAAACCTTGTTGACCGACTTCTTGCCGACCACCGTGATGCGAGCCAGCAGCTCGGAGACCTCCTGCGGCGTGAAGAACTCACCTCCAGACTTGCCAGCGTTCGACGCATACATGGTCATCAGGTACTCGTAGGCATCGCCGAACGAGTCGATGGCGTGGTCGTTGAAGTCACCGAGGTTCAGGTCACCGGTGGCGTCGAGCAGCTTGATCAGCTTCTCGTTGCGCCTGGCGACGGTGTTGCCAAGCTTGGCGCTGTTGACGTCGAGGTCGTCGAAGAGACCTTTCAGGTCGTCCTCGCTGTCGGTGCCCAGCGCCGATCCCTCGATGTTCTTGAAGACTCGGGCGAGGGTCTCGTTGAGGTTCTCGTCGCCTGCGGCGCGCTTGCGGACGTTGGCGAACAGCTCGCTCGGCAGGATATAGAACCCCTTCTCGTTGACCGTGTCTTTACGGCCGAACTCGGCGTCCTTGTCGCTGAGCTTGGTGTAGTCGAAGTCGGTGTCGCCAGCCTCGCGCTCCAGCTTGTTCAGGTAGGTGGTGAGGTTCTCGGAGATGAAGCGGTAGAAGAGCATGCCGAGGACGTAGCTCTTGAAGTCCCAGCCGTCCACACTGCCACGCAGGTCGTTGGCGATGCGCCAGATGGTCTTGTGCAGCTCGGCGCGCTGGCCCTCTCTGCTCTGAGGCACCATCAGGCAACCCCTCCGATGAGGCACCAGGTTGATCGAGTGATGCGAGAGCCGCTTGTCATATGTCCCCTCATCTACCATCCATTCGAACGTTTGCGCGACACCCGTCTTCCAGTGCGGAGTGGGTCGCACTCCTAAGGATGGCAGTAACGTCCCACAGTTTCGGGGAGATGGCGCGAGCCGAGAAGCGAATCGCCCGAACGGAGGGCATGCCATCCGACTCGTCAGCTGACAAGTTTCTCTACGTCTTCAAGACGGGCCCCTCCAGGGCCCGAAAGGCGCGCCGCCACCACAGGACCGGGGGAGCGGGGCAGCCTCCGGCTCCTCGCCCAAGGGCTCGTCGGCCCCGTCCCCCGTTGGCTTGGCGCGCATGTGCCAGGGGGTTGCCGCTCACAGACAGCAGGACCTCGCCATCAACTATCGACGCCCTGTCGATGTACTCATCCATCCTTCATTGGCCGGCTACCCGAGGCGTGGGGGCAAGGTGCTCTCCCGTCTGACCGTGATACCGCATCGCCCCGCTAGCAATCATGGGAGGGGCGGTCCGGCGCGGCCCGCCTCAAGGGCGCCTGCGGCGTCGCTCCGCGATCGAGCAAGCTCGCCCCTTGACCCGCACCGCCCCGAACCTAAGGGCGGCAGCTATCGGGGCGATGCGGAGGACTGTCCATGTGGATACCGCCCGGGCCAAAGAATCGGCGACAGCGCTGTACGGGCGACACCACTTAGAGTCACTGGCCCCTTGACACGTGAGAGTCAAAGCAGGCACATTGACGCGGGGGCGCCGGGGGACGCAGTCACTGAGTAGGGGGGCGGATGTCGACGAAGCTCGAACAGTGCAGGGATGAGCCCACGTTCCAATCTTCGTCCGCATCATGAGTAGGACGAATAGTTCGTTCATGAAGGACGCTCAGCCACGTCCTAGGACCGCTCTCCGACTCCTCGTGTTAATGGGTCACCTCACCTCGGCCGAACAAGCGGGGCACATGAGTCAATCTTTCCTGAATGGCGGCTTTCGAAGATGAGTGTCCAGGGCGGCGTTTACCAGCCACCAACGGTCGCGTTCATGAAATCCATGCAAGACGAAGTATCCGTTCTTCGATTACTACTCGCACAGCGCAAGCTTTACAGTAGGGCCAAGAGGTGGAGCTTTCTGCGATGGATTGGATTCAGCATTCTTGGCGTTGCTGCACCAATTCTCACTGTACTAGTCCCGCAAGCCTCAGTCTTTGTGGGGGCATTAGCTGGAATCTGGATATTTCTATCACGCACTTGGTTTCGAAGTATCGAAAGTGGCCTCGCCGCCAAAGCTGCTTATGTTCAAGAGCGTTTCGATCAGGCAGTCTTTAAGATGCCCGACCAGATTACAAGAACGCCCTCTGCGTCGATGGAAGAAGTATCCTCGCTTACCGGCGACGATCAAACTGTTCTGAACCAAGCAAAGAAAGAGAAATTGACGGGCTGGTACCCCTTCGATGACCGTCTGAACGGTCTCGAGGCTATCGCCATAGCCCAACGGGCGAACGCTGCCTACTCTGAAAGATTGTTGAATGTAAACGGTAACGTTTGGCTCAGCACAACTGTTTTGTGGTCTTGTGCAGCGGTTATTGCCAGTCTAATAGTAGGACTCTCATTGCCTGAGTTCTTGCTGGGTGTCGCATTGCCGTTGCTCCCCGCGTTGCTTGATGTCTGGGAACAGTACCGGTCGACAAGGCGGGCAGGTCTCACGCGACGAACTATGGCGAGTGATATCGAGGCTTTCGTTAGGGGCCAGTCTTCGCGCCAACTCGCAGCCGAGGATCTTCTAGTTTGGCAAAGCCAGGTCTATGATTTACGACGAACGTCGCCGCAAATTCCCAACTTGGTTTATAAAGGCATGCGCGACCGCAATGAGCGTGCAATGAATGCAGCAGCAACCGAGCTTGCGGAGGCTGCCTTGCGCCACTCCGCTGGCGGCACATCACCTGGGGGGCATTAATGGCGCTGACGACTTATCAAGCATTCGATCAGTTCATGACGGACATCACGATCACCGAATATCAGAAGACGAGCATCGTCGCAGGGCGGAAGGCATCCGTAATTGAGAATCTGACATCGGCATTCCCGGGAAGTTCAGATATGCCGTTTTATGAAGGCAAACTTATCGGGTCAGCAGCAAAGAGTACTATCGTTCGGCCCCTAGATGATATCGACGTCCTGGCGGTCTTCTCGAATGAAAACAATGCCTGGAATAAGTACTGCAACGATTCCCAGGCCTTCCTGTATCGGATCAAGCAGGCTTACTCTGGTTTAGAGACAGCGCAAGTGGGCGCGCGAGGCCAAGCCATCCGGATATTCTTCCAGTCTGGCGGCCATGTCGATGTGGCTCCGGTATTTTTCCAGAGCGAGGATGTGTATCATCTGCCTAACGGATCCGGATCGTGGATTCTCACATCGCCTTTCATTGCTAATCGATGGTTCGCTACGAAGAATGCCGCGCTGGGCTACAACCTTGCGCCACTGGTGCGCTTGTTGAAAAAGTGGAACGCGGCACATTCAAAACGCTTGCGATCATTTCATCTGGAAACGATGGCTGGCCACACCTTCAGTGGCCTAGGCTCCAATCGCCGCACGTCGCTCGAAAAATTCTTCGAGTGGGCAGGCAGCCATTTGGATGTGACTGATCCGGGTGGTCAGTCTGGATCTTTGAGTGGCTACCTATCATGGAGCACCAGGGCTGAAGTAAAGACCTCATTCGACACCGCGAAGGAACGAGCAACAAAGGCCATCGCGGCGGAGGCAAATGGTGATCACGAGGAAGCAAAGAGGCTGTGGCGCATTATTCTGGGCAGCTCCTTCCCCAACTGATGCCGTCGACGGCATCAGACGCCTGCCTGTCAAATAGCCGCAGTGTGCCGCGGACGGTTCGGTCGAGGCATACGGCGGCGAGGTTCGGCGCTGGGCTGACTGGACGCCCGACGCGGGCGCGCTCAGAGTGGCCAGGCTTCGCTACGAGCTGCCAGCTGGCGGACTCTAAGCCAGTGTGCCGACGTGGCGCTACCCCATGTTCTAGCCCATGCTTTTGAACGCGAAACGACGCCAAACAGTAGGCGCCGTCACTTGACCACGTGGGCCAAAACCTCAATGTAATAGGGGATCTGAGCACCAAAGGGTAGTAACGCGCACAGAGTGCGGTGAAAGCGGTGGTTAGGGGTTCGAGTCCCCTCGTCGGCTCTCTGAACTGGGCATATTCCTCTCGAGGCATGTCCCCGAGAGGCGCCACTCATCCTTGTGAGCTCCCGCCTCGACACCTTCGTCAGAGATCGGGACCTGGCGGCACCTGTCGATCCTGCTCATGGATGGACCGCATCGCGTCGTCGAGGTGCTTCGCGGCCTCCGGGTTGCGAGCCTTACGCCCGCTGTAGTCATCCATCGTGGTGGACAGTCGCGAGTGCCCGAGCTGATCCGCGATCTGTCGTGGCGACTGGCCGGCATCTTCGAGGATGGTCGCTGTGGTCTTGCGGAACTTGTGCGAGGTGACCCATGAAAGCTCGTCTGCCACTGTGCGCATGCCAGCGAGTTCGATCATCTCCAGCAACGCCGACCGAGCGGCACGCGGTATCCGGTACGCGTTTGCGAGAGCGATCGCATCCTCGATCTCCACACGGACTCGTCCCGTCTCAATGAGACTGACTCGCGTCTTGGGCCACCCAGCTTGGCCACTGCCTGCGTCTGAGTCAGGTTTGCTGCTCTTCTGTGCCGTCGCAGTAGTGCACCGAGCTCTCGGCGTCGCTGACTACCAATGGGCCGGCGCGCATCGCGAAGCGCCTTGCTCACGTTGTGGGGGTCTCGGAAGCCTCCCTTCGAGTCGGGGAAGAGCGGCGCGTCAAGCGGTGTCCCCGGTTTCCAGCGATCGTTCAGCATCTCGAGTGCCCATTCCGGAAGCTTCAGGATCCGTTCGGCGGCAGCTGACTTCACCCGCCGCGGATGAGTCCTCGCCGCTTTATCCCCTGGATCTGATGGCTGCAGTCGACCTGACCGGTCTTCCGATCCAGATCCCGCCACGAAACGGCAAGGCACTCACCGATGCGCTCGCCGGTCGCGATCATGAACTTGCTGAAGTCGATCAGATCGGCCCTCACCGCTCGCTCATCCTGCCGCAGCAGTTCGAACCAGTCGTCGCGTTCGGTCTCCTCCAATGCGCGGGTCGGCTTCCGTCGCGAATTCGCCAAGGATGCGATCTCTCGAACTGGATTCAACTTCAACGCTCCGTACCTGACCGCGAGAGCGAATAAGCCGGCCAGGATGCTCTTGCAGGTCTTGGCCGATGCCGCTCCGACCTCATCCTTGATCGCCACGATCAACTCGATTCACCCGAGGAGTCGTAGCTTCCTCGAGAGCCAGCTCGCCGATCCGCGGCAAGATGTTTTTGTCAGTTTGATACCGATAGGTCTCCAGCGTGCCCGGCGAGTTGATCTCTGCCTTCACCAACGCCTGCTGATCCTTCATGAACAGCTCGACAGCCTTCGAGACTCGATCGGAAGCCTTGAGCTCGCCGGACTGCGCCAGCCGCTCACGCTTGATCAACCTCTCCCGCAAGCTGTTCGACGCCGCCGACTTGGTCTTCCCCCTGCGCCGCCACGAGCCGGGTCACGGCATCAAGATCCGGAAACTTCGCCCGAGCCTCGAACCGATTAGCAACCCCGGCATCGCTGTAGCCAACCGGTAAGGTCCGGATATCACCCCACGTACCCAACGGCAACCGCTTCCTCGGCATAGCCACCTCCTGACTCCGCAACCTTGTACGGCTGGCGAGTCAAGAAGTACGGCCCACCCACAGACCGCGTAGGAAGACACCTGCGCTACGACCGCCAGGACGTCATCGACTGGTACAAAACCTCCGTCACGAACACCCGGCCTCTGCAGATCCAGCAAATCAGCCTTCGTAGCCTGGCCTGGAGACAGCCTGCTCAACCGGCCGAGCAAGGCGTGCGATCCCGACAGGGCACCAGCGACGTTTCGATCACCGGACATGCTCACTGTCGCTTTGAGGAAGGCAGCGCGGTGGCGGAGCGCCAGATGGAGGCAAGTATCAGCCGGGCGAAAGTCTGCCTTGCTTTCTCAGTTCGTTGATCTCTGCCGTATCGAATCGGAAGCCTCTCAGGCCTGCCGATGCTCCGCGGCGATGATGGCTCGGCTTGATCGAGCCGGTGGTGACGGCCGATCGGCGATGCAGAAAGCGTCCCCGAGTGTGAGCCTCGATCAAGCATCGGTCTCGCCTCGCCGGGCGGCTGGTTGGCCGGTCCCGCCGATCGCGCTCACGACACCTCCAATGATCTGGCCGATCGTAGCGACCGCGGTCTGTGGCTGTGGCTGGCCGGCGTCGAGCCAGGCGATCACTGCTTCAATGGCGACGATGGGGACCAATTGCGCGGCCCAACGCAGGCCTGCCTCATCGGGCAAGGCCTCGCGCAGGTAGGGCTCGGCGGTCGCAGCCATCGCTGCCTGTAGCTCGTCAGCGTGCCGGCGGAATTCGGGTTCCTGGCTGGAGTGCCTGAAGAAGAGCCGGAAGCCGTCCGGGTTGTCTCGTGCGA
Organism: Kribbella sancticallisti; assembly: GCF_039530625.1. Taxonomy (NCBI): domain Bacteria; kingdom Bacillati; phylum Actinomycetota; class Actinomycetes; order Propionibacteriales; family Kribbellaceae; genus Kribbella; species Kribbella sancticallisti. Next base: position 490,798 of record NZ_BAAAOS010000007.1, on the reverse strand, counting down.
CCGCGACGAGGCCGCCAAGGCTCCCGGGCGTCAATTGGTCCGGGCCGCCGGTGGCCCGCCTCAACTGGTCGCCGACGTCCATGAGGACCGCCTCGTACAGCTCGGTTTTGGACTCGAAATGGCGATAGATCAGCACCCGGCTGACACCCGCTTCACTAGCGACGTCCTCCAGGCTGGTCGCCGCGAACCCGCCACGGCTGAACGCCCGCGCCGCAGCGGCGATCAACGCCCGCCGCCGCTCCGGCCGCTTCAGCAGCTTCCCACCGGCCGTATCAGCCACGTGTGTGCACCTCATCTGTTTACTCAAGAGTTGACACTTTCCTGTTAACACCTTCATGGTAGTGCCATGCCACCACGAAACTGCGCTCACCCACTGTTCGCGCGGTTCTACACCCGGATCAGCCCGGTGATGGACCGTCAGGGCGCGGCCGGGCATCGACAGCGCCTCTTGACAGGATTGACAGGTCAGGTGATCGAGGTGGGAGCCGGCGACGGAGCCAACTTCGCCTACTACCCCGACACTGTGAGCCACGTGCAAGCTGTCGAACCCGAGCCATACTTGCGAGCCAGAGCAGTCGAGCAGGCTCAACGTGTAGCCGCTCCGGTCGAGGTGATCGACGGCTTGGCCGAACGCCTCCCGGCCGGCGACCAATCGGTCGACGCAGTCGTGATCTCGTTGATGTTGTGCTCGGTCGCCGACCAGGCGCCGGTCCTGGAAGAGGCGTTGAGGGTGCTGCGGCCGGAAGGGCAATTGCGGTTCTACGAGCACGTTGCCGCCAGTTGCCCTGGCCGCCTCCAGACAACGCAGCGGATCGCCGACGCCACCGTATGGCCGTGGTTGTTCGGCGGCTGCCACACCGGCCGGGACACCGCCGCGGCTATCGCCGCAGCCGGGTTCGTGATCGACGAGATCGACCGCTTCGACTTCCCGCCAGGGCAGCCGTCACCGGCCGCACCGCACATCCTCGGCCGCGCCAGCCGACCCGTCGACGAGAAGGTGAGCGCATGAACGACCAGATAGCCGGTGCTGCGATCGAGATCCGCGGCCTGACCAAGACGTTCGGGTCGGTGCGGGCCGTTGACGACCTGAGCTTCACCGTCGCGCCACGCACAGTGACGGGATTCCTGGGTCCCAACGGAGCGGGCAAGACCACCACGCTGCGGATGCTGCTCGGCTTGGTGTCGGCTGACACCGGAACCGCCACGATCGGCGGGCGCCCGTACGCCGAACTGGCCCGGCCGAACGACGTGGTCGGTGCCGCGCTCGAGGCATCGGGGTTCCATCCCGCTCGCAGCGGCCGCCACCACCTGGCTATTTATTGCCGCGTCAACGGCTACCCACTGAATCGGGCCGACGAGGTACTGGCCACCGTCGGCCTGACCTCTGCAGCCAGCCGGTCGGTCGGCGGTTACTCACTGGGCATGCGGCAGCGACTCGCCCTCGCAGCGGCTCTGCTCGGCGATCCGACCGTGCTGGTGCTCGACGAACCCGCCAACGGGCTCGACCCTGAAGGCATCGTCTGGATGCGTAGCCTGCTACGAAAGTTGGCCGGTGAAGGACGCACCGTTCTGGTCTCCAGCCACGTACTGACCGAAGTGCAGCAACTCGTCGACCACGTCGTGATCATCAACCACGGCCGACTGGTTCAGCAGGGGCCACTGTCCGACCTCTTCGCCCAGCAAGCATCGGTGCTCGTCCGCACTCCGCACGCCGAGCGGCTCGCGACGGCACTCACATCCGCGACAGGTGGCCAGATCGAACGCACCAGCCCCGACACCCTGCACGTCGCCGGCATGGACATCGCCGCCGTCGGCCACATCGCCTACGCCGAACGCGTCGAGCTGCACGAGCTCACCACCCAGCACAGCGATCTCGAAGAAGTCTTCTTCTCCCTGACAGCCGCCGAACGCCCCTCCACGAGGTGAGCTGAGCATGCCTAATCTCATCGCAGCCGAGTTCGCCAAGCTCTTCTCCACCCGGCTATGGCTGTGGCTCCTGCTGGCCTCCGTAGGCCTGGTCGCCCTTTATGCCGGCCTGAACATCGCCTTCGCCGACGACCCCGACAACGTCACGCCCCCGCTGAACACGCCGGCCGGACAGCAGACGCTGTTCGCCGTAGCGGCCGGCGCCAGGCCTCTGATCGCGGTGCTCGGCGCCATCGCCATCACCAGCGAGTTCCGGCACAAGACTGCCACTGCTACATTCCTGGCCACCCCGCGCCGCGGCCAGGTCGTCATCGCGAAACTGGTCACCTACGCCATCGCCGGTGTCGCCTATGGCATCGCCTGCATCGCCAGTGTCATCGCCATTTCCCTGCCCTGGCTCGCAGCCAAGAACATCGACGTCACCCTCACCGGCAATGGGATCCCCACAACGCTCACTGGCGTCGTCGCCGCCTACGCGATCTTCGCGCTGATCGGCGTCGCCGTCGGCGCCCTCATCCGCGACCAGGTCGCCGCCGCCGTCGGACTGCTGATCTACCTGTTCGTCGTCGAACCCATCGTCACCAACATCCCGGCCCTCAGCAGTTGGACCCCCTACCTCCCCGGTTCCGCCGGTGCCGCACTCACCAACATCACCATCACCAACCAGGACTTCCTCGCTCCCTGGCTGGGCGCACTCGTGCTGATCGGCTACAGCGCGGTCCTGGCCATCGCCGGCACCCGCCTCGCCGTACGCCGTGACGTCGCCTGAGCATGCTCGTTCTACGCGGGATCGGCGCCGGGCGGAACGATGGGCAGTCCGGTGGTTCGCCAAGCATTGAAGCCACCTACGACATCGGTACTGCGGTCGAGTCCGATCTGCCGCAGGGAATCGGCTGCGAGGCTGGAGGAGTAGCCGCCTTCGCACATGACGATCCAGCGGATCCCTTTGTGCACGGCTTCTGGGATCCGCGCGTCGCTGGTCGGGTCCAGGCGCCACTCGAGGTGATTGCGTTCGATGACGAGCGCCCCGGCGACCTGGCCGGCTTCGCGTCGCTGGTACTCCGGTCGCGTGTCGACGATGTACGTGTCCTTGTCCTGGCTAGCCGCGTATGCCTCAGCGGGCTCGAGCCGCGAAAGGTGTGAACGTGCCTGGCTCAGGGTCTCTTCGATGCCCACAACGCCTACAGGTAAGGCATGGCGCTCAACTCGCGACCGGGAGATCAGCCAGTCGCCATTCGAGCATCCCGTCGGTGAGCCGAACCGCCTGCAGTCCTTCGGCGTTGAGGGTCCGCACGGCTTCGTGAGCCATCACGCAGTACGAGCCGCGGCAGTACGCCACGATCGTCGTACCGGCGGGCAGTTCGGCGAGGCGGTCGGCGAGTTCGTCGACCGGAATCGACACCGCGCCGGGAATGTGGCCCGCGGCGTATTCCTCACCGGGCCGGACGTCCACGACCGTGACGTCACCGGCCTTCAATCTGCGCAGTAGTTCGTCACGGGTGACCTCGGCGATGTCATCGTTGTCGCCCAGGTAGGCGCGACGGGCTCGATCGACCTCGGCCACATGCTCCGAGGCGACGTTACGCAACTGCGCCCACAGCGCGGCCACATCGCGCCCGGCGAGCCGGTAGTAGACCTTCGTGCCGTCCTTGCGAGTAGTCACCAGTCCGGCCTGACGCAGCAGTTGCAGGTGATTGGAGGCAGTCGTCAACCCCAGGCCGGCGCGGCCGGCGAGCACCTCGACCGAACGCTCGCCCTGGGCCAGCAGGTCCAGCAACTCCAGCCGTTTGGCGCTGCCGAGCGCCTTGCCGACCTGCGCGAACTGCTCGAACAGTGCGGCCTTGGCCACCAGATCACCCATTGACATTCCTCCAAAGATTCATGGAATAGTGTAGGAGTGGATGGTGAACTGAGCAAGATGATCGCCGTGGTGGTCGACGAAGGACTGGGTAACTCCTCCTATCTGGTCGACCTGGGCGATGAGCGCGCGCTGGCGGTCGATCCGTCGCTGGATCTAAGGGCGCTGCGGATCGAAGCCGAGCGGCGGAATCTGACGGTGGCGTTCGCGGCCGATACCCACCTGCATGCCGACTTTCTGTCCGGTGCGGTCCAGCTCGCTGCGGTCGACGGAGCACGCCTGCTGGCGTCGGCTGCGGGCGGCCGTGAGTACGTGCACGAAGGCTTGGCTGACGGTGACGAGGTCGACCTGGGCGGCCTGACCTTGCGGACCCTCGCGACGCCGGGCCATACCGGTGAACATCTGTCCTTCGAGCTCCTCGACGGATCGGAGCAGCTGGGGGTATTCACCGGCGGGTCACTGATCGTCGGCGGCGCCGCTCGCACGGATCTGGCCGGAGCCGATCAGACCGAGCAACTGACCCGGCTGCAGTACCGGTCGCTGCGGAGGCTGGCCGCGTTGCCGGACGCAACAGCAGTCTTGCCGACTCACGGTGCGGGATCGTTCTGCTCAGCTCCACAAGGCGGTGACCGAGTCTCCACCATCGGTCAGGAGAAGCGCGCGAACCCGTTGCTGCAGGTGCGTGACGAGGACGAGTTCGTCGAGCGATTGCTCGCCGGACTGGGGACCTTCCCGCCCTACTTCCTGCAGCTACCGGAGGCCAACCGTCGTGGCCCCGCCCGGATGGAGCAGGAACTGCGGGTACCGGCTCTTCCCTCCGAAAGGTTCACCGCCGCCGCCGCTTCGGGCGCCACGGTGATCGATGTGCGCCCGATCCGCGACTTCGCCGCCGGTCACGTCGCCGGTGCGATCTCCATCCCGCTGCGAGCACAGTTCGCGTCCTGGCTCGGCTGGTTGCTCCAGCCGACCACGCCCTACGTGGTGATCCGCAACCGCGACCAAGACCTCGGCGACCTGGCCTGGCAGGCGGCAAAGATCGGTTTCAGGCTTCCCCTCGGTGAACTCGCAGGCGGCATGCCCGGCTGGAACGGCGAGACCGCCACCACGCCCTTGCTGAAACCTGACCAGGTCGGCGACAGCCACGTCCTCGACGTCCGCCAGGACAGCGAGTTCCAGGCCGGGCATCTCCCGGGTGCCGAGCACATCGAACTCGGCGCGCTACAGGACCGCACAGGAGATGTCGATGCCAGGCAGGTGGTGGTGATGTGCGGGCACGGCGAGCGAGCAATGACCGGTGCCAGCATCCTGCAGCGCGCGGGACACCAGGACGTACAGGTCCTCGACGGCGGACCCGACGACTGGTCCGCCGCCAGCGGCCGGGCCCTGACATGACCACCAAAACCAACGCCCCGCGACTCGGCCTGCGCGCCAATCTCGCCCAGTTCGTGTTGCTGGTCGCGGTCAACGCCCTCGTCGGCGGGATGCTCGGCCAGGAACGCATCGTGTTGCCACTCCTGGCCGACCAGACGTTCGGACTCACAAAGTACACCGGGGCACTGACCTTCATCCTGGCGTTCGGTGCTGTGAAGGCCGCGACGAACTTCTTCGCCGGCACCTGGTCGGACCGCTACGGCCGCAAACCGGTGCTGGTCGCCGGGTGGCTGATCGGGCTACCCGTACCGCTGCTGCTGATCTGGGCCCCGAACTGGGGCTGGGTGATCGCCGCCAACGTGCTGCTCGGCATCAACCAAGGCCTGACCTGGTCGACGACCGTGATCATGAAGATCGACCTCGTCGGCCCAGCCCGGCGAGGCCTGGCGATGGGGCTGAACGAAGCCGCCGGCTACCTCGCCGTCGCGGCCACCGCGATGGCCACCGGCTACCTGGCCGACGCCCACGGTCTGCGCCCAGCACCATTCCTGCTCGGCGCCGCATTTGCCGCACTCGGCCTCGGCCTGTCCACCCTGGCCGTACGCGAGACCCGCGCCCACGCCCACCACGAAGCGGCACACGGAACCCCCGATGGCGATCTGACGACCGCAGAGGTCTTCAGGTTGACCAGCTTCAAGGAACCAGCGCTGTCCTCGGCCTCGCAGGCCGGGCTGGTGAACAACCTGAACGACGGCATGGCCTGGGGTCTGTTTCCCATCCTGTTCACCGCTCATCATTTGTCGCTGACGCGGATCGGTCTGCTTGGCGCGCTCTACCCGGCCGTTTGGGGCTTCGGGCAACTAGCGACTGGCGCATTGTCCGACCGGTGGGGGCGCAAATGGCTGATCGCGGCCGGGATGCTCCTGCAGGCATGTGCCCTGGCCCTCGTAGCGGCAGGCGACACCTTCAGCCAATGGCTCATCGCGGTCACACTGCTTGGTCTTGGTACGGCGATGGTCTATCCCACCCTGCTGGCCGCGATCGGTGACGTCGCGCACCCCGCATGGCGTGCCCGTGCCGTCGGTGTCTACCGGCTGTGGCGCGACGGAGGCTTCGCCGCCGGCGCGCTGCTCGCCGGCATCATCGCCGACCTGTGGGGCATCCCCGCAGCCGTATGGACAGTCGCTGCCCTGACCGCATTGTCCGGTCTCGTCGTGGCCGCGCGCATGTACGAAACCCACCCGAGGAGGAACAGGTGACCCACCCGGCCCTGGCCGACGGACCGATATACCTGGACTACAACGCCACTACCCCTGTTGACCCGCGCGTGAGCGAAGCGATGATGCCGCACCTGACGACCATCTTCGGCAACCCGTCCAGCAGCCACCCGTACGGTGCTGGGCCCAAGAGGGCGCTGGCTGCCGCCCGGGGGCAAGTCGCCGCGCTGATCGGTGCTCACCCGACCCAGGTTGTGTTTACTGGTTCAGGGTCCGAGGCGAACCTGCTGGCACTGCGCGGAGCCGTTCTCGCCTCCGGGCACCCGAGCCCCCACGTGATCACCCAGGCCACCGAACATCCGGCAATCCTCGAGACCTGCCGAGCACTCCAGCGGCTGCACGGCGTACGTGTCACCGTGCTGCCGGTCGGCGCTGACGGTCTGGTCGAACCCGCTGCGCTGGCCGAGGCACTGCACGCCGACACCGTACTCACCCACCGGCACGGCGCCTTGTTCCACACCGACGCAGCCCAAGCCGCCGGAAAGAGCCATCCGTGTGGCTATGACGAAGGCTCTCATAATTCCTGGGTCGGCGGATCGAGTCGCCGCGGCCGCCAACGCCCGTACCGCGGGATGTCCGGACGTCGGCCGTCACAGGCGAGACCAAGAACCCAGCTCACCCGCGTCGGAACCACGCGCGAACGCGTCCATGATGGCGGCGGCGCGAGCTGACGTTGAGATGAAGTCACCGGTAAACGACACGACAGCATCCTGGATCGGGAAGTCACGGGATTTGTCCGCGGGAACCACGTTCTCACCGTCCAGGAGGAAGCATGCCTCGGTATCAACGAAGCGATGAACTACCGCCAAATCGTCGCTGATCGACAGCGTTATGGTCGGGTACACCATCCCCGCCTCCCAGACCTCGGAGTAGCCCCAGCGTTGCTGCACCCACTGCGTTAGCCGGTTGCGGTACGCCCCGGCGTCCGAACGCGTCGGCGAAGGGACAGCCAGACCTGACCCGGGAATCGCAACTGTCCACTCGACGTCCATACAGGGCTCCTTTCGACGGCATCGTCGCGCATTTGTACCAGCAGCCCAATGCTCCTACCCCTAGGCCTGACCGCGCGGAACGCGGCATGTCCGGACGTTGACTACGTGGCTGGCATGCAGAATGTCAGCCATGCTGCTCTCCGCTTCACGACGGCGCGAACGTGTTGCCGTCGAAGCCGTAACGGTGCTCTGTTACGAAGCGCTCGTAGCCATTCGGGGCAGTGCCTACACCGGTCAGGTCCAATCCTTGGTTGATGTCGGGTCGGTGGATGTCGATGTCATGGAATGGATGCGATTGCTGGCAGACGCCTGCCACAACCTGCCGAAGTCCTTACAGCCGTCCGTGGCGGCAGGTCGGAAGCATCGGGCAACCGATGCCGTCCAGTACCTGCTTGCCACAGCGAGCCCGTTACAGCGGCAGTGGCTTGTGGTCACACTTGCGCGCAACGGCATCGATGTCGACGACCTGACTGGCTAGCCTCTGCCGGCGTACGCCAGCCAGCCTCACCGCGCGCATCGCGGCAGATCCGGACTTCACCCCTGGTGCCGCGCGCTTGAACTCGGCACAGGCGTCGCGTCTCCGCTGCTCGTCCTTCGCCGGCCATTCGGCGCGATCAGGCATCGTTACGTGGTCGACCTCGGCGTCTACATCGAAGTCAGGGTAGGCAGCAGCTAGGGCAGGACGTACTAACTCAAGGCGAGCACCCTGACCGAGCAGCCACCAGAGCACGTCCTCCGGGGTGGCGTAGCCGGAGCTTGGTCAACGTAAGCGATGGAGGACCAGCCGCTGGCCTGGCGCCAACTGATCAATACCCGGTCCGCGCTCTGGGGCGAGACCGCGATTTCATCAACCTTCGCCGGGTCCACGAAATGACTCTACTGGTGCCGCGAACACTTGTCGGGGGAAGCGAGTCACTTGTGCGGTCCCTGGTGTCGAACCGACTCCCGTCAGCCTTCCCCCTCGTTTGTTCGCCAAGCGATCATGCGATCCGCGACACCACGCCAGTCCATCGGCTCCCCGCGCTCCTCCGCATGCTCGACGTACTCGGCGAGCCGTTGAAAGAGGACCTCGGCCGTGACTCCCTGCCAGCGGCCGGGGATGGTCATGTGCGTCGTCACGGAGGTCCCAAAAACTGCCCACAAGCCTGCGCTCGACGTTCGTCACCGCAGGATCCTAAGCCGACGACTGCGCGATCGCACATCGGCATGAGCGCCGCGGATCGCGGCATGACAGGACGTTCCTCCCGTCGATTGATGGGGAAAATGCAGTTGTGAACAGCGACGAACTGATCGTGGCCGGCTACGTGCTGGTGGTTCCCACACCTCGGCCGGCTGGCCAGGAGTATGTGCTGCCAGGGACGTTCTTGACGATCAGCGACTGCCTCATGAGCGACCTGCCCCGACCGGGGTTCTGGGATTGGTACGTCGATCACCAGGAGGCTGAGCATGAGCGGATGTCCCGCGCCCCGCACGCCGAGACCGTGACAGTGGCAATGACCGTGGAAGACGCCCTCAATTTCATGCAGCAGCAGGGGGGTGCGGAACAGCCGTACTTCGACCTGCTCAGGACCCAATCCCGGCTTCCTGCAGTCTCAACGGTGCTCGGATATGAGTTGGTCGGCGCAGAATCAACGTTGGACTTCCACTCCTGGCACTGCCATGGCTACGCGGCTGAGGCCTTCGACGAGCTGCGGGTGCAACTCAACGAGTTTGGGTTGATCGACACCTACGCGCAGGCAACCCGAGTGTTGACGTGGATGCTCAGGCAGCCACCGGAGAATCAGCCGGCACCGGTCGAATGGATGGTTGTGGCGATCGCCAGGCCGTAGATCGAGCCAGCGGCTGAACTGTAGAGGCGACGTCCTCAATTCGGCATGACAGGACGTTTGCACAGCAGCGCTTGGTCGGTCCGGAACCTGCTCGCCCAGGACGACCGGCACATCTGACCGCCTAGGAAGTTCGGCACAGAGCACCCCAGCGCAACCGTCCAGGTGGGTCCCCCCCAAGAACCCCCGCACCGGGTTGTGTCAATGGCTCTGTCAATGAAGATGAGTCTGAACATGCCGAGAACGACAGTCATGACAGCCGTCAGGCCCGCCTGTCACGCTGGTGACAGCCCAGAGTGGGTGGCGCGTCCAACTTGTAAAGCGGTGGTTAGGGTTCGAGTCCCTCGTCGGCTCCATCACCAGGTCATATGCCCTGGTAGCTATGAAGTTTTGAGCCCCAACTCGCCGTTTACTCGCCGCTTTCCCCCTCCGAACGTCGAGGTTTGCCGTCAGAGGTCAGGGCCTGTGGACGGTTGTCGATCGTGGTCATCGATGGCCTTGAGTGCCTCGTTGAGGATGCGCGCGGCTTCCGGGTTGAGCACCTTCCGTCCGAGGTACGCGTTCATGGTGGTGGTCGTGTCGGCCTGGCCGAGTTGGTCCGCAATCTTGCGTGCCGACTGGCCGCCGCCGTCCAGGATGGTTGCTGTCGTCTTCCGGAACTTGTGTGAGGGCACCCATGCGAGTTCGTCCGCGAGCGAGGGCAGGCCGGCCAACTCGACCGCCTCCGGCAGGGCAGCCCGGTCGGTTCTGGCCAAGCCGTAGGTCTGCGCCAGCACGACAGCCTCATCGGACTCGACTTTGATCCTGCCTGTTTCGATCAGGCTGATTCTGGTCTTGCGCCAGCCAAGCTGTAGCGGTGGTGTCCATCGCTCCGCGAGTTGCTCCAGCCGGGCCGACGAGCCGTCCAGCGTTGGGTTCGTAGATCGACTCCGCCGATCGCGAGGAGGTCGAACGCAATGAAAGCAGCCGGTGCGGCCTTCACCAGGGCTCTCGCCTTGGGGGGCAGTCACCATGCGGTGTTGCAGCGCGTCGAAGCTGAGCCGGCCGTCGACGAGCATGGTCAGATCACCGTCGAGGACCACGCCGGGCGGGAGCTGCCGTTCGGCAGCTGCGGCGATGTCGGGGAAGCGGTCGGTCAGATCGTTGCGCTGCCGGGACCACACTCGAGCGGCGTCGTTGCCTCGGACAATGACCGCGCGGCTGGTTGACTGAACTCTTCCGAGCACCAGTTGGTGCTACAGCCGATCTCGGAGTCACGGCGGCGCGCGACCTCGGGGTACGGGTGCGGTACGGGCAGAGACACGTCTGCGACAACTCGTACTGTCGCGAGACATTCAGCGGGCGGGCGCAAGCCAGCTCGAGAAATCTCTCTCGGAGGACTAATGAAGGCACGTGCACTGGGCGCACTGGTAGGGGTCGCAGCGGTGCTGAGCGGGTTGTTGGTGGCAAGTCCAGCGCAGGCTGCCAGCGGACCGGTCTACGCTCGCGTGTACTACCCGAACCCCTCCGGCAGTGGTGGGGAGGCCAGCGCGGACCTCAACTTCACCGGTCGGTCAAATGTCACGGTGCGGTACCTCAAAGTGCGCGACGTCTGTCCCGGTGACGGCCGCCCGGTCCGGGCCGTCCTGGTCGCGACCCGCACCGACGGAAGTCGTGTAAACATCTCCCCGTACTACTCGGACACCAACGGTTGCGGCTCCGACGGCACCCAATTCCCGACGGTCAAGCTCGGCTTAGGCGGCGGCCAGCGAATCAAATCGTTGAGCCTAAAGGTGTGCGTCTACACAGCAGCGCTCGGCAACGTGAAGTGTGTGACCAGTTCGGCCCGGTCCAACCCCTACACCTGAGTCTTCTGACAGAAGTAAGTGACTCGAACCAATCCTCAAACAGCTGTAACAGCGCCATCTTCGCCGCCGGCGCCTGGCCGGGGCCCGTCGTCGACGGGTGCGGCCCGACTTCAGGCACGGAGTGTCGAGGCAGACGTTCGGCGCGATCGACAATCACGCCTGGCGCTGCATCACCAAGTGGATCTTCCACAAATACTCCCGGCTCAGCTGGCAACAACTGCGCGGCCGGTTCTGCCTACCGGGCTCCTGGACACTCGCCCATGAAGGGACCAGGTTCACCGGCGCATCCAGCGTCAAGGTGTTCCGCTACGGCGGAAACAAGATCCCGACTCCATGGACACCGAGACCGGCAGCCGCCATCCCTGGCGGTTGACCAACGGCCAAGACACGTGGAGCGCCCGGTACGTGGAGACACGCACGCCGGGTGCGGCGGGCGGGCCGGGGAAACCCACCGGGAGCAATCCCGGCAGGGCGCCCCGGTCCGACCCAACCCAGCGGCAAACGGCGAGTGGTAGCGATGCGGCATCGTGAACAGTGAACTTGCCCCACGGACGCGTGCCGCCGTACGGCGGAATAGCGCTTGGGTGACGGCAGCGGCTGTTGTGGACGTAACGTCGCCTGGACACCGCCGAGCTCCGACAGCGGCCCCAGCCCTGCAATCTGCCGCGTAGGAGCGGTTCGCCGCCCGCATCCCGCCGGGCTGACGGGCGGGTCAGCTGGTGAAGGGTTCCAGTGCGAAACGGCCGATCGCTACGAAGGCGGCCAGGGCGAGGTAGGCCCCGTCCCCCAACGCGGCTTTGGTTTCGCCACGGCGGATCCGCATGATCACGGCGCCGATCATGAGCAGCGTCAGGCCGCTGGCCGCCAGCGGTACCAGAATCGGCGCTATGTCGAGCAAGGCTGGCAGGACCAGGCCCACGGCACCGAGAATCTCGAGTGCTCCGATGACCTTGAGGGTGCCGGGCTTGAAGTCGAGGACCCAAGCCGCGGCGTCCATCATCCCGGCCATCTTCTCCCGTGGGACGAACAGCTTCCCGAAACCGGAGAGCAGGAAGACGGCCGTCAGCAGGCCGGTGATGATCCACAATGCGATGTTCACGAGTCTTCTCCGTGTCAAAAATGTCTGGGGATGGCGGCCGGCCCCGGGGGCCCGGGGCCGGCCGAGAGCCTGAGAGGGAATGTCGGCGTCAGCCGAACTGTCCGGGCTGGTACTCGCCGCCGGGCGTCCGGGTGATCACGTTCAGCCGGTTGAAGGCGTTGATCGTGCAGATCAGGGCCACCAGGGCCATCAGTTGATCCTTGTCGAAGTGCTTCGCCGCGTTCGCCCACGCCTCATCGGTGACGCCGCTGGAGTCTGCGAGGCGGGTGCCCTGGTCGGTGAGTTCCAGCGCCGCCCGCTCCGCCTCGGTGTAGACGGTTGTCTCCTCGCCAAGCGCCGACCAAGTTGATCCGCACCAGGCTCTCGCCGGCGACCGCGGCATCCTTGGTGTGCATGTCGAGGCAGCCGACCATGGTCACCACGTCCGGCTTGTCCGAGCTGAGCAGGAGGGGGAGGAGGTTCTTCACGGTCAGGACGGTTCCGGTGGCGCCGGAGGCGATGGTGTCGACGATGTCGGCGTCGGAGGCGGACTGGAGGTCGGGCCTTCGAGGTAGCGGGACCGTTGTCGCCGGCGACTTGACCGAATCAGGCGGTGAAGGACTCGGGGCCGAAGCGGCCCCAGGCCACGAAGGCGGCCGCACCGAGGTAGAAGAAGTTCAGCGCGACGAATTTGTACTGGCCGTAGCGGGTATGGGTGAGCATCGCGCCGATCATCAACAGGATCCAGCAAACCGCGGTCACCGGCACCATCACCGGTGCGATGTCGAGCAGGGCAGGCAGGATCAGGCCGGCCGCGGCCAGGATCTCGAGCACGCCGAGGGTTCTGACGAAACTGGCGCCGGCGTGCTCGGTCCATCCCCCACCGGACTTTCTGCCCAGTTCGTCCAGCTTGTCCTTGGGCATCAACGCCTTGGTGGCGCCGCCGAACAAGGCGAGGGCGGCAAGCAGCCCGGCGACGATCCAGAGGGCGAGGTTCATCAGCTTCTCCTTGAGGTGCAGGCGCGTCGGGCCCGTTATCGATCCGGCCGAGCCGTTCGTCGCCGCCGGGCAGCCGAACGCTGCCGTTCGCGGCGTCACCGTTGGCTTCCCGACGGTGCAACTGGTCGGGCATCAGACCCCGCCCGTACCGGGTATGTGACACCACCTAGCTATGACGTGCGCCACATCAACTGATGTGGCGCACGTCATGTAGCTGCGGTGTCACAAAGGACGGAGTCGCCGGCGCCTTATGCCGGACCAGAGGGCTCGATCTCGGATCAGGACAGGAACCAGTTGATGACTATGACGGAGCAAGGAACGGGTTCGCTGGCAGGGAAGGTGGCGGTCGTGACCGGGGCGGGATCCGGTATCGGCGCGGCGACTGCGGCAACGCTGGCGGCCCGGGGAGCGCGGGTCTGCTGCGCCGGCCGTAATGTCGAGCGGGTTGAGCGGACGGTCGAGAAGATCGTGGCTGCTGGTGGCGAGGCGTTCGGGCTGCGGGTCGACGTGGCATCGCCGGAGGACAACGATGCGATGGTTCGCGAGACGGTCGCCCGTTACGGCGCCGTACATGTCGCCCATCTCAACGCTGGAACGGGGCACTGGGCCGGCGTACTGGATTACCCGTTGGAGGAGTGGGACCGCACGATGGCGGTGAACCTGCGCGGTGTCCTGCTCGGTTTGCAAGCGGCGGGCCGGGCAATGCGCGACGTGGGTGGTGGCTCGGTCGTGGTCACCTCGTCGGCGGCCGGGCTCACCGGTGTTCGGATGTCGTCGGCGTACTCGGCGTCGAAGCACGGTGTGATCGGGTTGGTGAAGTCGGCTGCCCTGGAGCTGGGGCCGGTCGGTATCCGGGTCAACACCATCTGCCCGGGGTACATCGCCAGCAACGACCTCATGCGGAAGATGGGCGAGGAGCTCGACGTCGACAGCCGATTTCCACTGCGCCGGCCGGGGCGCAGCGAGGAGGTCGCCGACCTGGTCGCGTTCCTGGCCAGTGACAGCGCGGCGTTCATCACCGGCAGCGTGTTCACCATCGATGGCGGCTGGCTGGCCGGCGGCATTGATCTCCTCCCGGACGATTCCGCGGAGCAAACAACCAGCGCCGACCGGGTTGCCGCCCTGGCCAACACGTACTCCCCGAACTTGTAGTGCTCGTTAGTACTACAGCCGTAGGTCGTGATCTTCATGCTTGAGCGGCTCGACGCCGGTAGTGGCTGGTCTGGGATCGAGCCTGCCGGCGGCGTCGCCAGAAGGACCAGCGAAGTCGGTAGAGAGGGTCGTCAAAGACGGTCCGGTTGACGAGCGTGATGAACAGTCGTTGGATCTCGTCACAAGTGAGCGGTATCAGCTCGTCGGGCGAGGGATACCCTCGTGTTCGTTCGCGCGGAGGACAGCGAGGAAGGCATGCGCGAGCATGGCCAGGGTGCCCAGCGGGACCAGAACGGGTAGCGGTGGACCTGCTGCTTGGCTTGCGCAGTGCCTCCTAAGCCGCTTAGGCGCGGTGGATCGCCCCGCCTTGCACGCAACCGACACTCGTGCTCCTCGCCGGCAGCGGGCAGTACCGCACGCGGTGGTTCTGCGAGTACCGCCACTGCCTGATCATGATGTCCAGCATTTCGTCGGCTTTGTGGCGTGGAGGCACCCGTCGGCCGAACGTCGTGGGGCAGTTTGGCCTTGTCGAGAATCGCTTTCCAAGCGTCGTTCTCGGTGGCTGTAACCGGCTTGAACCAGCGGGATTCCTGCACGCGACTGCGATCGTCGTGCGGATCGAACCCACACGACTCCAGATCGGTGTAGACGGTCTGGCGGGTTTAGCCGCGCGGCCTCGGCCAGCGTGCTGACGTTCGTTTCGCCGTAACGCCACGCAGTGAAGGGGCCCTGCGGATCACGCTACGGTCCGCTTGTCACCAAGTACAGTGAGTGCGCCTGCTGCAATTGATTGGGACGTGCGTTCGACGGCCGGTGACGGCGGCGGTCAGTCGGTGACGGCGATGGCGTCGATCTCGATCAGGTATCCGGGTGCGGCCAGTGTTTCGACTCCGATGAGTGTGTCGGTGGGTTTGTGGTCACCGAACAGCTCGATGCGGGCCTGCTCGATGATCGGCAGGTACTCGCGGCGGTGGCCGACGACGTGGATGCCGAGCCTGACGACCTGGCTGGGCCGCGCACCGGCCGCGGACAGCGCTCGGCCAAGGTTGGCGAACACCTGCTGGGCCTGGCTGGCGAGGTCACCAGCGTGGACCAGGTTGCCGTCGGAGTCGTCGGACATCTGGCCGGCGATGAAGACGAGTTTGCCTCCCGTCGCGGTGATCACGTGGCTGTACGTCGTCGGCCGGTCCAGGCCGTCCGGCTGGATGATCTCCAAGGGCATTGCTTCCGTCCTCCCAGGGGCTGACGAGCTGGTCGGCGTTATGTGTCCTGGCTGAACTGAATGATCTGAAGGTAGTTCCCGTCGGGGTCGGCGAACGTTCCGAACCGGCCGGATGGGCGGTCCGCGACCGGTGTCAGCCAGGCAACGCCGGCAGCCTGAAGCTGCGCCTCGACGGCGTCGAAGTCGTCGACGTGGAAGTTGAGGATCATCCTGCCCGGCTGGGTGTTCTTCGGGTCGACGTCGTCGCGCTGGTCGATGACCAGCAGGAAGCCGCCGAGGTCGATCGGCCCGTTGCCTTCATGGTCCGGCGCGAGCGTGTTGCGGTACCAGTCGCGCAGTTCCGCAGGCCGCCTCGAGCCGAGGAGGATGCTGCCGGGTCGTGCATTCATGAAAAGGGTCTCCTTGCCGTTGATGTAGCCGACTTCTGTGTTCAGCCGGGGTCTAGCCGGCGACGGATTCCATCCGGGCGCCGATGACCTCGACGTCGTCGGTGATCTCGTTGGGCAGACCTGTGCCGGTGGTGATGAGCTTGCGGAGGCTGTGTCCGACGTAGAAGCCCCAGCTCTTGTGGCAGACGTCGTAGCACTCGAATTCCGGTACGAGGCCGACGTGGGTGAAACGCAGTACGGTCCGGCCGTCAGCTCCCGCAGAGATCTCGAAGCGGATCTCTGTGTCGGTCCACTCCGCCTGGTCCTGGACGAAGGAGAAGGTGTTGTCGAGAACACGCCAGACCACTCGTTGGCTGGGAACTACGTCGACCAGCCGGATCCGGCTGTGGTGAACGTCCGGTACGTCGTACACGAACTCGTCCGCCGGTGCCGCGGTACTGCCGGTGATGTTCTTCGACCACCAGCCCCGGACGTCGATGACCGCCTCGAACACCTTCGCGGGCGTCTGGTCGAACTCCTGGATGATGCTGGTGCCCTGCTCGGTCACGGTCTGCCTGCTTTCGTTCGTGGGACGAGGCTGCGATGGAACGCAACGTTTGGTTGCGTCAGAATGTATCGAGAATTTGGGTGTAGTGCAACCGATGGTTGCTCTATATGATCACAGAGCAGTGGGAATCTGTGCCCAGAGCAGCGATGCCGTTCTTTGTTGCACAACCTTTGGTTGCGCGACGTCGGGCGAGCTGTTAGCTTGCCAGGCAACGACTGGTTGCATGTTCAGGAAGCGGTGAAGGGTATGGAGTACGGCAGCATCGAACGGGAGATCCACGTCGACGCCTCGCTCGAAGTGGTCTACGAGGTCATCAGCAGCCCCGAGCACATCTCGGAGTGGTGGGCCGACTCTGCTGCGGTCGAAGCGAGGCCCGGCGCGGTCGGTGAGCTTGTCTGGGGCGACCGGGTCGAGGTGGTTCCGATCACTGTGGTGAACGCTGACGCGCCTCGCTTGTTCTCGTTCCGTTGGGCCTATCCGGACGGTAGGGCCGACGACTCCGCCAACTCGCTGCTGGTCACCTTCGAGCTCACCCCGTCGGGCACCGGTACGAAGATCCGGCTCACCGAGACCGGGTTCCGGGAGATGGGCTGGGAGGCCGCGAAGCTGGAGGAGCAGTACCGCGACCACGGCGCCGGCTGGGACATCTTCGTTCCGCGACTGGGCGAGTATCTCTCGCGGCTGGTCTCGAGCCGATGAGCGTCGCCGTCGATGACGACCTGTGGTCCGCGGTCGGGGATCCGACTCGTCGGCGGATGCTCGATCTGCTCCTCGCCGAAGGCGACGGCACGGCAACCAGCCTCAGCGAGCAACTGCCCGTCACCCGGCAGGCCGTCGCGAAACATCTCGGTGTGCTCGACCGCGTCGGCCTGGTGCACGCCTCGCCGGCCGGACGGGAGAAGAGGTACCAGGTGGACGAGGCGCAACTCGCTCGCGCGGTCGCTCAGTTGTCCTCGGTAGGGGCAGCGTGGGACGCCCGGCTCCGACGTATCAAGCGGATCGCTGAGGCGATTCAACGCGGCCAGGACCAGCACGGAAAGCGATGACAGCAAGCATTCTGCTTCGCCGATGAGCTCGGGAAGAGGAAACCAACGATCATTCGTTGCGTAGGACCTCGGCGATTGCGACGCGGGCGGCGGAGCGGGCCGGGACGTAAGCGCCGGCGGCCGCGATCAGGATGCCGGCGAGGATGAGCAGGACGAGCAGGGCGACACGGTGATGCTTCACGCCACAGGCGCGCTGGGATGCGTCCGTGTCGCGGGCGTCGATGGAACAGCTTCTCGAGCACGAGAATCCTGCGGTCAGGAAGGCTGCACGGACTGCTGTTCGTAGGTTCGATGCCGGCTGGGGGACGGGCGGTCGTCGAGAAGATCTATGCGGTGGCTCCGTATAGCGATAACAGGTGGTTGAGGGCCTGGAGGTCGCCGACGAGGGCGACGGTGCCTTCGGTGAGGGCGGAGTCGAGGGATGCTGGGTTGGCCAGCAGGCTGCCGAGTGTTTTGGGGTCCGTGCGGAGCGAGATGTCGGCTGTGGTGGGTTCACCGGTCCGTACCTCGACCTTGCCGGAGTCCACGGAGACCGTCCAGACCGAGCCGTCGAGGTCGAGGCGACAAACGATCGGCGGTGCTGCCGGGTCGGGATGGGCGCCGATTCGCAGGAAGTTCAGCACCGAGGTGGCGCTGAGCGAGGTGGGCTCTGGGGGGTGCGGGGCATCGATCCCCCATTCGCTCAGGCCGAGGACGATCGGTTCCAGCTTCCGGCCCCACTCTGTCAGTTCGTAGACCTGCGGGCCTGCCGTTGGCGCCAGTTTGCGGCGACGGATCACCCCGTGATGTTCGAGTTCTCGAAGTCGGTCGGCAAGCAGGTTGGAGCTCGCGTTGGGCAGGGCGTGCCGCAACTCGGAGAAGCGTTGAGGGATCAAGGTCAGCTCCCGGATGACGAGCAGTGCCCACCGCTCCCCGACGACGTCGAGAGCCCGAGCCATCCCACATGAGTCCCGGTAACTACGGCTGGTCGGCATGGCTACTCCCTCTCGGCATGACCACTCCCTGCTTGCATCCAACCCGATCCTAACTCAGAACCAATAATGGTTGTTTTTAACAACTCATTGCGGTTATCGTCGGCAGCAGAGCCTGGCGGACCAGCGCCAAGGTCGCGCAACAACCCGGCAGACAGGAGCCTGCAATGAGTACTTCGCTTTCGACACAGACCCCAGCCTCAGCTCAGAAGCCCCATGCGACGATCGTGGATCCCGATGCGCACCAGGTCTTGTTCGAGAATGAACACGTTCGGGTGATCCAGGCGCGCGCCTCACACGGTTGGGAGAGTGCGATGCACTCGCACCAGCCGATGCTCGTGGTCAACCTCGGCTCCGGGCGACAGAAGGTGACCTGGGCGGACGGGACGACGCAGATCGTGGATCTGAACCCCGGTGCGGTCGTCTGGCAGGAAGACGCTTTCGATCACGCCTGGGAGTTGCTGGCGGGCGAAGTGAACGTGGTGCTCGTTGAGGTCAAGTCGGCAACCGACGGTAAATAAGGGCTCGCGGGGGCTACCGGGTCTGGTTGCCGTCGAGCTTCACACAGCCGGTCAGGCCGCAGCCGGGATCTCGGGGCCAGCTCGCTGTACTTGCAGTGGGCGGTGGGCGTGCAGGACGGGCTCAGGCATGCAGGGTGGGTCGGTAGATGAGTTCTTGGGTGTGGCCGTCGAGCGTGCGGGTCTCGATCAGTTCAAGGTCGAAGTCGGCCGCATCCTGGAAGATCGGATCGACCCCGGTCTGACCGGTGATCACAGGAAAGAGCGTTACCTGGACGCGGTCGACCAGACCGGCGGCCATCAGGGCCCGGTTCAGCGACAGGCTGCCGTGTGAGCGCAGCGGCACCTCGGACTCCTCCTTGAGGCGGGCGACGATGTCGACGACGTCGCCGCTCACGACGGTTGCGTCCGGCCAGTCGAGGGGTCCTTCCAGCGTGCTCGACACCACTGTTGCCGGGAGGTTTCTCATCCGGGTGACCCATGGGTCAAAGGCCTCGGAATCCTCGGTGCTCGAGGCCAGCATCTGCGCGTGCGCCCGATACGTGTTGGCCCCGAAGACCATCCGCTGCTCCTCGCCGTACAAGGCGAGGCGGTGCGCGAGCAGTTCGGGGCCTTGCTTGCCCCAGTAGCCGCCCCAGTCGCCGCCGTCATAGGCGCCGAAGCCATCGAGGCTGGAGAAGACGTCGAAGGTGTAGGTAGCGGTCATGATGCTCTCCCTGAGTACGGCGGGTCGCCCGGTCGGCGGCCGCTTACCCCCACTACGAACACCTCGGCGCCGATTCGACCGCCTCCCGGACTTCTTTTAAGGCTGTCTGAAGGGTGGGGCGGACGCTGGTGGTGTCCGGTACCACAGGGAGGGGAAGGTCATGGATAGCGTGTACACCGAGGAGACCGCGGGGAAGCAGGAACGGCCGAAGTTGCGGTTTCCGATGATGAAGAACGATCAGGGTGGGATCGGGGGCGTGCATCTCGGCGATGTCTGCCACAACCACGTCCTCACCGAGGTCTACGCCGACTTCGACGGTGAGGGGCACCTCGTCGAACTGCACACCCACGACATCGGTAGCTGCTGACCGCAGCAGCCAGGCTGGCGATTCGGCGGCTGTCAGGCAGCCGTCGGATCCCACTCCGACTGTGTTCAGCGCGATGTGGTCGGCGGCGTGGTTGCTTCGGTGAGGGCGGCCAGTACTGCGGCGACGGCGGGTGGGTCGGGTGGGTCGCCGTAGGTGGCGGCGTAGATCTGGCGGTGGAAGCTGGGGAGTTCGGCGGCGTGGATGTCGGGTCGGCGGTGGGCTTGGAGCGCGAGGCCGGGCAGGGTGGTGACGCCTATGCCGGCGGCGACGAGAGCTTGCACGACCACGATGTCGTCGCTGTGTGAGGCGATCCTGGGGGTGAAGCCTTCTCGCCGGCACACGGCGAGCAGTTCCGCCTCGCACCGAGCGCAGCCGCCGATCCAGGCGGAGTCGCGGTGGTTCGCGAGGTTGTCGTCGGGTTGCCGGCTGATGAGGTAGATCGGGTCCTCGCCGACATGGAGGAGGCGGAATCCCTCTTCCCCGACCGGGGCGTCGGCGTACCGGAAGACGAGCGCGACGTCGATCTCGCCGTGTCGCAGCATCTGTAGCGCTTCGACCGGGTGCTGGTCGATCAGGCTCAGCTCGATGCCCGGGTGCGCCCGCGTCAGCGCGGCAGCCGCCTTCGGCACGATGGTGCTCAGCGCCGATGCGTTGGCGGCCAGCCGGACCCGCCCTGCCTGCAAGCCGACCTGGGCCGCGAGTTCGTTGGTCGCCGCGTCGACCCGTCCCAGGATCTCGGCGGCCCGGTTGGCGAGCAATCGCCCTTCCGGCGTCAGCCGGATCCCGCGACCTACCCGTTGAAGGAGCTTGACGCCGGTGGTCGCTTCCAGGCGGGACAGGTGGTGGCTCACCGACGGCTGGGAATAGTGCAGCTCTCTTGCCGCTTCGGTCACCGACCCGTGCCGGGCCACCGCGGCCAGCACCTTGAGATGGACCAGATTGAGCATAGATCAAAGATATCGATGTGATCCGCGCCCAATTGGCATTGGACGGCATGCTTCGTCTCTTTGATGCTGTTGCTACGGAAGCTGACGGGAAGGAGAGAGCAAATGGGCAGGGTGATCAGCGACATCACGATCTCGGCCGACGGGTACTCGGCCGGGCTCAACCAGAGCGAGGAACGCCCGTTCGGCGACGACGGCGGCGACGGCTGGGCCGACAAGCTGCACGCCTGGTACGCCGAAACGCCCGAGGAGAACCGGGAGGAGGTCGACCAGACGATCGCCGCCAAGGCATTCATCATGGGGCGCAACATGTTCGGCCCGGTGCGTGGCGAGTGGGATCGACAGTGGAACGGCTGGTGGGGCGACAATCCGCCGTACCACGCTCCGGTGTTCGTGCTCACCCATCACGCGCGCGAGCCGCAGCCGATGGACGGCGGTACGACGTACTACTTCGTCACCGACGGAATCGAGTCAGCACTGGCACAGGCTCGCGCGGCGGCCGGCGACGGCGATATCGCGATCCAGGGCGGCGCGACCACCGTCAATCAGTACCTCGCCGCCGGTCTGATCGACGAGTTGCGGCTGCACATCGCGCAGTTGACGCTCGGCGCCGGCACGCGGCTGTTCGAGGGTGTCCCACCGCTGAAACTCGAGCAGGTGAAGTCGCGGGCGACGACCGTGGCCACGCACGTGACCTACCGCGTGCTGCGCTGAACTGGAGGGCTCGGTGAACGGATAATCGGTTGCCTGGTGGTGACGGTGCTGGATGCAATGTCCGGCATGGTCACCCAGGTACGCCCGTCATCGGAGCGGACTGACGGATCAGCCGTTCAGATCGGCGCTCTCGTTCCGCTGACTCGGCCTGGCTGGGTCGAGGCAGACGGTTCTCCGCGAGCGGTTGGCCGAGGCGCCCTCGTTCGTCGCCTTCGAGGGCTACGACACGATCGCCGTCCTCGCCGATGTACTGCGCTCTCACGGCGCGGACCGGGCGCGCACTGCCGAATCCTGGCCGCGCGTCGCAGTCGAAGGCACCCGCGGGCAGATCCAGTTCTCCCGCACACCAGGCATCAGCGTCTGGCAATGGGCTCGGACCCCAATCCAAGTTGTCGATCGAGATCCGGCGAGCCCCGACCGCTTCCGGATCCTCCACGCCAGCTGAGAGAGCAGACCTCAAGTTCGCGGTGTCGGATTTGCCGGTAGTTGCAGAGCGGATCCGTATCGCCGGGTCCTGTCCGCTGCCTAGGGTCGACTGTATCCACAGACTCAGTGAGGAGAGTTCGTGCACAGACGTTTCGTCGCCGGCCTGGGATTTGCGACCATCCTGATCGCTTCCCTCGCATTGGCGCCAGCCCAAGCCAGGCAAACCCAGAACGCTGATCCAGCCAAGCCGACCCTGATTCACGGCTACGACCGCTCGATGCTCGAGGCCTTGGCCACGTCGCGCAACTCGACGATCGAGGCCGCGGCGGCGCACCTGACCGCACAGTCGAAAGCCGTCTCCGCTCTGCGGAAACTGCAGGCCTCGTCGCCCGATGTCGACGGGTCGTACTTCGTCGACTCCGACGAAGCGCTGCGGGTCAACGTGTCCTCGGCCGCGACCGCGGCGAAGGCCCGCGCGGCCGGGCTCGTCCCTCGGATCGCCATCCGTGGGCTCAGTGATCTGGATGCGCTCTCGAAGCAGGCCGCCCAGTTGGCCGAGGACGCAGGCGTCGACGACTTCAGGTCCACCAGGCTCGACGTGGAGGCTCAGGAGGTCGTCGTCACGTTGGGCCAATCGCCCGGCGCCAAGAAGCTCGGTCTGCGCCTGGACAAGATTCCGGGGGTCGGCGTCGAGTACGCCGCACCCGGCGACAAGTTGCCGCAGCCCGCTGCCACGCACATCGGCGGCAACGGGATGGAGATGTCCAGCGACGGCGTGAACGGTTCCGGAGTCTGCACGCAGGGGTTCAGCGGTCTCAGGCAAGGGGCCCTGATGATGCTGACCGTCGGCCACTGCTTCCTGGGCTCCGGCGACTACGCGTATGCCGGGCCACCGAGTACCTCCACTTATCTCGGCCGGATCATCGGCAACGGGTACCGGTACTTCGCACCGAAGACCGCGCCGGCGCCCGACGTGGCGCTGCTGGCCCTGACAGCCTCGGCAGGGGCCTACTCGAGCATCAACACGCATGTGGCGGAGGGTTACCGCCCGATGGCGACCATGCAGGTCCCATCGAAGAACTTGTCAGTCTGCAAGTCCGGCACGAGGTCGGGATGGTCCTGTGGGCTGGTGGGTGATCCTGCCGGATCGGTCGAGTGGGCCAACGAGCACGGAGCCTCCATCGGGTACGTCGGGCCGCTGTGGTTCGCGGACTTCTGTGTGGTCGGCGGCGACAGCGGCGGACCCATCGTGGCGGGCAACAACGCGATCGGGCTCGTCTCGGCCAAGTACACCAACAACTGTCCCGTCAACTCGGCGTGGACGCACCGGATTCACAATCAGACGCTGTTCACCGCGTTGAACGTCGTCCTGAACTCCTACCCCGGCACCACGACGAACTTCTGATCCCCGAGCCCACCCACTGCCGGCGGTAGTCGCAGTGGGTGGGCTCGTATGACGCCGGCGCCCGGCCGGCGCCGCGGTCACTCTCCAGAGTCCGAACAAACTCGGGCTTAATTTGTCCGGAGTCTTGACGGAAAAATTCGGTCGTCCCTACGGTGCGGGCATGTCGAGCCAGCCGGGAGTGCACGCACTCGTTCGCCGTACCCATGAGGAACGCGTACTGCGTGCCCTCCGGGAGGGCGGCGCGATGAGCCGCGGCGAGATCGGGGCGATCGTCGGTCTGTCCCGCTCGACCCTGTCGGAGATCACCGGGCACCTGTTGCAGCGCGGCGCGATCGTCGTGGTCGACACCGATGCCGGGCGGCGAGAGGGTAGCGGGCGGCCCGCCGAACGGCTGGCGCTCGACCCGGGCTCCGGCCAGTTCATGGGGATCGACTTCGGCCACCGGCGGGTCCACGTGGTGGTGGCCGACGCCTCCCACGAGATCTTGATCTCGGGCTCGACGCCGTACCACGACGACACCCCCTGGGCGGAGCGGATCAGCCACGCGTTCGCCATGATCGACCGGCTGAGCGCCGAGGCGAAGGTCCACTTCGGCGCGTTGCAAGGCATCGGCATCGGCGTCCCCGGGCCGTTCCCAAGGCCACCGGCCGCGAGCCCGCGCCCCACCACAGGGCCGGCCGGGCGCGGCTGGGCGGACGGCCTCAACGCGGCCTTCACCGACCGCTTCGCGGCGCCCGTACTGATCGACAACAACACCCGGCTGGCCGGTCTCGCCGAGGCGATCAGTGGCGGCAACGGCGGCGGCAACGGCGTCGATGACCTCGTCTACGTAAGGCTGTCCGACGGTGTCGGCGGCGGCCTGGTCGTCGGCAGCCGGCTGGTGACCGGCTCGGCCGGACTGGCCGGAGAGTTCGGGCACGTCACCGTCGAACCGGACGGCACCGAGTGCCGCTGCGGCAAGTTCGGCTGCCTGGAGACCGTCGCCTCGGTCCCTGCCATCCTGCGCCGCTGCCAGGAACTCGGCGTCCCGCTCGCCGACCTGACCGAACTGGAGTCGGCGGTCCGTCGCTCCCATCCGGTCGTCGACCAGGTACTACGCGCTGCCGCGGCCGCCGTCGGCCGGGTCGTCGGCGTCACCGCGATGAGCTTGAACCCGGCCAAGATCGTGATCGGCGGCGAGATCACCCGGATCGCCCCGGTGATCGTGCAGCAGGTCGCCGCCACGGTGGCGTACGAACTGTTCCCCAGCAGCGCGCCGGGACCTGCCGTCCTCGCCGCCCAGTTGTCGCACGAAGCCGGCGCCGTCGGCGCGCTGGCCGCACTGTTCCACAGCAGTCCGCTGCTGGTGGGTTATCCCGAGGCCGACGCCTGGCCCACCCCACGCCACCTCACCCCTGAAGGAGTGGCTCATGGCCGTTCTCACTAACCGCGACACCGCCGGCACCGCACCGCCGGCCGGCGACCGTCCCCAGGACACACCCAGACGGCGGCCTCCGAAGGCACCCCAGGTGTCGGCGGGCCGGGTTCAGCGCCGCGGTCTGCCGCTCGCACTCAACGCGGTCTCCGTGCTGCTCGGCATCGGGCTCTGGTGGCTCCTTGCCGAACTCGGCCTGAAACTGCCGACGCCACCTGAGGTGGTGAAGCAGGCAGGCACGTTGATCGCCAACGGCACGCTCGGCAAGGACGTCCTGGCCAGCCTGATCCGGGTACTGGCCGGCTTCGCGCTGGGCACCGCGGCCGCCGTACCGATCGGCTTCCTGATGGGCTGGTACGGCGTCGTCCGCGGCCTGGTGGAGCCGTGGGTGCAGTTCTTCCGGACCATCCCGCCGCTCGCGATCATCCCGCTCGCGATCGTGTTGATGGGCATCGGCGAGGCGCCGAAGATCTTCGTCATCTTCCTGGCCGCCTTCCTGGCGTGCGTGATCTCGACCTTCCAGGGCGTCGTGAACGTCGACAAGACGCTGATCAACGCGGCCCGGGTACTGGGCGCCAACGACCTGACCATCTTCGCCCGGGTAGTGGTTCCCGCGTCGACGCCGTTCATCCTCGTCGGCATGCGGGTCGGGCTCGGTTCGGCCTGGGCGACCCTGGTGGCCGCCGAGTTGATCGCCGCGCAGCAGGGACTCGGCTACCGGATGCAGAACGCCCAGTTGTATTACGACCTGCCGACGATCTTCGTCGGCCTCATCTCGATCGGGATTCTCGGCCTGCTGATGGACCGGCTGCTGTTGCTGGCCGAGCGCAGGCTGACCGGCTGGCAGGAGCGACGATGACGACCGATGCCCTCACCACCACCAAGATCTCGGTCCAGGGCGTGACGAAGACCTATCCGCTCGGCCGGGAGACCTTCACCGCCCTCGACCGGGTGTCACTCGACATCGCCGACAACGAGTTCGTCACCGTGGTCGGGCCGTCGGGCTGCGGCAAGTCCACCTTGATGAACATCCTCGCCGGGCTGGACGAACCGACCGACGGCAAGGCGCTGGTGGACTCGGTCCAGGTGTCCGGCCCGTCGCCGGAACGCGGCGTGATCTTCCAGCAGTACGCGCTGTTTCCCTGGCTGACCGTCCGGCAGAACGTGGAGTTCGGCCTGCGGACCGCGCACGTACCGCGGGCCGAGCGGCGGGCGCGAGCGCAGTACTTCATCGAGATGGTCGGTCTGGAGCAGTTCGCGGACGCGCTGCCGAAGATGCTGTCCGGCGGGATGCGGCAGCGCTGCGCGATCGCCCGGGCGTACGCCGTCGATCCGTCGATCCTGCTGATGGACGAACCGTTCGGCGCGCTCGACGCGCTCACCCGGGTGAAGCTGCAGGAGCAGTTGCTGGACACTTGGAGCAAGGAACGCCGCACGGTGCTGTTCATCACCCACGACGTCGACGAGGCCGTCTTCCTGGCCAACCGGGTGATCGTGATGGCCGCCCGGCCGGGCCGGATCTACGACGTCGTCGAGGTCGACCGGCCCTACCCACGGACCGAGGAGTTCCGGCTCAGCCCGGAGTTCGCCGCGCTGCGCAACCGCGTCTGGCACTCCGTCTACCACCAGGCAGGCCGTACGGCCGCCGACTCGCCGTCGCCGACGGCCTGACCCCGAAGGATCCAGATGCCTTCCTCTATCACCCGGCGGCGCTTCGCCGCCGCGCTGGCCGGGCTCGCCCTGACCACCACGATCGTGGCCTGCAGCAACGACCCGGAGAGCGGCGGCGCGGACACCCAGCAGGTGACGTTCGGCTACATCGCCGACTACAACGGCACCAGCCTGCTCGCGATCGCCGACGACCAGAAGCTGTGGAGCAAGCACGGCCTGAAGGTGGACGCCAAGGTCTTCACCAACGGCCCGCTGCAGATCCAGGCGCTCGGCACCGGCGACCTCGACTTCGGCTACATCGGCCCCGGCGCGATGTGGCTGCCCGCCTCCGGCCAGGCCAAGGTGGTCGCGATCAACACCCTCGGCAACGCCGACCGGGTGATCGCCCAGCCCGGCATCGACTCGATGGAGCAGCTCAAGGGCAAGACGATCGGCGTCCCCGAGGGCACCTCCGGCGACATGATCCTCACCCTGGCCCTGCAGAAGGCCGGGATGACCAAGGCCGACGTCAAGGTGGTGCCGATGGACGCCTCGACGATCGTCGCGGCGTTCGCGTCGAAGAAGATCGACGCGGCCGGCTTCTGGTACCCGGCGATCGCCACCATCAAGAAGCAGTTGCCCGATCTGGCCGAGCTGGCGAAGAACTCCGACTTCTCCGCGCAGGTGTCGTTCCCGACCGCGTTCGTGGCCGGCAACGACGTGGTGGCCAAGGAGCAGGACAAGACCTCGAAGGTGATCGCGGTACTGCGCGAGGCGATGGAGTTCCGGAGCGCGAACGCGGACAAGACGATCGAGCTGACCGCCGAGATGCTCAACGTGCCGGTCGACCAGGTCAAGGCCGACGCCGGCAACGTCAAGGTGCTCAGCGTCGCCGAACTGGACGCGATGACCAAGGACGGCACGATCGGCAAGTGGCTGACCGGGATGAACAGCTACTTCGTCCAGATCGGCAAGCTGAAGCAGCCGGTGGACCCGAAGACCTACTACACCGGCGACAACCTGTTCACGGCGGCCGCGCAGTGACGAGACCGGCCAACATCCTGTTCCTGATGACCGACCAGCACCGGGTCGACACACTAGGTGCCTACGGCAACAAGTTGGCGGCGACGCCGGTGCTGGACGAGCTGGCCCGCACCGGCACCCGGTTCGACCGCTGGTACACCCCGACCGCGATCTGTACGCCGGCCCGGGCCAGCCTGCTGACCGGCCAGGCACCGTTCCGGCACAAGCTGCTGGCCAACCACGAACGCAACGTCGGGTACATCGAGGATCTCGCCGACGGCCAGTTCACCTTCTCCGAGGCGCTGCGCGAGCAGGGCTACAACTGCGGCCTGATCGGCAAGTGGCACGTCGGCACGCACAAGGCGGCCGCCGACTTCGGGTTCGACGGGCCCGACCTGCCCGGCTGGCACAACCCGGTCGACCACCCGGACTATCTCGCCTACCTGGCCGAGCACGAGCTTCCGCCGTACCGGATCAGCGACCAGGTCCGGGGCACCCTGCCGAACGGCGGGCCGGGCAACCTGCTCGCCGCGCGGCTGCACCAGCCCGTCGAGGCCACCTTCGAGCACTACCTCGCGACGCGCGCGATCGAGACGCTGGAGCGGTACGCCGCGGACCGGGAGGCCAGCGACCAGCCGTTCTTCCTGGCGCTGCACTTCTTCGGCCCGCACCTGCCCTACATCCTTCCCGACGAGTACTACGACCTGATCGACCCCGCGGACGTCGAACTGCCGAAGTCCATCGCCGAGACGTTCCAGGGCAAGCCGCCGGTGCAGCGGAACTACAGCGCGCACTGGACGTTCGACACGATGCCGATCGAGACCACGCGCAAGCTGATCGCGGTCTACTGGGGGTATGTGGCGCTGATCGACCGGCAGATCGGCCGGGTGATGGCGGCGATGGAGCGGCTCGGCCTGGTCGACGACACCGCGGTCTTCTTCACCTGCGACCACGGCGAGTTCACCGGCGCGCACCGGCTGCACGACAAGGGCCCGGCGATGTACGAGGACATCTACCGGACTCCCGGGCTGCTCCGGGTTCCGGGTGCGCCGGAAGGTGTCGTCCGCGACGAGTTCGTCAGCCTGCTCGACTGCACCGCGACGATTCTGGAGTTGGCCGGCCTCGACGCCAAGCTCGCGGTCGACTCTCGCAGCCTGCTCCCGCTCGTCGGCGGTGCGGAGGCGGAGTGGGACGAGGACCTCGTCTGCGAGTTCCACGGTCACCACTTCCCTTACCCACAACGGATGCTGCGCACCGAGCGGTACAAGCTGGTCGTGAATCCCGACTCGGTGAACGAGCTCTACGATCTGCGACTCGACCCCGACGAGTTGCTGAACGTCTACGAACACCCCGAGCACGCGGAGCTGCGCAGCCGTCTGTTGCGCCGGCTGTACGGGCTGCTGCGCGACCGGGGCGACAACTTCTACCATTGGATGACGTCGATGTACGACGTCGGCGAGGTCGGCTACGACCCGACGCTGAGCGGACTCGACGAGGCGACGTACCAGGGAGGGCGCCCGTGACCGGGCAACGACGTCCGAACATCGCGATGATCCTCACCGACGACCACGCGGCGCACTCGATCGGCGCCTACGGCTCGGTGGTCAACCGAACCCCGCACATCGACGGGATCGGCGACCGGGGCGTCCGCTTCGACGCGTGCTTCGCGACCAATTCCCTGTGCGCTCCCAGCCGGGCGACGATCCTCACGGGCACCTACAGCCACGTCAACGGCGTACGGACGCTGGTGACGCCGATCGACGCGTCGCAGCCGACGTTCATCAGCCGGCTGCGGGCCGACGGCTACCGGACCGCCATCGTCGGCAAGTGGCACATGGGCGACGGACCCGGCCACAACCCGGAGGGCTTCGACTACTGGGACGTCCTGATCGACCAGGGCGAGTACCACGACCCGCGCTTCCTGTCCGCCGCCGGACTGCGCCGGGAGACGGGGTACGCGACTGACGTCGTCACGGACCTGTCGCTGAGCTGGCTGGAGTCGCTCGAGGGCGACGATCCGTGGTGCATCCTGATCTACCACAAGGCCCCACACCGGCCGTGGGAGCCGGACGAGGCGCACAAGGGCATGTACTCCGACCCCATCGCCGTGCCGGCCACCTTCACCGACGACTACGCGACCCGGTCGGACTCGGCTCGCCGAGCGGCCATGCGAATCGCCGAGCACCTCAATGCCGAGGACCTCAAGCAACCCGTTCCGGAGGGGCTGTCGGCGGAGGAGGAGGCGCTGTGGAAGTACCAGCGGTACATGGAGGACTACCTGGCCTGCGTCGCCTCGGTCGACGACAATGTGGGTCGCGTCGTCGACTGGCTGCGGGACCGCGGCGAGTACGACGACACGGTGCTGATGTACTCCTCCGACCAGGGGTTCTTCCTGGGTGACCACGGCTGGTTCGACAAGCGGTTCATGTACGAGCAGTCCCTGCGGATGCCGTTGCTGCTGAGCTATCCGCGAGCGGTGCCGGCCGGGCAGGTCCATGACGGGATCATCACCAACGTCGACTTCGCGCAGTCGATCTTGGACGCGGCCGGTGTCGAGCCGCACGAGCGCATGCAGGGCCGGAGCTTCTGGCCCGACCTCATCGGCGCTGAGGGCGAGCTGCCGGCCGAGGGGATGTACTACCGCTACTGGGAGCACGACGACCCCAACCACCAGGCGCCGGCGCACTACGGGTACCGGACGGACCGCTACAAGCTGATCTACTTCTACAACGACGGTCTGGGCATCCCCGGCTCGTCGACGGTCCGGTATCCACCCGAGTGGGAGCTGTACGACCTACAAGCGGACCCGGAGGAGCTCAACAACGTGGCCGAGGATCCGGCGTACGCCGCGATCCGGGACGATCTCGAAGTACGGATGTGGCAGGCGCAGGCGGCGGTCGGTGACGAGCCGCATCCCAGCCAGCCCGTTCCCGTCCGGCTCGGCGCGCAGGAGAGCGTACGGCGATGACCTCCGGCCACGACGAAACGCAAGGCGGGCAGCGGTCCTGTTGCTCGCCTGCACGTTCCGGGGAGCAGCAGCTGCCCGAGCGGCTGCTGGAGCCTCCGGAGAACTCGGCTGTGGCGTCCGAGCCGGTGGTGTCCGGGCCTCGTCACCAGATCGAGCAGGTGCTGCTCGACGGCGGCGTCTTCGCCATGGGCGACAGCTCCGGCGACCGCAATCCCGGCGATGGGGAAGGCCCGGTCCACCGAGTCCGGATCGGGCCTTTCGGCATCGACGCGACCAGCGTCACCAACGCGGACTTCGCCCGCTTCACCGCGAGTACGGGATACCGCACGGAGGCGGAGACCTTCGGGTACTCGGCTGTCTTCCACCTGGCCCTGAAAGCCGCTCCGAGCGACATCATGGGCCCAGCCACCGGTACTCCGTGGTGGCTCGGCGTCCGCGGCGCCGACTGGCGTCACCGCGGCGGCCCGCTCGACGAGCCGACCGGGCTCGACGACCACCCGGTGGTGCACGTCAGCTGGAACGACGCCATGGCGTATTGCGGCTGGGCCGGCCGCCGGCTACCGACCGAGGCGGAGTGGGAGTTCGCCTCGCGAGGCGGCCTCGACGCCGCTCGGTACCCCTGGGGCGACGAACTGCTTGACGGCGACTCTTGGCGCTGCAACATCTGGCAGGGCCGGTTCCCGGTCAGCAACGAGATCAGCGACGGCCACCTGTTCACCGCTCCGGCCCGGTCGTTCCAGCCGAACGGGTACGGCCTGTGGCAAACCGTCGGCAATGTCTGGGAATGGTGC
Organism: Kribbella sancticallisti; assembly: GCF_039530625.1. Classification (NCBI taxonomy): domain Bacteria; kingdom Bacillati; phylum Actinomycetota; class Actinomycetes; order Propionibacteriales; family Kribbellaceae; genus Kribbella; species Kribbella sancticallisti. The sequence continues at coordinate 459,371 of NZ_BAAAOS010000007.1, read as the reverse complement.
GCCGACTGGTACGACCCGCAGTACTACGGACGCTCGCCGGCGGTTGATCCGCAGGGTCCGGGGGAGGGCTCGACCCGCGTGATGCGCGGCGGCTCCTACCTGTGCCACGACTCGTACTGCAACCGCTACCGCAACGCCGCCCGCTCCTCCAACACCCCCGACTCCTCCTCGGGCAACACCGGCTTCCGCACCGTCGCGCTGTAGCAAGGTCGGTCAGCCGGGGAAGCGAGGCTGGTAGTCACGGGTGATGGTGCGGACCTTTCGGTAGCCTATGTAGGCGCTGAGGAAGGCCGCCGCGAGGGTCGTGACGATGCCGATGACGGTGCGGAGGGTGGAGCCGGCGCCGGCTGCGTTGCCGATCACCGCGGCCAGTACGCCGACTACTACGGAGTTGATGATGCCTACGACGATGTGCGAGCCCGAGAGCCAGTGGGTGATGCCGACCCGGTTGCGGAAGCTGTAGGTCTGGAGTATGCCGGGGGCGTCGTCGTGTGGGCTGGCGACGAAGTACGGCTCGAGTTCCGGGGCGAGTTCCAGGTAGGCGTGGCGGAGGCGGTTCATGCCGATCACGAGCCAGGCGTCCTCGATGTCCGCCTCGATCAGGCGGAAATACGTTCCGGTTCCGATCAGGACCGCGACCGGGAGGACCAGAAGAGCGAACGTCCGGAAGTTGTGGCCGAAGCCGCTCGCATTCGCGACCAGGGAGAGGGCGATGGCGGTGGCCGACAGCACGGTCAGGTAGGTGCCGGTCCGGCTGAAGATCTCGTTCCAGGTCATGCTGCGGGTGGCGAGCAGGCTCCAGTGCTCGGTCGCGAGGAAGTGCGCCTGCAGGTCCCCGCCCCCTTGCAAGCCGCTCAGCGACGGCGGGCTCTTGAGCCCCGGCTGCTGCTTGATCGGATCTGCCATGCTGCTACCGCCCCTTCCGCGGCTTCCACACCCTGCATCGAGTGTGGATGGCGGGGGGTCGTACGACCAGCCTCAGATTCAATCCAATGATTGAGTCGGTCGAAGCCGGCTAGCCGGCGAACATCTCCCGGAGGGCCTGTTCCTGTTCGGTCGAGAGGTTCGACTGGATGAGCTGGGGCTTCTGCAGGCCGGTCGCGTCGAACGTCGCCTTGACCTTGTCCTGGACCGCGTCGCTGGTCATCAGGAACAGCGCTGACGTGCCGGGCGTGATCTGGTCACGGGTCGCCTTGATGAAGTCGTCGTCGATCCCCACGTCGGCCAGCGATCCCGCCAGCGCGCCCGAGGCCGCTCCGATGGCGGCGCCGGCCAGCGGCATCAGGAAGATCAGGCCGAAGAGCATCCCCCAGAACATGCCGCCGATCGCGCCGGCACCGGTCAGGTTGCGGATCTGCCGGGTCTTGGGCCGGCGCGCCTCGGGCTGCCACGAGACGGACGCGGCATCGTGCACCTTGATCAGCCCCTGCTTGGCCAGTGCCTCCAAGGTCCCGATCGCTTGGTTCGCCGCGTCCCAGCTGTCGAACTTCCAGACCGTCAGTGTCGCCATCGTGCTGCTCCCTCGCTGCTCGCCCGCGGACTGCCAGCGTGCCGCGTCGAAGACCGGATCGCTTCACCCCGGCCGGGTGATCGTTGCTCCGAGCTCCCTCGAAGGTTGCCAACGGCATCGTCGCTTCACGCCATCGTTTGCTTGATCGCCCTATCCGGGCAGCCACGATCTGCCGCTGCGCGCTGTCATCACCCCGGAAGGGTGAATTTCCCGGCCACCGTGGTCGGCCCTTGACAGCTTGTGGCCGAACCGTATCGAGACGGCGCCGGACGGCGTTACAGTGAGCGCCGTGGCCGCCCGGGCACTTCAGCCACGACGACTGCTCGACGAGCGAGAAGAGATTCGGTTGTCACCGGGACGCTTTCTTTCCGCGCGACGACGGCACCGGTCAGCCGGCCTCGTCGTACTTCTGGTCGGCCTCCTGACGGTCGGTTCCGCGTACGCCGCGTTCGTTCCCGACAACGCGGTGGCCGACTCGTCCCAGTCCCAGCAGATCGAAGAGGGCAGGAAACTCTTCGCGGTCGGCTGTTCCAGTTGCCACGGACTGAACGCCGAGGGCGGTGGCAACGGCGAGGGTGAGGTGGCGGGGCCGTCGCTGATCGGTGTCGGCGCGGCCGCAATCGACTTCCAGGTCGGCACCGGCCGGATGCCCGCCGTCCAACCCGGCGCGCAGATTCCGGAAAAACCCCCGGTCTACACCCAGGCGGAGATCGAGGCCCTGGCCGCGTACGTCGCCTCGCTGGCGCCCGGCCCGGCGGTACCGGCCGAGGAGTCGTACGACATCACCAATGTGACCGACGATCAGATCGCTCGGGGTGGCGAGCTGTTCCGGACCAACTGCACGGCCTGCCACAACTTCGCGGGTAAGGGCGGAGCGCTCCCCAACGGCCGCTACGCCCCGTCCCTGATGGACTCCACCCCCCGGCACATCTACCAAGCCATGCTGACCGGCCCGCAGCAGATGCCGGTCTTCTCCGATCAGGTCCTCCAACCGGACGACAAGCGAGACCTCATCGCCTACGTGGTGGCGCTCCAAGAACAGAAAGACCCCGGTGGCTTCGGCCTGGGCCGACTGGGCCCGGTCTCCGAGGGTCTGTGGGGCTGGCTGGTCGGTATCGGCCTGCTGGTCGGCGTAGCGGTCTGGATCGGCGCCAAGGGCGTCAAGGTGAGGCGGACGGACGCCGACTGATCGACCCCCCGGCGCCCCGGCGCGCGTCGACTCCGCCCGTCAGCACCGACAGGCCCTTGCCATCCTTACCGACACGGCGCAGTCTGCAATGGAAAGGGGGAGGTTCTGTGGGCTATGTGCAGGAGCCGATCAGCCGGCGAACCAACCCACTCCAGCCCGGGGGCGCGGGCACTGTAGGTGCCCCGATCCGGCCGGAAGCGATCCGGGTCTGGGTGGAGCGAACGGCCCTCATGAGGATGCTGGACGACTCGACGCGGGGTGCGTTGACCGTCGTGAGCGCCCCGGCGGGCACCGGTAAGACCCTCACCGTGGCGCGCTGGTGCGCCTCCCGGCCCGACCTACCGGTGATCTGGCTGAACGCCGTCGGCGGCGTGCCCCCACAGGTCCTCGCGAACCATCTCCGCGCCGCGGCGGGCATGCCGTCGTCGGTGGCCGGGCGGGTCCAGCAGAACGTGCTGATCCGGCAGGTCGCCCATGACCTCACCGGGTGCGAGGCGGAACAGGTCGTCGTGATCGACGACGCTCATCTCCTCAGCGCGCAGTGCTTCGCGCTCCTGAACGAGCTGGTCAGCAGGTACCCGCAGGCCGTCCGGCTGGTCCTGATCTGCCGGTGGGACCCGCCGATCACCCGGCTGGCGCATGCCCTGAGCGGGAACCTGTCGGTGATCCGAGGTACCGCGTTGCAGATGTCTCGCCGGGAAGCCTCGGAACTGGTGCTGGCCCATGCGAGCCATCTACCGCCAGAGGTGGTCGACGCGATCCTGGACCGGGCCCAGGGGTGGGCGGCGCTGATCGTGCTCGCCACCCGCACCGTGGCGCTGTCGCCCGATCCGCTCACGGCCATGGACTATCTGACCCAGCGGGGGTGGGTGCTCGCGGACATGCTGGCGAGCCAGGTCTTCTCCACTCTGTCGAGCCGGACCCGGCACTTGTTGCTGTGCATCGCGTTCGAGGAGACGGTGACGCCGGAAATCGCGGTACGGGTGTCCGGGGATTCACGTGCCGGGCAGTTGCTGGCGGACCTCGCCATGTCGGGTCTTCTGGTCATCCGCGAAGGCCGGGAGGCGGCCCCCGAGGCCGAGTTGTACAGGATTCATCCACTGCTGCTGGAAGTGCTGCAGCGCCAGACGCGGTCAGGCGGAGTGGACGTGATGCGGGCCCGGGCCGTGGTCCGCCGGGCGGCCCGCTGGGACGCCACCCACGGTGACATCGACCAGGGATTCCGTCGCCTGGTCGCCGCGCAGGCGTGGGACGACGCGGTACAGCTGATCGCCGACCACGGCGCCGAACTGCTGATGCTCGGGCACGCCCGGCAGATGGTCGCCGTCGCCCACGCGGCCCCGGAGGCCATCGAGCAGGCACCCCACGCCTGGACGGTGCTCGCGCTCGAGCGATCCCTGCGCTCCGACTACGACGGCGCCCGGCGGTGGCTGGACCGGCTCCGACGCAACCCCCGGTACGCCGAACGCACGGCCAAGTCGATCGATGCGGCGCTGGTGGATCTGATCCAGGCCAGGACCGACGGGTGGGCACTGCCGCCCACGGTCGACCGGGTCCGGGGTCTGGTCGAGTCGATCGCCGCGCGAAGTGCCCCCAAGGCACCGCTCATCTGGTTGCTCACCGAACTGGGGGCCGCGGAGAACTGGCTCGGCCGGCTGCAGAACGCCGAGAAGCACCTGCGACGGGCTGCCAGCACCGCCAGGTCGCTCGGGCTTTCCGGCCTGGCGGCGACCGCCATGTCCCATCTGGCGCTGACGGCGTACATGCAGGGTCACGCCCGGCTCTGCGGCATGCTCGCCGATCGTGCTCTGAGCATGGTTCCGGCGGGCGCCCACACCGAGGACCAGACATACACCCGAGCCATCATCGCCCAGGAACTGGCGGCGTCGTGCGAGCTCACCGAGACCCCAGGTCCTTCCGACCTCGCCGACTCACCGCTGCAAGCCGATCCGACCACGGCGGTCTGGCAACTCATCCTCGCGGCCCGTCGGCAACTGCCCGGCGACTCGGGCGGTGACGGCCCGGCGCTGGTCGATCTTCCGACCGAGCTGCCGCCGACGCCGCCGCTGATGTCCGCCTTCCTGATCGGCGAGCGGTGCTTCCGGGCCCTGGTGCACGAGGACCAGGTCCTGATGGACAAGCTGGCGAACGACTTCGCGGCGATCGGAGCCGACGCGGAGGCCGCGGTCGCGCGCGCACTGTGCGCCGACCTGGCCGGCGACCCGCAGGCTGCCGCCGCGAGCCTGGCGCCGGTGGTGGAGGACAAGGCCCGGCGGCTCCTGCCCACCACCCATCTGGTCGCGCTGGTCTACGCGGCCCAACTGCAGGACAGCCTCGGCTTCCACAGCAGTGCCGAGGACATGCTGCTCGAAGCGATCCGCGACACCGCCGCCCAGCGGTTGACGACGCCGTTCCTGCACTGGAGCGCGAGTGGCACCCCGATGCAGGATCTGCTGCACCGGGTGGCCGATCTGCGGCCTTCACCCTGGCTGCGCGAGCTGTGTGACCACCTCGACGAACACCTGGGCGCCGGGGCACTCCTCGAGCGGGCCGCTCCCGCGCAGGACGCGGCTCAGCTGCTGGATGGCCCGGCCCACATTCCCACGCTCACCCAGCGGGAGCACGACGTACTGGTGCATCTCGCCCGCGGCAGCTCGTACGCGGACGTCGCGGACGCCCTGTACATCAGCAAGAACACGGTGAAGACGCACGTCTCGTCGCTCTACGCCAAGATCGGCGCGAGCCGGCGCAGCGACGCCCTGACCATCTCGCGCACCTTGCGCCTGATCTGAATCGGGCGCCGTCAACCGGGCGGTTTCTCGTCCGGGATCCGGACCAGATCGACGATCGTCACGCCGAGCGCGGTCAGATGGTTGATGATCCCGGTCAGCTCGGACGCGTCCTCGACCGGTCCCATCAGCACGGTCTGCAGGATCTCCAGATCGGCGGTCAGCTGAGGAAAAGCGGACACCAGGCCAGGGGAAAGCTCGCCTTCGACGCGGATCAAGTACCGACTCACGTCACCCCTCCTTGCCGGAGATCCGGCCGGCGCGGTCGGTGACGTAGCCGGACCGGATCGCCGACCTGCGCCGCCGGCAGCGCAGTACTGGTCAGCGCTCGCCATCGACTGCTGGAGCCGGCCAACTTCTCGGTCGAGTGGACTGCCACGGGTCACCTGCTGGGGGATCAGCGTGCAAGGGATTGTTCGTCCTCTCACGATGACGTGGCGGGTCCGCCGTCGCTTCGCCCGGATCGGGCGAGCTGCGACGGGTTGCCGACCGCAACGGCCCGGCGGACCGAGCCTGGCCGGTCCATCTCACCCGGATCGGGGGAAGCGGGTCCGAGCGCCGATGGGAAGGCTGGCACGGACGGGCGAGCTGCCCGTCCGTGCCAGCCGTACATCGCCGGAGGGACAGGTTCATGGGCACCTTGACCGTGTGGAGATTCGACTCCCCTGAGGGCGCCGCGAAGGCAGTCCAGACCTTGCGGGAACTCGCCAGCCAACAACTGCTCACCATCCACGACGCCGCCACGGTGTCCTGGCCGGAGGGCAAGAAGAAGCCCGCCATCCGCCAGTTGACGAATCTGGCCGGTGCGGGCGCGCTCGGTGGTGCGTTCTGGGGGATGTTGCTCGGGATGATCTTCCTGGTGCCGTTGCTGGGTGCCGCCCTCGGCGCCGCGGCCGGGGCCCTGTCGGGATCGCTCCAGGACATCGGCATCGACGACCGCTTCATCAACCAGGTGCGCGACGAGGTGACACCGGGAACCTCGGCGTTGTTCGTGCTGACCTCCGACGTGGTGGTCGACAAGGTCCGCGACGCCTTCGCCGGTGAGAAGCCCGAGCTGATCTTCACCAACCTGAGCAACGAGCAGGAGCAGGCGATCCGGGACGTCTTCGCCGACGAGCAGCCGGTCGGCTGACGGGCAAGGGGGTCTGATGGCGGCGAGCGGCGGTGAGACGGACAGCCCCGTCCGGGCGCCGTCGCTCACGGACGCGATCGCGCCCCTGCTGGTACTCGCGGTCCTGATCGGCGGATCGCTGGCCCTGTTCGGTCTGGACGCGCTCGACGGACCGATCCAGGCCGCGCTGGTGCTCTGCGCCCTGTTCGCTGCCTTGATCGCGTTGAAGAACGGTTACCGCTGGGCGGCGGTGCAGCAGGCGGCCCAGGGCGCGATGTCGTCGATCACCAGTGCGATCTTCATCCTGCTGGCGGTCGGAGCACTGATCGGGATCTGGAACCTGTCCGGCACCATCCCCACCCTCGTGTACTACGGGATCCAGGTCCTCTCGCCGGGCTGGTACTACGCCGCGTCCGCGCTGATCTGCGGCATCATCGCGCTGAGCATCGGCAGTTCGTGGACCACCGCGGGAACGATCGGCGTCGGCCTGGTGGGAATCGCGACGATGCTCGGCGTCTCTCCCGCGATCACCGCCGGGGCGGTCATCTCCGGCGCCTATCTGGGCGACAAGCTCTCACCGCTGTCCGAGACCACGATCCTGACCGCGCAGATGGTCAAGGTCGACCCGTACCAGCACATCAGACGGCAGGTCTGGACCTCGGTGCCCGCGTTCCTGCTCGCGGTCGTCGTGTTCGCAGTCCTCGGGCTGTTCAACGGTCCCGAGGTGAACGACACCGTCGCCACCACCACCGAACTGGCCAAGCTCGGCGAGATCTACCACATCACTCCGCTCAACCTGTTGCCGCTGGTGCTGCTGGCGTTCCTGTCGATCCGCAAGGTCCCGGCCTCGCTCGCCCTGATGACGTCGGCGGTCTTCGCCGGCATCCTCGGCGCGGTGCTGCAGCCCGACGTGATGCGCGACTTCATCGGCGGGACCGGCTACAACCCGGTGGTCGGCTCGATCAAGGGCATCTGGCTGGCGATGGCGAACGGCTTCGACATCAACTCCGGAATCGGCGAGATCGACAGCCTGCTGTCCCGCGGCGGGATGGACAGCATGCTGCTGACGCTCTGGCTGATCATGGCGGCGGTGACGTTCGGCGCCCTGCTCGAGGAACTCGGGCTGATCGCCCGACTGGTCGATCCGATGATCCACGCCGCCAGCAGCACCGGGCGGCTGTACCTGACCGTGTTCGCCTGCGCCTTCGGCCTGAACGTCGTCGCGGGCGACCAGTACATCGCGCTTGTCCTTCCCTCGCGGGTGTTCCGGGTGGAGTTCGCCCGGCGTGGCCTCGCGCCCACCAACCTCTCGCGGCTCGCGGCCGACAGCGGCACGGTCACCTCGCCGCTCGTGCCGTGGAACTCGTGCGGCGCCTTCATGAGCGCCGTCCTCGGAGTACCGACGCTGCTCTACCTGCCGTACTGCGTCTTCAACATCGCCAGCCCGGCGCTCAGCGTCCTGTACGGCATCACCGGCTTCAAGATCGAGAAGACCGATCCGGTCGCCGCACCAGTCCCCCAGTCCGACTAGGAGAAGAGATGGCCGGCACAGACACCGTCTCGCAGACGTCATCGGCGCAGAAACTGACCTTCCTGACCATGACCGCGATGGTCGTGGGCTCGATGGTCGGGGCCGGTGTCTTCTCACTACCGCGTCGCTTCGCCCAGGAGACCGGGGTGGCGGGCGCGCTGATCGCCTGGGCGATCGCCGGTTCCGGGATGCTCATGCTCGCGTTCGTCTTCCAGACGCTCGCCGTCCGCAAACCCCACCTCGACGCCGGCGTCTACGCGTACGCCAAGGCCGGCTTCGGCGAGTACCTCGGGTTCTTCTCGGCGTTCGGCTACTGGGCCAGCGCCTGCGTCGGCAACGTGACGTACTGGGTGCTGATCATGTCGACGGTCGGCGCCATCGTCCCGGGCCTCGGGGACGGCGACACCATCCTGGCGGCCGTGCTCTCCACGATCGGCATCTGGGTGTTCTACCTGCTGATCCGGCGCGGGGTCAGGGAAGCCGCCATCATCAACCGCATCGTGACCGTGGCCAAGCTGGTCCCGATCCTGGTCTTCATCCTGGTGGCGGCGATCTATCTGGACCCGAAGGTCTTCGCCGACAACTTCAGCGGCAACGGCGACACCGGAACGCTGTGGAACCAGATCACGGGCACCATGCTGGTCACCGTCTTCGTCTTCCTGGGCGTCGAGGGCGCCAGTGTGTACTCGCGGCACGCGAAGCGGCGGGAGGACGTCGGGCGCGCCACCGTACTCGGCCTGCTCAGTGTCCTGGCCGTGTTCGCCTCCGTCACGGTCGTGTCGTACGGCATCCTGCCGGCCGCCGAGATCGCCGAGTTGCGGCAGCCTTCGATGGCCGGCGTGCTGGAGGAGGCGGTCGGCACCTGGGGCAAGGTGTTCGTCAGCGTCGGCCTGATCGTGTCCGTGCTCGGCGCGTACCTCGCCTGGACGCTGATGTCCGCCGAGGTGCTGTACGTGGCCGCGCTGGACGACGACATGCCGCGCTTCCTGCGGCAGGCCAACTCCGCCGACGTGCCGACCGCGGCCCTGCTGATGACCACGATCCTGATCCAGGTCGTGCTGGTCGTGACGATGTTCTCCGAGGACGCGTTCAACTTCGCGCTGGACCTCACCAGTGCGCTCAGCCTGATCCCGTTCCTGCTCGCCGCCGGCTACGCGCTGAAACTCGCCTCGACGGGCGAGACCTACGGCGAGGCGCCGCGCGGGCGAAGGCGGGAACTGGTGGTCGGCGCGCTGGCCACCGCCTACACGGCGTTCCTGCTGTACGCCGCCGGCTACAAGTTCATCCTGCTGTCCTTCATCATCTACGCCCCGGCCAGCGTCCTGTTCGTGATGGCCCGCCGCGAGCAGGGCCGTCGGCTGTTCTCGCCCAGTGAACTGGTCATCCTCGTCCTCTCGATCGTCGGCGCCGTCGTCGGAGTCGTCGCTCTCGCGGCCGGCTGGATCTCGATCTGAGCCGCGTGATCTCCATCCTTCTCGAGCCCAGCTAGGAGCTATCGGCATGACCAGTCCAGACAGTACGACGACGTACGGCGTCCACTCCGAGGTCGGCAGGTTGCGCAAGGTGCTCGTCTGCTCGCCCGGCCTCGCCCACCGCCGGCTCACGCCGACCAACGCCGACGACCTGCTGTTCGACGACGTGATGTGGGTGGAGAACGCGCAGCGCGACCACGCCGACTTCGTCAACAAGCTGACCAACCGGGGCGTCGACGTGGTCGAGTTGCACGACCTGCTGGCGCAGACGGTCGCGCTGCCGGAGGCTCGATCGTGGCTGCTCGACCGCAAGGTGATCGCGAACGACGTGGGACTCGGACTGGTTGACGACACCCGGAGCTTCCTCGAGTCACTGGAGCCGCGGCAGTTGGCGCAGTACCTGATCGGTGGGCTGGCCACCTCGGACCTGCCCGACGACTTCCGCAGCGGTTACGTCGGTCTCGCCCGCGAGGCGACCGGCGCCCGCGAGTACCTGATGCCGCCATTGCCCAACACCCTCTACACCCGCGACACCACCTGCTGGCTGTACGGCGGAGTGACGCTGAACCCCTTGTACTGGCCCGCGCGGCACGACGAAACCCTGCTGATGAAGGCGATCTACCAGTTCCACCCCGACTTCGTCGGCTCGACCGTCTGGTGGGGCGATCCAGAACTCACCTGGGGCCAGGCCACCTTCGAGGGCGGCGACATCATGCCGGTCGGCAACGGCGTGGTGCTGATGGGGATGAGCGAACGCACCTCCCGGCAGGCGATCAGCCAGGTCGCCGCATCGCTGTTCGAGAAGGGCGCGGCCGAGCAGGTCGTCGTGGCCGGTATGCCGAAACTGCGGGCGGCGATGCACCTGGACACCGTGTTCACCTTCGCCGACCGGGACCTCGTCACGCTCTACCCGGCGATCATGGACGCGGTCCACACCTTCTCGTTGCGGCCGAGCGACACCGCGCCCGGGGTTGAGGTCATCGACGAGGGGTCGAGGAAGTTCGTGGACGTGGTGGCGGAATCGCTGGGCCTGAAGGAACTGCGCGTACTCGGGACGGGTGGCGACGCGTACGCGTCCGAGCGGCAGCAGTGGGACAGCGGCAACAACGCGGTCGCGCTCGAGCCGGGTGTCGTCTTCACCTACGACCGCAACACCTACACCAACACGCTGCTGCGCGGTGCCGGGGTCGAGGTGATCACCATCGTCGGCGCCGAACTCGGCCGCGGCCGGGGCGGTGGTCACTGCATGACCTGCCCGATCATCCGCGACGCGGTCGACTTCTGACCGCCGGCTGTCCTGCCCCCGATCAACCACTGGAGTGCTCAGATGAGACTGCTCAGAACTGCCGCACGTACCGCCGTGGTCACCAGTACCGCGACCCGGGTGCACCGCCGCGTCTCGGAAGTACAGAAGACCAAGATCCTCCGGTGATGGCGACCATGGATCGGGACCTGTTCGCCATCGGCTGGAAGGCGCTGGTGGTCCGCGGGGCGATCGGTATCGTCTTCGGCGTGCTCGCCCTCGCCTGGCCGATCTCGACCGCGCTCGCGTTGATGATCTTGTGGGGGTTCTGGGCGTTGGCCGAGGGCGTCGGCCTGCTGGTGCAGGCGTTCCGCCCGGAGCCGGGGCAGGGCCGGATCGCGCTCGTCCTCGTCGGCCTGCTGGGCCTGGTCGCGGCCTTCTTCGCGATCTTCAGCCCGGCGGTCACCGCGACGACGCTCACCTGGATCCTCGGGATCTGGCTCATCGTCCGTGGCCTTCTCGAGGCGGTCACCGCGTTCAGCAGCCGGCTGGCCACGCCGCGATGGCTGCTCCTCCTGAGCGCGGCGCTGTCGATTCTGCTGGGCATCTTCTTCGTCGCCAACCCGGGGCGCGGCGCCGTCGGGATCGCCGTGCTGCTCGGCAGCATCGCGATCTGCTGGGGCGTCGTGTTCGTCGCGGCGGGGCTGCTGCTGCGCGGTGGTGCCGATCGAGACGCGGTCGATCAACAGACCGCCCACTAGTGTCCTGTCTTTCTGGGACAGCTTGTGGTCCATCGTCGTCGGCGTCTCGTTCCTCGCCTACCTGATGCCGGAGTTCGAGAGCCTCAAGGCGAGGGCACTCGCCGCGTGACGCGGTACTCGTTCACCGGGCGGTACCGGTCGTAGAGCATCGTCAGGATGCTGAACAGGAAGACGAAGAACAGCGTGTCCACCAGCCGGAGGTCGCCGCCACCCTGGAGCAGCAGCAGGTTGGCGACCACGACCAGGACGACATTGGTCAGGAAGACCACCGCGAACGAGAACGCCGCGGAGTCCCAGGAATAGCCGCGTTTCGCCGACCACAGGCCGATCGCGGAGTTGACCACCACGAAGCCGCCGATGCCGGCGAACAACCGCAGGTCACTCGTCTCCACACCAGGCAGGACGCGGCCGAAGATGACGCTGATCAGGCCGATCAGGAAGACCTTCTCGATCGCGGTCGAGTCGAAGACCTTGCGGTGCCGGGCCTGGTGCGCGGCCCGCTCGTGCGCTTCGTCGATCTCGGCCGGCAGCGGCTCGGCGCGGTACCGCCAGGCGCTCCAGTCGGCCGGCATCAGCCGGGGCCGGACGACGAAGTACGCGAGGGCTCCGACGGCCAGCAGGGCGACGACGAGCGCGGGGCCGAACCAGGAGACGTCCCGGATCGCGTCGGTCAGGTCGAGTTGGGCGACGTGGATCCAGTACTCCTGCGGGAGCTTGACGACGACCCAGATCAGGCCGGCGGTCACGATCCAGAACTTCAGGCCGAAGCGGGCGGGGTTCCACCGGGTGCGGATCGCCTCGTAGGCGATGAAGAAGTACTCGAAGGTGTTCGGGAACAGCAAAAGCACCCAGCGCACGCCGCTGAACTCGAAGGCCAGTACTCCGACCATCCGGAAGAAGAACAGGAAACGGCTGACCTGGACGGCCCCCTGGCTGGTCCAGTTGCGCAGGCTCGCCAGGAACGCGATGGACAGGTAGAACACGTCCATCGCCTTGTCGTAGCTCTGGTAGAACGGCGGGTCGTAGCCGAAGGCCTGGAAGATCGTCTGATCGACCCCGTCGAGCAGGAGGCAGCCGATGATCGCGGGCAGGGGGAACAGGGGGATGAGCAGCGGCAGGCCGAAACGCGCCACCACGATGAACCAGAACACGATCTCGGCGCTCACGCCAACCTCCGGGACTCTGTACCGACCGCGGCGGATCGCCGCCACCAGGCTAGCGTTGCCAGACCGATGATCACGGGAACGAACTGCACCGCCAGGCGCCAGAGGACCAGGCCCGCGACCACGTCAGTCGCCACAACCGTGCTGTGGTCGGTCACGAAGGCGACCAGGGTCGCGTCCAGGACGCCCAGCCCCATCATCGGCAGACCTGTCATCGGGTAGACGACGAGGAAGCAGCAGGCGATCACCAGTACTGCGGACGGCTCGGGCGGGCCGCCGACGAACGCGACCCCGAGGACGACCACCGTCGTCTCGACCATCAGGAATCCCAGCAGGAGCAAGCCTGCCAGCGCGCCACGCTCGCGCATGGTGCTGGCGGTGTGCGATTGAAACCCGACCAGGCGTTCACTCCACTCCTCGGGGCCTCCTGCCGCCGGTCGCAGGCGGCGGAGAATTCTGCCCAGGAGCCGTCCGACCATGGCGGCTGTACTTGCCGCTCGCAGGGCGAAGAGGAGCCCGCCCAGCAGGAGCACCGCGGCCGTCCCACTCAGCACCGCGAACCACGCGAACGTCGCCTGGTAACTGCGGGTGGCCCAGAAGATGATGAAGCCGAGAACGGGCGCGGCGAGCCGCAGTACGTAGAAGATGGTTGTGCGCAGGGCTATGCCGGACGCTGCGGCGGTGGTCTCGATCGCCCAGGAGCGGAACATGGCGAGGCGCAGCATGACGTCGCTGGGGTCGGGGGCGATCGTGGCCACCGCCGCGGCCGTCACCTCGTTCTGCAGCGCGCGCCTGTAGCCTAGGCCGTCGATCAGGAGTGTCAACGGGCCACCGAGGATGGCGAGCCGGAGGCAGGCGAGGAGCAGCAGCAGAACTGCCTGCCATGCCGCCAAGTGGGTGACCGCATGTGTGACCTCGCGCCAGTCGATCCCGCGGATCAGGCGGAGTATCAGCCAGGCGACCACGACTATGCCGACCACCCGGCCGACTGCCAGTAGAGGTCGCAGCCACGGCCGCGGGGCAGTGCTGGGCGCACGCGGATCGCTCACACTTTCCCCTTCCGCTGCCACAGCTCAGCCTGGGCGGACCAGTACGTCGCTCGCTTCCCCTGATCCGGGTGAGATCGGGCGGCCGGCCGGGGATCTGGCCCGATCCGGGTGAGCCCCTGGTCGGTGGTCCTGGGGCACGGTGAGAAAACACCAACTCCCACGGACTCGATGAGGCGAGACATGGACGAACCGCCCACCACGGACGGCGTACCGCCCGAAGGACGGCCCACGCCTCCGCCTCCCGAAGCCGGGCGGCCGGCCAGGACTTGGTCTGATCGGCTTCCGCAGGCTGCGCTTGCGGCTGTTTCGGTTGTCGCGCTGGTGGCGGTGATCGGCTGGGCGCGGAGCGCTGACAGCGGCTCGTGCGACGCCCGCGGCGTGGCCCGGAAGGCGATGCCCTCGGTGGTGACCATCTACGTCTCGTCCGCTCAGGGTGCCCGCAGCAACGGTTCGGGGCAGTTCCTCGACACAGCGGGGCACATCCTGACCAACAACCACGTGATCTCGTCGGCGGTCGGCGGCGGCAGCATCTCCGTACTGCGCCCGAACGGCGAGGAACTGACCGCGACCCTGGTCGGCCGCGACATCCAGACCGATCTCGCGGTGATCTCGGTGACGCCGAAGTCGAAGGTGACCCCGATCCAGTTCGGCAAGCCGCCGGAGGTCGGCGACCAGGCGTTCGCGATCGGCGCACCGCTGGGTCTGACCGACACGGTGACGTCCGGCGTGGTGAGCGCGCTCGGGCGATCCACCCGGGTCCCCGCGGACAACAACACCACCGCGTTGCTGACGTCGGCGATCCAGACCGATGCCTCGATCAACCCCGGCAACAGCGGCGGAACTCTGGCCGACTGCGAGGGCAAGCTGATCGGCGTACCGACCGCCGGCGCGACCGCCGACGACTCCCGCGGGCAGCCCGTTGCCGGCAGCATCGGTCTCGGCTTCGCCATCCCCGCCGCCACGGCCCGGCAGATCGCGGACCGGCTGATGGCCGACGGACGGGTCCAGCACGGCGACTTCGGACTGGCCGTCGTGCCGATCTCGCGCGGGGACAGCGTCATCACCCCCGACGCGTTGTACGTCTCCGCGGTCCGGCCGAACGGCCCCGCGGCTCAGGCGGGACTCCGGCAGAGCGACATCATCACCTCGGTCGACGGTCAAGCGGTCAACAACGGCGACCAGATCCAGGCGGTCTCACTGTCCAAGCAAGCAGGCGCCACCGTCGAGGTCGGCTACGACCGCAACGGCGAGGCCCGAAAGACAACCATCACGCTCGGCAACCAACTCTGACCGCGGGATTCAGCCTCATCCGGCTTGCTGGAGAAGCTGTACTCGGTCGGCCGTCCGGGTGACGACCTCAACTCGTGAATCACCAACGGTCAACGGCAGAATGACCGGCTCGCTGCCAAGCCGTTTCACCTCGCCAGGCCCCGCCACCCGACTCTCGTCAACGAGAGCGTCCGCCTCGAACATCGCGTTCTGCAGCAGCACCGGCGATTTCGTCCACACCAGAACGTTCCCGATCCACCGCCCGTACCCGCCCTTCCACTTCTCCTTGAGCCCCGGCACTGCGCCCTCGACAACGCGGATAGCCCCCTTGAAAGCCCCAGGCCGCGTGCTCACCCATCGCCGCCGCGCGAGCAGGGCCACCACCAGAGCAACGATGGTGATCAGATCGACCCCGAGCAACGCGAGTACGGCGATAGTCATACCGCCATGCTCAACCGCCCACCTTCTTGCGCCATCACCCGCTACGGGTGACCGAATTTGGCTGGAGAACTCGGTGGGCGAGCCAACCCAGGAGGACGAAGAGGGACAGGGCGATGACGTACACGAGGATTCGAAGTAACACATGTTCATCGTTCAGCGTGAGGTCTCGCTGAGACAGTGGCAAGAATGACGTTGTTCGATAGATTATGGTCATGCATCGTGTTGCTGTTCTTGCCCTTGATCGAGCCGCTGTCCTCGATCTGGCGATTCCTGGACAGGTCTTCGGGACCGCGCGGGCGCTGGAGAAGGAGCCGGGGGAGGCGTACGGGGAGCGGCTGTACGAGGTGATGGTTTGCGGGGAGCGGCGCGGGCTTGGGGTCAGGGGGCCGGGGGATCTCGAGTTGTTTCAACTGACCGCGCCGTACGAGTTGGCTGAGGCGCGCGAGGCCGACACGATCGTTGTGCCGGGTGGAGGTCAGGCTGCTTCTCCGTCGGGCGAGGTGATCGAGTTGCTGCGTGATGCTCATGCGCGCGGGGTACGGATCGCGTCGATCTGCAGTGGGGCGTTGGTGCTGGCCGCGGCGGGGCTGCTGGATGGGCGGATGGCGACGACCCACTGGACCTCTGCCGACAGTTTGGCCGAGCGGTTTCCCGAGGTGCAGGTGGATCCCAATGTGTTGTTTGTCGACGGTGGTGACGTACTCACCTCGGCCGGCGTCGCGACCGGGCTCGACCTCTGCCTGCACATGGTGCGCAAAGACTTCGGTGCCGCGGTCGCGGCCGAGGTGGCCCGCCACATCGTGATGGCGCCGCAGCGGGACGGCGGGCAGGCGCAGTTCATCGTCCACCCGGAACCCAGGCCGGGCTTCGGCTCGCTCGAGCCCACCATGCGCTGGATCCGTGACCAACTCGCCGAACCGATCACCCTGGCCGACATGGCGGGGCACGCGGCCGTCAGCCCGCGCACTCTGAACCGCAAGTTCCGCGAGCAGACCGGGACGACCCCGCTCCAGTGGTTGCTCAGGCAACGGATCCAGCGCGCCCAGGAGTACCTCGAGACGTCGTCGACCCCGGTCGAGGAGATCGCCCGCCAATGCGGCTTCGGCACGTCGATCAACATGCGCCAGCACTTCACCCGACAGATGAAAACCTCCCCGCACAACTACCGCCGAGCCTTCCAGCAGCGCGCATGATGCTAGAGGTTGGCGGCCGGTGTCATGGAGGCCTTCCAGAAGTCCGAGTAGCGGGGGTCCCGGTGTAGGAGGTCGTTGTGGTTGCCCTGGGCAATAATTCGACCGTTGTCGAGGAAGATGACGTGGTCGGCGCGTTGGACGGTGCGGAGGCGGTGGGCGACCATCACGACTGTGCGGCCTTTCATCAGGCGTTCGATGCCGTCGTGGACGGCGGCTTCGTTCAATGGGTCCAGGGCGGAACTCACCTCGTCCAGCAGCACGATGGGCGCGTTCTTCAGCAGGGCTCGTGCGATCGAGACGCGTTGGCGCTCGCCTCCTGAGAGCAGTGCGCCGCCTTCGCCCACGGTCGTTGCCGCGCCGCCGGGAAGGCGCTCGATCACTTCGTCCAAGCGTGCCGCCGTTACCGCCGCCCGTACGTCGGCGTCGGCGGCGTCGGGCCGGCCGAGGCGGACGTTCTCCTCGATTGTCGCGTCGAAGAGATAGACGTCCTGGAAGACGATGGCGATCTGCGCCATCAACACCTCGGTAGTGATCGCGCGAACGTCCACGCCACCCACCCGCACCGCGCCCGCGTCCACGTCGTAGAACCGCGCGAGCAACTGCAGCAAGGTGGACTTGCCCGCGCCCGACGGTCCGACCACGGCGAGGCGCTGTCCCTCGGGTACGGACAACGACAGGTTCTCGATGACCGTGCGATCGCCGTGCCGAAAGGCGACGGACTCGAACTCCAGGTCGTGGCGTTCCGGCTGGATCGGTTCGCGGGGCTCCGGCAGCGGCTCAGTACGCAGTACGGTGTCCAGCCTTGCGAGTACGGAACGGGCGACGCGTAGTTGGCCGCCGACCTCCGCGAGCGACAACAGCGGATCCGCGCAGCGGGCGGCCAGCACCAGGATCGCCAGAATCTCGGCCGCACCGATCTGCCCGCCGAGCGCCAGATAGGTGCCCAGGACAAGCAATACGGTGAACATCGCCTGCACGGTGAGCGTCAAGCCCAGTACGCCGGGCAGGGTCGACAGCGTGGAGCGGCGGGACGCGCGCTGGAGTTCATGCAGCGAGTCGTCGAGCAGGCGGAAGCGTTCAGCGGTCCGGCCGCCGGCGCGCAGTACGGGCTGGGCTTGGAGGAACTCGATCACTCGCCCGGTCGCCTCGTGGTCGCGTTCGGCGCGTTGCGCATCACCGGCGGCCATCGAGCGTCCGGTCCAGCGCTGGATCGCCGCCACAATCGGTACGCCGACCAGCGCCGCCAGCCCAAGCTGCCAATGGAAAGCAAGCATCACGACGACGATCGTCAGGGGAGTCACGGCCGCGGAGATGAACGGTGCGAGCAGATGCGCGATCACGCCCATTGCCTGCAGAACTCCACGGCTGGCCAGGACCGACACCTCGCCGACCCGGCCGGCGCCGTACCAACCGATGGGCAGGCGGGCCAGATGATCGCCGAGCCGCACATACATACCGCGCAACAACGTGGTCCCGACGCGGAAACCAGACAGATCGCTGACATAGCGCAGTACTGCGTACACCGCGACCGCGGCGCCGAACGCGATCAGCCAGGGCCAGACATCGTCGGGCGTGCTTCCGAAGAGTGCTCGCAGCACGGGAACCAACAGCGCGTACGACAGACCTTCGACCACAGCGGTCGTCGTCATCAGAGCCACCGTGCGACGTACCGGCGGGGCGTACTCGGGTCCGAGCGCGCGCAGCAGCATTCGAATCATCGGGGCTCGTCTCCTTGCGGTACGTCGGCGTGGGCTTGGTCGGCGGCCGCCGATCGGTGGGACTGCCAGAACGCGGCGAACTTTCCGTTCCCGGCCAGCAGTTCGGCGGGTTCGCCCCGCTCGACGATCTCGCCGTTGTCCAGCATCACGGCGGTGTCGGCGTGGGCGACCGTCTCCAGCCGATGGGCGATGACCAGAATGGTCTTGTCGCCCGCCAAGGTCGCCAGGGCACGGCGTACCGCGTGTTCGGTCCGCGGGTCGGCGAAGGCGGTCGCCTCGTCGAGCACGAGAACAGGCGCGTCGGCGAGCAGCGCGCGGGCGATCGAGATCCGCTGTGCCTCGCCACCGGACAGCCCGGACTCCTCCTTGAGGATCGTGTCGTACCCACGCGGCAACTCGAGGATCCGGTCGTGGATGTTCGCCAGTTTTGCGACGCGTACGACGTCGTCGAGGTCGGCCTGCGGAACCGCCAGCGCGATGTTGTCCGCGACCGACGCGCGCAGCAGGGAGGTGTCCTGGAAGACGAAGGAGACCGTCCGGTAGAGGTCCCGGCTGCCGAGCTCGCGCAGATCGACACCGCCGAGGGTGACCGAACCGTGGGTCGGGTCGAAGAACCGCGGCAACAGCTGAACCATCGTGGACTTTCCGCTCCCCGACGGCCCGACGATCGCGGTGACCGTCCCCGGCTCGAGGACCAGATCGATCCCGCGCAGTACCTCGTGATCGGTGACGTAGCCGAATCGAACGTCACGGAGTACCACGCGGTGGCCCTGTGGCGCGGTCGGATTCGTTGGCTCCGGCAACGACTGGACCGTGAGCACGTCCTGGATCCGGCCGACCGCGCGCCGAGCGGCCTGCAGGTCGTCGAAGCCATGGCCGAGGGCCGCCACCGGAGCGGTCAATCCCAACCCCAGCAGCAGAAAGGGCAGCAGGTCGGCCGGGGCCATGCCACCGCTCGTGATCCGGGCCGTACCGCCGATCAGTACGACCAGCAGGACGAACGGCGGCGACAGCGCCAGTTGCATCCCCGCGGCGATCCCGGACAGACCGCGGACCATCCGGTAGAAGCTCGTCACGAATTCGTCGACGGTCGTGCGGAATTTACGGTGCGCACGCTCGCCTCCACCGAATGCCTTGACCACCGCGATGCCCTGGACGAACTCGACGACCGAGTTCGAGATCCGTCCCATCCCCGCGTCGAACTCCTTCTGCTCGCGCAACCGGGTCGGGGTCATCATCAGCGGGACCAGCGCCACCGCCAGCAGCACCGGTATCAGGGTGATCAGCGTGAGCCGCGAGTCGACGGTGAACAGGTAGATCAGCGACACGATCGGCACCACGAAGGCGGAGACCAGCTCGCTGGGGGTGTGGGCGATGAACGGGTGCACGGCACTCACGTCTTCCCCGACCACCTTCGCCAGCTCGCCGGTCCGGCGCCGGGAGAACCAGCCGATCGGTACGCGGCCCAGCCGCGCGGCCAGTTGGCGGCGGAACGACAGTTGCACCTGGTCGTCCAGGACATGGCCGATGCCGGATGCCGTTGCCGTGAACAACAGTCGGACGAGCAGGCCGATCGCGCCCGCGATCACGACGGTCCAGACATACCCGTGGTCAGGCGGATCGGGCGACAGCAGGGCACGGCCCAGTTCGACGACTGCCAGCAGTGGCGCCAGGCCCACGACCGCGCCGATCACTTGCAGGATCACCACGGCGGCGAAGCTCCCGAGGTACGGGCGCAACAGTTGGACGAGGCTCTGCCGCACCCCGGTGTCATCCGGCGGTGAGGTGGACTGCACTCTCGCCTCGGCAAGATCAGTGGTTGTCATTGGTCTCCCTCGACGTCGACGCGGCCAGTTCCATCAGCCGGCAAGGCGGTCTCGGAGGAACTCGGCGATCTGAGTCCGCGCAGCCTTCGCCTGTGGAACCACGCCCGGCATGCTGAGGAACGCGTGGCCGGCGCCGGGGTGTTCGCTCAACTGCACGGAGGTCCCGGCCTCGCGAAGACGAACGGCGTACGCGCGTCCGTGGTCGGCCAGCGGGTCGAGGGTCGGGACCACCACGAGCGCCGGAGCCAGGCCGCTCAGGTCGTCGGCGTACAGCGGGGATACCGCTTGAGGGTCCGTCCCTTCCGGAACAGCCAGTCGACGGAACAACTTCATCTGCGTCACGGTGAGCGTCGGACTGTTGGCGTGCTCGATCATCGAGGCGTAGTGGAACGCCGTCGAGGTCAGATCGGCACAGGGATTGACCAGTACCTGCGCCCGCAGCGGCAGACCGGATTCCCGGGCCCGGATCGCGGCCAGGGCGGTGACCATCGAGCCGGCGCTCTCGCCGAAGACAGCGATCCGCGCTGGATCGACTCCCCACTCCGGGGCGTGCTGCACCACCTGGCGCAGTACGTCCCAGCCGTCGTCGGCAGCCGCTGACAATGGCGTCTCGGGGGCGAGGAGGCGGTGCTCGACCGACACGACCACTGCGGGCAGCCGCGCGGCCAGGTGACTGTTGACCCAGTCGCTCTGCGCCGCCGTGCCGACGAATCCGCCGCCGTGCACATGGAGGACGAGCGGCAGGCCGGCCACGTCGGCGGCTGGGCCGCCGCGCTTGGGCGACGGCCGGTACACCCGGACCCGCAGTACGCGATCGGGCAGCGTCAGTTCCTGCCAGCCGATCGTGGCGCCACGGTCCGGACAGCCGGTGATCACCCGAGCCAGGCCAGAAGACCGCCTGCGGTTCTCCGCCTCGCGGAAGGCGACCAGCGCCTCGGCCGGCATCGTCAACCAGTCGGGCTCCTTTCGCAGAGCATGCAGCAGCCGGATGCCCAGCGGCGGCCGCAGGACAGTGGTGGTCTCGCTCATGGCTTCTCCTCGATAGATCGATTTCGCTACTAGAAGTATCGATACCTTGAGTAGCATAACTCGCTATCGTGGGACCATGGCCCGAGCAACCCCCACCAGACCCCCCGGCCGCCCCCGCGCCGGCGTTGACGCGGTGGTCTTCGCCGCAACGCTGAGCACCGTCGACGAGGTCGGGTACGCGCACGCCACCGTGGATCGCATCGCCGCCGCGGCAGGGATCGCGAAGACGACGATCTACCGGCGGTGGCCGTCGAAGGGCGCGCTGATTGTCGCGTGCCTCCTCGACGCCTTCGGTCCGGCGCCGCTGAAGGGCGCCGACCGGGAGGAGGTTCTGGCGTCAGCCATCCGCTGGGTCGCGGCGAAGATCGGCGAACCCGGGATCGGCGCGGCCTTCGCAGGCGTGTTCACCGATGCCGTCAACGATCCCGCCCTGCGACAGATCCTTTCCACCCAACTGCAGGACCCGTACCGGCTCGCGCTCGAGGAGGCGCTGGGTGAACCGGAGAATCGGGTCCTCTTCTTCATCGACGTCGTCGTCGGAACCCTGCTCCACCGCCTGGGCATGACCGGCGAGCCGATGGTCGACGCAGACGTGGACGCCCTTGTTGAGATGGTCCTCCGCGTACTTCGCTAGCTCTTTCAGCGGATTCGGTCGTAGACGAGAGCCAGCGTGCCGTGGTCGCCCGCAGCCTGGCTGGCGAGCGTCCATTGGCCTGCGGGGAGCCCGTCGTCGAAGAGTCGTGGGCCGCCGCCGAGGAAGATCGGAAAGACTGTGAGGGCCAGTCGGTCGACCTTGTCGGCTGCCAGCAGAGCCTTGATGACGCTGGCGCTGGAGAGGACGAGGATGTCGCCGCCTGCGGTCGCCTTGAGGTCCGTGACGACCTCGGCGGCCGGCTTGTCGGCGATCGTGGTCCGCTCCCACGGTGCCTCATCGAGAGTGGAGGACAGGACCACCTTGTCGGTGTCGACGAGCCACTGCGCGAAGCCCTCGTCGCGGGGATCGGCACCCTCCATGCCGATGACGGTGGGCCAGAAGCCGAGGAAGCCCTCGGCGTTGACCCGGCCGAGCATGGCGGTTGTCGCCGACTCCCGGAGGGTGGTCAGGTGGTCGCGGGCGACGTCGGTGACGGCGTACGGCATCACCCAACTCATGTCCAGCGGGTCGGCCGGCGCGGCATAGTGGCCGTCGAGGGACAGGGCGATGTTGGTGACGACCCTGCGGCCGCCGGTCTGGTCGGTCATCTCGTTCTCCTCTTGCGAGTTTTGCTGTCGTGGGAAGCCGCGGCGAGGGTGGCCGCGAGTTTGTCGAGGCTCTGGCCGAAGCCGATCTCGATGCCTGCGATGAAGTCCGCGGAGTCGACCGTGCTGTCCGTGATTCGCCAGCGGGCCTCGAGATCGGTGCCGGTAGTGGTGGGCCGGAGGTCGAGATCGACATGAGCGGTGAAGGCGACGCTCCCGTCGGGAAGCCGTGGAGAGAGCCGGTACGCGAGGTGCTCACCAGCACGTACGTCGTCGACGACCCCTTCCCCGCGCCCGGCGACCACATCGGAGCCGTCCGCATCCTCGACATCGCGGTACTCCAGGACGATCCGCCCACCCGGCCGCGCCTCGAAGGCGAGTTCCGAGACGCGGAGATCCTCGGGGGTCCACCATCCGGCGAGCAGTGCGGGCTCGGTCAGGTGACGCCAGACCAGTTCAGGACTCCCTGTAAGTGACCGGAGGAACCTGAACGACCGATCGTCAGCCCAGCCCGGCTCCTCGGCGGCGAGCCGCTCCGCGTCGAGGCTGAGACCGTAGCGGTCGTAGGTCTCGCGCGGACCCTCGCCGGCTGCGTCGGCGAGCCGACTGAGCGCGGCCGCCAAGTCCCGCAGAGGACCGGAGCGAAGCGCGTACACGCGGCGCTGACCGCTGCGCTGGGACACGACGAGGCCGGCGCGCTCAAGGGTCTGCAGGTGCTTGGTCGTCTGCGGTTGACGCGCGTCGGCGAGTTGAGCGAGTACCCCGACCGAGCGCGGCCGCTCGGCCAACAGGGTGACCAGCCGCCATCGTGCGGGGTCGGCCAAGGCGGTGAGTAGGGCGTCCATGAACCAAATCATTCTCCACAACGAATATTCGTGTCAAGGAATAATTTGACCGATGGACGCGGAGAACGATCCTGACCCTGCGACACGTTCACTCTTCACCAGCGGAGCGCTCGCGGTTCGGCGGATCTCTTCAAGGAGCGACGGATGACTGACAGCCCGGAAACCGACCGCGACGACGACACCGGCCCCGAGAAGTTCCGTCACCTCCCGCCGGCGGTGAAGCTCGAAGACACCATCGCCACGCACGACCCGGACCCGGAGCCGGATCCCGAACTCGGCGGGGACACCCAGACCGAGTTCACGATTCGCTACTCCGGATAGACCGCCCGGACGGCGGGTCAGGACCTGCACAGAACCTTCGCAATTCGTTCGCAAAACCCGACCAGGCGGGCTTCTAGGGTCGCGTCATGATTCAGATTCGCGGGCTGACGAAGCGGTACGGCGAGGTGCTGGCGGTCGACGATCTGAGCTTCGACGTCGAGCCGGGAAAGGTCACCGGATTCCTCGGGCCGAACGGGGCGGGGAAGTCCACCACGATGCGGATGGTCCTCGGCCTCGACCGGCCCAGTGCGGGGCAGGCGCTGGTGAACGGCCGCCCGTTCGCCTCGTACGCCGAACCGCTCCGCGAGGTCGGCGCGCTCCTCGACCCCGGCTCGGTGCACCCCGGACGCACCGGCCGCAACCACCTCCGGGTGGCTGCCCGGACGAACGGGCTCCCGGAGCGCCGGGTGGAAGAGGTGATCGAGCAGGTCGGGCTCGGCAGTGCGGCGCGTCGCCGGATCAAGGGCTACTCGCTGGGTATGCGCCAGCGGCTCGGAATCGCGGCGGCCCTGCTCGCCGACCCGCGGGTGCTGCTGTTCGACGAGCCGATCAACGGGCTGGATCTCGACGGCGTCCGGTGGATCCGTGAGCTCCTGCGCCGGCTCGCCGACGAGGGCCGCACCGTGCTCGTGTCCAGCCACTTGATGAGCGAGATGCAGCAGACGGCCGACCGGCTGGTCGTCATCGGTCGCGGCCGGTTGATCGCCGACGCGACGACCGAGGATCTCCTTGCCGGGTTGGGGCGCCGCCAGGTGCGAGTCCGAAGTTCACAGCCGGAGCCGCTCCTCAGGCGGCTGCGGGAGCACGGCCTCACGGTTCAGCGCCTCGACGCCGACGAGTTGCAGGTCGAGGACAGCACCGCCGAGGAAGTGGGCGAGCTCGCTCATGTCCTGCGGATTCCGCTTCATCACCTCTCCGATGTCGCGCAGTCCCTCGAAGAGGCCTTCATCGAGCTGACCGGCGACAGCGTGGAGTACCACGGCCGCAGTACCGAGTCCGTCGAAGCGACAACGGAGGTAGCACCGTGACCGCCCAACCTGCTCTGGATGTCTTGCCTGACCAGGTTTCCGGAGGACGCGTGTTCGCGCGTACCTGTGCTGCCGAGTGGACCCGGCTGTGGACGATCAAGGCCACCTGGTGGTTCCTGGCCGTGGCGGCCGCGATGATGCTGGGGTTCGGCACCATCGCGGGCCTCGACGCGGCCGGGAACCCGAATCAACCCGTCGGTGACCCGGCGTGGACGGCGTCGACGTTCACCGCGCTCCCGGCGCAGTTCGCCTTCCTTGCTCTCGTGCTCACCGCGGTGACGTCGGACTACGCCACCGGCGGAATCGTGCCGACCCTGCAGTGGACGCCACGCCGGACGATCTTCTTCCTCGCCCGCACTCTCGTGGCCGTGGTGACCGCCACGATCGCGGGTGCGCTGCTGGCGCTGGGGTCGGCCCTGGCGGGCTTCCTCGCGGCCCGGCCGGTCCTGACTCTCCCGCTGGACGAAGGCATCGATGTGCTCGCCACCGTCGCCTTCGTGTTCGCGGCGGGGACCGCGCTCGCCGCCGGCCTCGGATTCGTGCTCCGCAACACGGCCGGCGCCCTGGTCTCGGTATTCCTCCTGATCCTCCTGCTCCCGCTGTTGCTGCCACAGTTCGGCTACCAGTGGCTGACCGACGTCGCCGACCTGCTGCCAGGATCGCGGGCGGTGTTCCTCCTGACCGGTGAGCCGACTGACCGGGGAATGACGACCACGTCCTCGGTGATCACCATGCTGGCCTGGGCCTTGGGCACGCTCCTGCTCGGCTGGCTGCGGCTGATGCGAGACGACGCCAACCGGTGAGCGGCATGGCAGACCTGCACAGAACCTTCACGAGTCGTCCCTCACTCTGGACCGAGCGGGCTCCTAGTCTCACAACATGGCAGTCAGCGGAGCGGCGCCCAGGATCCTTGTCGTCGAGGACGAGCCGGTGATCAACCAGGCGGTCACGGACCGGCTGCGCGGCTCGGGGTACGAGGTCGTCCAGGCCTGGGACGGACCGGGCGCGGTCGCGCAGTTCACGGACACGACGCCTGATCTGGTCCTCCTGGACGTCATGCTGCCCGGGTTCGACGGGCACGAGGTGTGCCGGCGGATCCAGGCCGAGCGGCCGGTCCCGGTGCTGATGCTGACCGCGCGCGACGACGAGGCGGACATCCTGGTGGGGCTCGGTGTCGGTGCCGACGACTACCTGACCAAGCCGTTCCGGATGCGGGAGTTGGTGGCCCGCGTTGCCGCCCTGCTGCGCCGGGTCGATCGCGCTGCGCACCTGGCGGCCCGCTCTGCGAACGATCTGGGCGACCTGCGGGTCGATGCGGCCTCTCGCCGGGTCTGGGTCGCCGAGACCGAGGTGCATCTGACGCCCACCGAGTTCGATCTCCTGCTCTGCCTCGCCGGCAACCCGGGCGTGGTCCTCACGCGCGAGCACCTGTACGCCGAAGTCTGGGGCTGGCCGGGCGCCTCCGGGACCCGGACGGTCGACAGCCACGTGAAGGCGCTGCGAGCCAAGATCGGTGCCGAGCGGGTCCGCACGGTGCACGGCGTCGGCTACGCCCTCGAGCCCAGGAGCGCAGCATGAGCAGCCCGCTGCTGGACCAGGTCACTTCGGTCAAGGTCAAGCTCGGGTTGCTCGTCGCGGTCAGTGTCACCGTGGCTTCGGTTCTGGCGGCGGTCGGTGCCGTCGGCACCGTTCCGATCTGGCTCAGCGTCCCGGTGACCGTGGCCCTGGCTCTCGGGGTGACCCAGTTGCTGGCCGTCGGGATGACCTCACCCCTGCGCGAGATGACCGCCGCGGCCCGGAAGATGGCCCGCGGCGACTACTCCGGCCGGGTCACCGCGACCTCGAGCGACGAGGTCGGTGAACTGGCCCGAGCCTTCAACCGGATGGCCGAGGACCTGGCCGCTGTCGACCGCCAGCGCCGCGAACTGGTGGCGAACGTCAGCCACGAACTTCGTACTCCGCTCGCCGCCCTCTGCGCCGTGCTCGAGAACCTCGTCGACGGCGTCGCCGAGCCGGACCCGGTGATGCTTCGGACGGCGCTCGACCAGGCCGAACGGCTCTCCACCCTCGCCTCCGATCTCCTCGACCTGGCCCGGGTGGACGCCGGCAAGGCCCAGTTGTCCACCACGCAGGTGGCCGTCCAGGAGTTGCTCGAGCGCGCTGTGGCCGAGGCGGAGGTGACCGGCCGCGAGGTGCGGTACGACGTACGGGTCGCGCCGCCGACGTTGACCGCCTCGGCCGACCAGGCGCGGCTCCACCAGTTGGTCGCCAACCTGCTCGACAACGCATCCCGGCACAGCCCTGCCGGTGGGGTCGTCCGGATCACCGCGCAGGACACGCCTACCGGCTGGCGACTGGAGGTCGCCGACGAAGGGCCCGGCATCCCCGCCGCCGACCGAGACCGCGTCTTCGAGCGGTTCGGAACGCTGACGGACGCCGAGGGTGGCGGTGGTACCGGCCTGGGCCTCGCGATCGCCCGATGGGTGACCGACCTCCACGGCGGGACCATCCACTTCGTCGAGCCCGAGCCGCGCAGTACCGGGGCCAGAGTGCGCGTCGATCTCCCGCACCAGCCCCGGCAGCACGCTCATGCAACCAAGATGGCCAAGGAGCCGATCATGTCGAAGCCCGTCGATAGTCCGCCACCAACCGCGTCCGCGGCCCCAACCGCACCTGCGTCACCTGCGGCGCCCATCGTGGCCCGCGCGCCGGAGCCGGGGATGGACATGCTGTTCGGCAGGTTCTGGCCCGACGCTCGGGTTCCGGGGAACGTCCGCGCGCTGCTCTGCAGCCTGGGGGTCGGCCTATTGGCCGGCATCATCCTGCCGTTCCGCGACCTCGGCATCGGTACGTTCGTGGTGTTGCTGGCGGCCGGCGGTGTGATCCTCGGGTTCAGCGTCAACCGTCGATCCCGCTTCACACTGACCTGTGCCGCGCTGTGCCTGCTCCTGGCCGCGACCGTTTTCGTCCGGGACGCGGAGTGGATCGCGGTCCTGTGCCTGATGGCCGGTGGCGCCGTCTGCATGGCCGCGCTGGTGAACGGCCGAACCCTGCCCGCCTTCATCCTCGCAGGCATCTCCTGGCCGCTCGCTGGACTCCGTGGGCTCCCATGGCTGGGTCGCTCGCTGCAGGCCGTCACAGGTCTGCGGGAACGAGCAGCGGCGTTGCGGACGATCCTGTTGTCGCTGCTGGGGGTCCTGGTCTTCGGACTGTTGTTCGCCTCCGCCGACGCGGTTTTCGCGAAGTGGGCGGGTGCGATCGTCCCGGACCTTGAGCTCGACTCGTTCGTACTGCGGGCGTTCCTCACCGTGGCCGTCGGAGGCGTGGTGCTGGCGGCGACGTACCTCGCCCTGAACCCGCCCAACGTCGAACCGGTAGCCGGTACTGCGCGGCCGGTCGCGCGCCGGTACGAGTGGCTCGCGCCGGTGCTGCTCGTCGACGCGGTCTTCCTGGTCTTCCTTGCAGCGCAGGCCACTGCGAGTTTCGGCGGCCACGAGTACCTCGAGCGCATCACCGGGCTCACCTACGCGGAGTACGTGCATCAGGGCTTCGGCCAGCTCACGGTGGCCACCGCCCTCACCCTGCTCGTCGTCTGGGTAGCCGCCCGCAAAGCACCCCGTACTACGGCCGCGGACGTCGCCTGGTTGCGTGGGTCGCTTGGCCTGCTCTGCGTGCTGACTTTGGTCGTTGTCGCCTCCGCGCTCTACCGGATGCACGTCTACCAGGAGGCGTACGGCTTCACCCAACTCCGCCTTCTGGTCGACGTCTTCGAGGGCTGGCTCGGGCTGCTGGTGGTCGGCGTGATGGTGGCGGGTGTGACGCTGCGGGCGAGTTGGCTGCCTCGCGCCGCGTTGCTCAGCGGCGCCGGCCTCCTCCTCGCGATCGCCGCGATCAACCCGGATGCCTGGATCGCGCAGCACAACGTCGACCGGTACGCCGAAACGGGCAAGGTGGATTGGCGGTTCCTGCAGGACCTTTCCGACGATGCGGTGCCGGTGCTGGCCACCCTCCCGGCCGATGTGGTCGGGTGCGCGCTGAAGGGACACGATCTCGCCGACGACGACTGGCTCGAGTGGAACGTCGGACGGCACCGCGCGGAGCCTTTGCTGCGTTCCCATCTGGCGAGCTCGGGGCCTGCCCCGGTCTGCAGGAGCGTCGGCTGACTGGGATACGCAAAAGCTGAACTACCGGCAGAAGGCCAACTGCCGGTAGGACTGCCTGTCCTCACCTTCGCCCGACCGGTGTCATGGAGTGACCGGCCGATCACTGATCGGCATCGCTTCAACGGGAGGAACATCAGTGAGGATGATCAACCGCCGTGCCGTCATCGCAACAGCTCTGTCGCTGTTCGCGGTCACGGTCTGCGTCACACCCTGGGGGGCCGCCGCCGCTGCCGCAGCCGGCACTGCAACCTCTTCAGTCGCGGTACAGGCCGCGGCCACCGAGGCGGCAAGCGGCGATGACGAGGTTGTCGTCGTTCAGCGGAACGCTGTGGGAGCCGTCACGAAGGTGACCCGGTACGAGCCGGCCGGCTCCGCCGAGAAGCTCAGGGCCGAGCTTCGGGCCCGGGGCGTCACCGGCATCGTCCCCGCCGGGGAGATGGGGCCGAACAAGATCCAGGCCTGTGCTCCGTTCGTCGGTACCGCGGCGGCTTGGTGCAGTCACGCCTGGGCCTACAACCAGTTCAACGATCCGCAGGTCTACTTCCTCGACCACACGCCCGCGGGCTACCCGGTCACCGACGCGGTGGCCGACTGGTACCAGTCGCCGGGGATCGACTCGTACTACCGCTGGCACACGCAGGGCTGCCCCGGCAACGGGCGACACTGTGTCCACGTCTACGCGGTCAATAGCCCGCTCAGCTGGTACGGCCAGACCAGTTGGGCGGCGAACGCTCCGCAGGGCCCGGCCAAGGTCGAGCTGAACACCAGGTTGCTCGGCAACGCGACTCAGCGGCGCAAGACCACCTGCCATGAACTGGGTCACGCGCTCGGCCTCGACCACAACTCGTCCACCAACAGCTGCCTGAAGAGTGGCACCGTGGGAGCGGGCTGGTCGGTCCGTCCGTCCGGTGACGACTTCCAGGTACTCAATCAGCTCTACCCCAAGCCCGGTACCTGATCGACAGGTTCCACCACGCGTGAGTCCCGTGCTGCCGGCAATCCCTGCCGGCAGCACGGCACAATCGGTGGATGGCCAAACGAAGCGATCGCCGCGCGGTTGCATCCTGTCCCTGCGGTTCGGGCGCTCCCTACGACCAGTGCTGCGGCGCTCTGCACCAGGGCCGCGCAGCAGCCGCCACCGCCGAGCAGCTGATGCGCTCCCGCTACGCCGCCTTCGTCGTAGGCGACGCGGACTACCTCCTGCGCACCTGGGCTACTGCGACACGACCCCCGGACCTGAGCCTCGACAACGACCTGCGCTGGACCGGTCTGGAAATCCTGGCCACAACCGCCGGAACCCCCTTCCACACCGAGGGATCCGTCGAGTTCCGCGCCGGGTTCATCGCGGACGGCCACCCGGGCGACCAGTACGAGCACAGCCGTTTCGTCCGCGAGGACGGGCTCTGGGTCTACGTCGAAGCCCTTTGATACTTGCGACTTCAGCTGCAGAGGGCTGTGTCGAGGGTTGCGTCGAGGTGTTTCACGTTGGCTTCGGTGGTGGGGAGCGCGGTGACGGTGATGGTGGCGGCGCGGCCGTCGGGGGTGGCGGCGTTGACGGTGCTGTAGCCGGGGATGTTGCCGCCGTGGGACCAGGCGAAGCCGCCGCAGCTGAGGTTGAAGGTGGCCAGGCCTAGGCCGTAGCGGGAGCCGCCGACGCTGTCGAAGCCGGGGGCGTCGACGGTGGTCTGCATCTCCTTGAGTTCCTGGGGGCGCAGGAGTTTGCCCCTGACCAGGGCGCTGAGGAAGCGGTTGAGGTCGCTCGGGGTGCTGACCAACGCGCCGGCCGACCACGCCATCGACGTGTCCTGGTCGGTCACGTCGAGCAGTTGACCGGACTTGGTGCTGAAGTAGCCGTGCGGGTGCCGTTCTCGGAGGTTCTGCTCGCCCACCGCCGGCCAGTACGTGTCGCGAAGCCGGAGAGGGTCGATGATTCGGTGGGTGATCTCCTCGCCGATCGGCCGGCCCGTGACGCGCTGGACGAGCAGCCCGGCGACGACGTAGTTGGTGTTGCTGTAGCTCCAGCCCTTCGTGGGTTGAAGATTCAGGGCGAGATCGACCAGTTGGCGCGGTTCGAAGTACGTGTGCTGGAGCGACGGGAAATTGGCGATGTCGCCGTTCATCGCGGCCAGGACGTAGTCGGGCAAGCCGCTGGTGTGTTGCAGCAACTGACGGGTGGTGATCTTGCGGCCGTCCCCACCCGGGCCGCGGATGATGCCCGGCAGGTAGCTCTCGATCGGCTCGTCGAGCTTCAGCTTGCCCTCGCCAACGAGTTGCAGCACGACGGTCGCGACGAAGATCTTGGTATTGCTGCCGATCCGCACCTGTCCGTCGACCGGCACTCGCGCACCTGAGGCTCGGTCTCCGACACCGGCCACGTAGTTCCGCTTCCGCCCGTCCCGCTTCTGTACTGCGGCAAGCGCGCCGGTGAACTTGTCATCGTTGACCAAAGCATCCAAACGCCCCTGTACTGCGTCCGGACGCGACGCCGTCTCGGTGGCACTGGCCGAGGCGGGCAGAACCGCGGCTCCTCCCACTGCAGCCAACGCCGCGATGGTCGCCACCACCCTCCGGCGACCGAAGGACTTCGTACTACCGGACGGCGGGCGATCGGACATCGGAATCTCCTGGGTGCTTGACGATTTCGGGTCCCACCACGATCTCGTCAGACAGGCCCGCGGATCGATCCCGCGGACTGGAGTCCCTCGGTAGAGCTGGCCCCACCAACCGGTCGGCGCGGGCGGATCAGCAGGATGCCGCCCAAGATGAGCAGCATCCCTAGGAGCTGCTTGATCGTCAGGTGCTCGCCGGACAAGGTGGTGCCGAGGAGCACCCCGGTCAACGGGTTCAGCAGGCCGATGATGCCGACCGAGGCGGCACTGAGATGGCGCAGACCGGCGAACCAGGCCAGGTACGCACCCGCCGTCGCCACCAGTACGACGTACACGAAACCGGCGGCCGCCGGCAGATCCAGGGACGGCGGAGCGCCCTCGACGATCAGCGCGAACGGGACCACGGCCAGCCCGCCGGCGATCAACTGCCAGGAGGTGGTGGCGAGCAGATCGCCGCTGCGGCCCCACTTCTTGCTCAGGGCGTAGCCGAAGGACGACATCGTCACCGCTGCGAGTGAAGCCGCGACGCCTCGCAGGTTCACCCCGTCCTGTGCCGTCCCGAGCATCAGGCAGACTCCGGCGATGCCGGCGGCCGAGCCCAGCACCACCGCCAGCGTGGGACGTTCCGCGAGGAGGGCCCAGGCGAACAGCCCCATCGCCACCGGGGCCGTCGACATGATCGTCGAGGCCACACTCACCGGAAGGAGCTGGGAGGCGAGGTAGATCAGGGCGAAGAAGGCGCCCACGTTGCAGACGCCGAGCACGAAGGACTTCCACCACCAGTCGCCGGTCGGCCTGCGACGGGCCAGGCAGAGCAGGAGCAGGCCGGCGGGGAGCGCGCGGAAGACAGCACCGTACAGCGGGTGGTCGGCCGGCAGGTAGTGGTGGGTGACGTAGTAGTTGGTGCCCCACGCGACGGGCGCGATCGCGGTGATCGAGGCCCAGCGCAGCGTGGTGTCCATGGTCGCAGTATATCTTCCATGGAAGATATACTGCTCGGGTGAACCAGCACCTGGACCACGTCGACCGGATTCAGGCCGCGTGGCGGACCGAGCGCCCGGACCTCGACGTCAGCCCGCAGCGGGTGATCGGCCGGCTGCACCGGATCGCCGTCCGCCTGACGGACGAGCTCGCCGTTGTGTACGCGCAGTACGGGCTGTCGGAGGGGGAGTTCGACGTACTGGCGGCGCTGCGGCGCGCCGGTGAGCCCTATGAACGGGCGCCGGGTGAGATCGCCCTGCACACCATGGTGACGACGGGTGCGGTGAGCAAGCGCCTCGATCGGCTCGAGGAGGCGGGCCTGGTCAGCCGGCACCGCAGCGACGCCGACGGCCGGGGTCGGGTGGTTCGGCTGACCTCGGCTGGGGAACGCCTTTTCGACAAGGCGTTCACGGCGCACATGGCCAACGAACGACGGCTGCTGGCGATGCTGACGCAGTCCGAGGCCGACCAGTTGGAGACGCTGCTGAAGACCTGGCTCGGCCGAATCGAGCCCGGCGACTAGCCGAGCGCGCGGTTACCGGGGGTGGAGGCTGGGTACTGGCGGGAGACGCAAACTCAGCCGGCTGCCCGCGGCCTGTTGAACCACGCCGTCCGGGGAGGCAGGTCGTGTCAAGTCCAAACGATCCCCACCAGATGGCCGGTGTCCTGGCGCCGTTCCTCGCGGAGCACCTCCACGCGACCGGGCAGGACCTCACCGCGGTGGCCGCGACAGACGACAAACTGCTGGTGCTGGCCGCTGTCTACGCCCGCCTGCCTGCCGTCGCTCAGGGGGTCGGCGAGGCCAACGCGGCCATGCCCGCTCCCAGCCCGGCGGTCGAGGACGGCCAGCAATTGCTGGTGCAGGTCAACGACCTCCTCGGCGAAACAGCCGACGCCATCCGCCACCGTCTCCGCACACTGTCCGACCGCAACACCTGCTGACAAAGTTGTGCAGACGTAACCAAGCAGGGCGGCCGAGCGTTGACCGGTCATGGACGTCAACGGGGACATCAGTCAGTCGAGCCCGCCCGAAATAGATCCCAGCCTCGCCGCGGCGGCGCTGGTCGTGTTTGCCCACCGCCACGAAGTGGTG
The DNA here is from genome assembly GCF_039530625.1 of Kribbella sancticallisti. Lineage (NCBI taxonomy): Bacteria > Bacillati > Actinomycetota > Actinomycetes > Propionibacteriales > Kribbellaceae > Kribbella > Kribbella sancticallisti. The sequence goes on along the minus strand of NZ_BAAAOS010000007.1, from coordinate 425,798 downwards.
CACCTCCTGTACGCCGCCGCCGACGAAGCAGACGCGGTACTGCGGATCGCCCGCCTGCTGGAGCTGGAGGAATCCACCGTCGACCGGGTCCTGGACCAGCCGATGCGCTGGATGCTTCCGCAGTTCCGGGACGAACTGGACACCCTGACGGCACCACCGGTGCTCGCCGCGGACTGAGCTCACCGCTCGCTGCTCGTCACCGCTCGTCGACCGGTCGATTGGGTACGGTCGGGAAGGTGCGCATCCTCTATGTGGGCAACAGCTTCACCGGGCGGAACAACCTGCCCGGCCTGGTCGCCCGGTTGGCGAGTGGTCGAGGGATAGCGGTCGAGCATCGGCTGATCTCGGCCGGTGGAGCGTCGCTCCGGCAACATCTGAACGCCGGGACCGCGCTCGAGGCGCTCGCGGACGGCGAGTACAACGTTGTCGTCCTGCAGGAGCAGAGCACGCTGCCGGCGAAGAACGCGGCCCGTATGCAGGAGAACGTCCGCGACTTCCACGCCGCGATCGAGGCGGCCGGCGCCCGAACCGCCCTCTACCAGACGTGGGCGCGCAAGAACGCCCCGGAGACGCAGCAGACGATCAGTACGGCGTACGCGGGGGTGGCGGCGGAGCTGGGCGCCACCCTGGTCCCGGTCGGGATGGTCTGGGAGCGCTTCCTCCAGACTCACGACCAGCCCGTCCTGCATGACGCTGACGGCAGTCATCCGGCGCTGGCCGGGTCCTATCTCGCCGCCTGCGTGTTCCTGATCGCGCTGCTGGAGGAGGACCCGGTCGGCCTCGACGCGCCGGTGAAGGGGCTCGACGCGGACACCGCGGCGCTCCTGCGCCAGGCGGCCTGGGACATCTGCGTGGAGCTCGCCGGCTGACTGGTCGAGGGTCCTGGCTGTTTCTCGAGTTGCTCATCGTCGCCGCCAACAGCCGTCTGGCCGCGTACGGATCGACCGAGCGGGTACCGGGCCGCGCGACCTGAAGATTACCGGCCCAGGAGCGAGGAGATGCAGTCCTTTCTGCCGTTCCCCGGCTTTGCGGAGACCGCCGCTGTGCTCGACCCGCGGCGGCTGGGCAAGCAGCGGGTGGAAGCTCTGCAGATCCTGCGCGGGCTGACAGTGGCCGGCTACGGCTGGCGGCACCATCCGGCCGTCAAGATGTGGGCCGGCTACGAGGAGGCGCTGGTCCGGTACGGGCTGGAAATCTGCTCCGTCTGGACCGGGCAGGGCCGCGCGGACACCTGCGCGCCGACCCTGGTGGCCGACCTGGTATCCGCCTGCGGACCCGTCCAGGTGCGGAGCCAGGAGGAACTCGCCCGGGCCGGCGACCTGCCGCCCTGGCTGGGCGACGAGGACCTGCACCGGAGTCACCGGTCGGCCCTGCTTCGAAAGGACCCGGACTACTACGCCAGATTCTTCGACGAGCAGCTGGATCTGCCGTACGTCTGGCCCGCCTCCGACCGGAAGCCGACCTGTCCTCCGGGCGAGTTGAGCCCCTAGAGCTCGTGACCGGGCTGGCCGGGGGTGACCCGCCGCTGCTTCATCTCCGCTTCGTTGAGATGCCGCTTGCCGCCGGTGAGCTGGTCCCGCGCCTGCTTCTCGAGCTCGACGAACAGGTCGTAGTAGTTGTCGTCGTACTCCTCGATGATCCGGAAGGTCCAGTGGTCAGGGATCACGTTCCGGCCGATCAGTTCGGTCGTGATGCGCTCGGCGATCTCGTGGTGACCGGCTTTCCGGAGCAGTTCGACGGCGTCGTCGAGGCGGTGGTCGGCGCGGCCGGTCAGTTGGTGGAAGGCGTACAGATGGCCGCGCGCCCGGATCACCGTCTCCAGCGCGTCGGTCAGCGTGCCGACCGCCGCGACGGTGATGTCGTCCACTCCGGCCGGCCGCTCGTGGCCGGGGGGCGGTGGGGCGATCTCGAGGTCAGGTTGCAACTTCGCGGGCTCACTCATGACGAGGCGGTACCCACCGCCGACGCCCCCGATGCATCCACCGACCTGGCCCGGGGGGCTACTTTCCTGGGCCGGGAAGAGGCAAGCTGAGGTGGTTGAAACAGGGAGGACTCGAGATGGCCGCTTCGGTTGCGCCCCACGGGCTTCACCACGTCACGGCGATTGCGGAGGATCCGCAGCGCAATGTCGACTTCTACACGACCGTGCTCGGCTTGCGCCTGGTCAAGCGCACGGTCAACTTCGATGCTCCTGACACCTATCACCTGTACTACGGCGACGAGTCCGGCCGGCCGTCGACGCTGCTGACGTTCTTCCCCTGGCCCGGGGTCGAACCGGGCAAGCAGGGGACCGGGCTGACGACCGCGACAGCCTTCAGCATCCCGCCGGAGGCACTCGGCTGGTGGCAGAAGCGGATGAAGGACCTCCGGGTCGACGCCGACGACCCGGTCGCGCGCGCCGACGAGGAGGTACTGCGGCTGCGCGACCCCGACGGACTGGTGATCGAACTGGTCGCGTCCGACGGTGATTCCCGGTCCGGGTGGGACGGGGCGGCCGCAGTACCGGCTGACAACGCGATCCGCGGGCTGTACTCGGTCACGATGACCGAGCAACAACTCGACCCGACGGCCGAGATGCTCGGCGGGATGCTCGGCATGCGGTACGGGCACAACACCACCGACCGGACCAGGTTCGTGATGTCCGGCGAAGAGGACGGTACTGCGGTCGACGTCCTTCCCAGCAAGGATTCCCGCGGGCTCCAGGCGGCCGGGACCGTCCACCACATCGCCTTCCGGGCGCCGGACCGGGAGACCCAGGCCAAATGGCGGCTGGAACTGATCGAGGCCGGAGTCCGGGTCACGGAGATCCTCGACCGGCAGTACTTCACCTCGATCTACTTCCGCGAGCCCGGCGGCGTCCTGCTGGAGATCGCGACGGACCAGCCCGGGTTCACCGTCGACGAGCCGCTGCTGGAGCTCGGCCAGCACCTCAAGCTGCCGCCCTGGCTGGAGCCGAACCGCGAGCAGATCCAGGCCTCGCTGCCGGCTCTGCGGATGCCGTCGGACACACAGGAATGAACGCCGGGCTGCAGCGGCCGCACGTCTGGGAGCCGGGGACGGGCAGCCCGCCGCTGCTGATGCTGCATGGCACCGGTGGGAACGAGCACGACCTGCTCGGGCTGCGGGAACACCTCGCGCCTGACGCACCCGTGCTCTCGCCGCGCGGGACTGTGCTGGAGCACGGGATGGCCCGGTTCTTCCGGCGGCTGCGCGAGGGCGTGTTCGACGAGGATGACCTGCGCGAGCGTGCCGACGAGCTCGCCGAGTTCCTCACCGCGGCCGAGCAGAAGTACGGCGTCGCCCCGGGCTCGTGGGTGGCGGTGGGGTTCTCGAACGGGGCGAACATGGCGTCCGCGCTGCTCCTGCGTCACCCTGAGGCACTGGCCGGTGCCGTACTGCTCGCGGCGATGGTGCCGTTCAACGAACCCGGCAAGGTGGATCTCGCCGGGAAGCAGGTGCTGATCGCGAACGGTGCTCGCGATCCGATGGCGACTCCGGAGCTGACCAGGACTCTGTCCGAACAGTTGCGGGGGCGCGGCGCCGAGGTCGAAGTACTGACGTTCGCGGGCGGTCACACGATCGATCCGGAGTCGTTGCCGCGGATCAGGGAGTTCGTCGAAGGAGTCGCCAGGCGAGCAAAGTGACCAGGGCCATCCAGCCGGCCAGGACGGCGGGTGGTTCACACGGAAACGGCCCTCAGAGCGATCTGAGGGCCGTTGCTGGTTCAGCCCTGGCGGGCCTGCAGGCGGGGGTTCTTGCGGTTGAGGACGTAGACCCTCTTACCGCGCTTCACCACCTGGGCGCCGTCCTTAAACTTCAGGGCGCGCAGTGACCGTCGTACCTTCATGTCGCATCCTCCCTTTCGCGGGGTCGCAGGAGGCGCAACAGGAAACGGGCCGCGGGCATTCCCCTACTGGTGGATGTGCCGCGTCCAGTCAGCCGGTACTGCGCCCGCCGGGCCTGGGGCCGGCTGGTTGAGCGGGTGGCAGTCGGGGGCCGCGAGCTCCGGACCGTCGACGATCTCCTCGGTGGTGTAGTTCCAGAACCAGTCCTCGCCCGGCTCGAAGGACTGGATGATCGGGTGGTTCTCCTTCGCGGCGTGTGCGCTGGCGTGCTGCTCGGGGGAGCTGTCGCAGCAGCCGATGTGCCCGCACTCGGCACAGCGGCGCAGGTGGAACCACCAGCCGCCACCCTGCAGACACTCGACACATCCCGGGCCCGAAGGCGGGACCTCGGGCCGGATCCCGGCGTCGTTCGTCATCCCATCACCCTTCCGTCGACTGCTGGCAGGGCCAAGCCTGGCACAGTGGCCGGGAAATTCCGCGCGACGGTGTCGAAATCCGGGCGACCCGGTCGACGCCCTGGTGTGACGGCCACCCGGGCCGCCCCCGAAGGAGGTGTCGAGATGTCGTTCCAGGCGTACTTGGACAAGATCGAGGAGAAGACCGGCCTGACCCCGCGGCAGTTGGTGGAACTCGCCCGCGAGCGCGGGTTCGAGGGGCCGCAGACGAAGGCCGGGGAGGTCGCGGACTGGCTGAAGGAGGACTACGACCTCGGCCGGGGGCACGCGATGGCGCTGGTGCACGTGATCAAGAACGGGCCGAAGATCGGCACCAAGCACGTCGGCACCACCGGCGTGCACCGGGACGAGTCGGACACGCTCTGGCTGGACGGCAAGGCCACCAAGCCGGTCGCGCCGAAATAAACTGACGCGGGTGATCAGCGAAACGGACCTGCGGCATCTGCGCCGCTGCGTGGAACTGGCGGCCGACGCGCTGGCGGACGGTGACGAGCCCTTCGGCTCGGTGCTCGTCGGCGCGGACGGGGCGGTGCTCGGCGAGGACCACAATCGGGTTGCCTCGGGCGACCGGACTCGGCATCCCGAGTTCGCCCTGGCGAGGTGGGCCGCCGAGCACCTGAGTCCCGAGGAGCGGCGCACGGCGACGGTCTACACGTCCGGCGAGCACTGCCCGATGTGCGCCGCTGCCCACGGCTGGGTCGGCCTCGGGCGCATTGTCTACGTCAGTTCCTCAGAGCAGTTGGCCTCGTGGCTGAGCGACCTCGACGTCCCGCCGCCTCCTGTGAACACGCTGCCCATCCAGAGCGTGGTCCCCGACGCCCAGGTCGAAGGTCCTGTCCCCGAACTCTCCGACCAGATGCGAGAACTACACGTCCGGTTCCACCGCGGATGAGTCGGGCCGGCCGGTTGTCGGCGTCACCGGGGTCCCCCAGCCGGGAACGATTGTCAGCCGGTTTGCACTGGTTGGGATCGGCTGCACTGCTGGTTCCGGAGGCGTTGCCTGAGGGGCCGACTCCGCTGGTGGTGATGCTGCACGGCGCGACCTCGAATCCTCGGCAGGCCCTGCCCTACATGCAAGAAGAGGCCCAGCAGCGCGGCTTCCTGCTGCTCGTGCCGAAGTCGCAGGACTACACGTGGGACGTGATCCGCGGAGGTTTCGGGCCTGATGTCGAGGCGATCGACCACCTGCTGGAGGACCTGTACGACCGGTTCCGGGTCGACCCGCCAGGCTGGCGATCGCGGGGTTCTCCGACGGAGCGTCGTACGCGTTGTCGCTCGGGCTGGTGAACGGCCTCCGGTTCAGCCACGTGCTGGCCTACTCGCCGGGCTTCATGGTCTGGGCGGCTCGGGAAGGGCGGCCGAAGGTGTTCGTCTCGCACGGCACCGAGGACCGGATCCTCCCGATCGACCGCTGCAGCCGCCGCATCGTCCCGCTGCTGGAGGACGGTGGCTACGACGTCGAGTACCACGAGTTCACCGGCGGGCATGTCCTCCGGCCGGAACTCGTTGCCGCAGCCACCGATCTCTTCCTGGCTTGATCCTCTCGTTCTCCGGGTGTTTCAGGGCTGCTGGATCGCCGCCTCGCCGGTGGAGATCTCGGGCAGGTGCTCGCGGACCATGAAGCCGCTGGCGCACGCGATCCAGACCGATGCCACCAGCAACGGAATCGTCGTCATCAGGGTGCCGCCGGCCACGAAGGCGCCGTCGGAGGCGAAGATGCCGAAGGCACCGAGGAACGCCACCGCGGCGGCCAGCATCGCCAGATATCCCAGCCAGTCCGGCATCAGGTGCGTCCGCAGTACGCCGATCCCCGCGGCGGCCAGCGGCAGCGCGGCGGCGAAGCCGATCATCGTGGTCAGCACCGCCGTCAACTGGTACATCATCATCGTCACGCCGGCGTCGCGGCCGTCGACGCCGTACGCCGTCGCGGCCATCACCACGGCGTCGACGAAGATCGCGCTGCCCACCAGCACCGAGCCGGCCAGCAGCGCCATGTGCACATCACTGCGATCGTTCCGTTCCCGGATCGCCTCCGCGAACGCCGATCCGAACCAGATGATCAGTCCGGCCGCGGCGCTCCACATCAACGCACCGACCAGGATCGCCGTCCTGCCGTCGGTGAGGAAACTGGTGATCTCGTTCGCGGACGCGTCGACCGCCGGCGGGTTGCCGGGCAGGAACCTGCCCAGTACCAGCAAGACGACGACGGCCAGTCCGGCGAAGCCACCCCAACGTAGTTCGTGTCGCTCGGTCATGGGGAACCACCTTCCAGTAGACACACCGCTGACCTGTGGTGCGTCTACTGCTGATGTTCCACCGTTCCGCCGTGGCGTCAAGGGGCCTGGTTGTACGGTACGGGGGTGGATCAGCAGGCGCGGGACAAGTTGTCTCCCCGGGACAAGTGGATCACCATCTTCGGGCGGAAACCGGTGCTCGAAGCACTGCACGACCCTGCCCTGTCGGTCGCGAAGGTGGTGGTCGCGGACAACGCCGGCGGCCACTCGATGGACGACATCCTGCAGGCCGCCGCCCGGACCGGTACGCCGGTCGAGCGGGCCACCGCCTCCCGGGTGAAATGGCTGGCCGGGAACGGCAAGCACGACCAGGGCGTGGTCGCCGACGTCAACGCGCCCAGGATGACACCACTGGCCGAGTTCGTCCGGGCTCGCGGCAAGCGGCCCACCAAGGTCTTCCTGCTCGACGGCGTCACCAACCCCGGCAACGTCGGCATGATCCTGCGCACCGCCACGGGCGCCGGCTTCGACGGCGTCATCCTGCCCCGAGCCGGTACTCCGCACGTCGGACCGCTGGTGATCAAGGCGTCGGCAGGCGTCGCGTTCCAGGCGCCGATCGTGAACGTGAACACGGCGAAGGCGGCCGTCGACCTGCTGACCGAGGCGGGCTACCGCATCTACGGCCTGTCGGCGCGTTCGCAGCAGTCGCTCTTCAGAGCCGAACTGGCACCGCGGTCCGTCTTCGTCCTGGGCGGCGAAACCAACGGCATCTCCGTCGCCACCGACGAAGACCTCCAGATCCCCCTCCACGCAGGCGTCGAGTCCCTCAACGTGGCCGTAGCCGCCGCAGTCGTAGCCTTCGAGGTCACCAACCGAAACTGACCCGGCTGCGGGAGGTTTCTGCGACCTGGGCCAGCCGGTGGGCTCGGGCCGGCGTGGCCACCACCAGTTCAACTGCTCCAGTTGCGAGCACGCTGAAGCGCCGCGCGACCCCGCTGTTGCCGAGGTGTGAATTGTGGGCTCGGCCTTGCGTGATCGGGACGGTGGGGTTTACGGTCCCGGTTAACGTTTAAGTGATCGTTAGTGAGTGTTTTATGCAAAGACAGATCACAAACGGTCAGGCCGAGTAGAGGTGAGGGCAGTGATGGAGAGCAGGTTCGGACGGCGGCGGTTCCTGGAGGCCGGTGGCGCGGTGGCGGGCGCGGTCGTGCTCGGCCCGACGCTGGCGGGATGCGGCGACGGCGGTACCACGGACGGCGGCGCCAAGGCGTCCGGCGACGTGGCGCTGCCGACCTACAAGCCCTTCGACGGGCTCAAGCCGGATCTGCCCGGCGCCGAGTCGGGGCTGGAGCCGGGCTTCCTGCAGTTCCCGGAGAACGCGATCGCGAGCGTGCAGTCGCCGCCGCTGAAGAACGCCGTCACCGCGCTGACCGAGACGTTCGCGACTCCGCCGCCCCCGATGGGCAGCAACCCGATGTGGCAGGCGCTGAACGGCGCGCTCGGCGCCGAACTCAAGCTCACCATCGGCACCGACCCGGGCTATCCGGAGAAGTTCGCCACCCTGCTGGCCGGCGACTCGCTGCCGGACCTGATGTGGCTGCCGCCGAACCAGGGCATCCCGAACGTCGGCCCGATGCTCGAGGCGAAGTTCCAGGACCTGACCAAGTACCTGTCCGGCGACGCCGTGCTGGAGTACCCGAACCTCGCGGCACTGAAGCCGGCCTCCTGGCGGACCGCGGTGGTGAACGGCAAGATCTGGGGCGCCCCGATCCCGTCCACGCCGTTCGGCCAGGTGATGATGGGCAACCCGAAGACCTGGGCCAAGGTCGGCGGCCTGCAGTGCGCCACCGCCGACGAGTTCTTTGCCAAGTGCAAGGAACTGACCAGCGGCACCAACTACGCGCTGGAACCGGCCATCATCAACATGCTGCACATGTTCGGCGAGTGGTTCGGTGCCCCGAACGGCTGGCGGGTCAACCAGGACCGGTCGCTCACGCACCTGTACGAGACCGACAACTACAAGGCCGCCGTCGAGTACGCCGCCAAGCTGTGGGCCGCCAAGGTCTTCTACCCCGACCTCAACCTGGCCGACGCGACCCCGAAGACGGTGAACGGCCAGATCGCCACCCAGGTCACCGTGGGTCCGCGCGCGACCGCCGACTTCCGAGCCGCCGACCCGACGCTCTTCGTCGACACGCTGATCCCGTTCGGTCATGACGGCAAGGCCAAGCCGGTCTACGACATGGGGTACGGCACCGTCGGCTTCACCCCGTTCAAGAAGACCGACGAGGGCCGAATCCGCGAACTCCTTGCCCTGATCAACTACCTGTCGGCGCCGTTCGGCACCAAGGAGTACCTGCAGAAGAACTTCGGCACCCAGGGCCTGCAGTACTCCCTGGACGCCCGCAAGAACCCGGTGCTCAACTCGGCCGGCACCCAGCAGGCGCCCGGTCTGGTCAGCGCGCTCCAGATCATGACCTCGCCGGAGAGCGTGATCTTCAATCCGGCGTTCCCCGAGGACACCCGGAAGATCCACGCGACCGAGCAGAAGTTGCTGGAGAACGCGATGCGCAACCCGACCGCGGGCACGTACTCCGACACCAGCAGCAAGGTCGGCACCAAGCTGACCGCGGCCTTCCGCGACACGATCGTCGACATCGTCACCGGCCGGCAGAAGATCGGCGCGTACGACGAGGCGCTGAAGCGGTGGAAGAGCGGCGGCGGCGACAAGATGCGTGGTGAGTTCGAGGCCGTACTGCCCGCCGGCGTGCCGGTCACCCAGTCCTGAGCATGGGGAGGCAAGAGCAACTGCCGTTCGCCGTACGGCTGCGGCGGGACTGGCAGATGCTGGTCCTGATGGTTCCGGGTGTCGTGTTCCTGCTGCTGTTCTTCTACGTGCCGGTGCTCGGCAACGTGGTCGCGTTCCAGGACTTCCAGCCGTACCTCGGGATCATGCACAGCGAGTGGAACGGCATCCAGAACTTCATCAACCTGTACGCCAACCCGGACTTCTGGGACGCGTTGCGGAACACACTGGTGCTGGCGTTCGTGCAGCTCGTGCTGTTCTTCCCGGTGCCGCTGGCGATGGCGCTGATCGTGGACTCCCTGGTCAGCAACAGGATCCGGCGCGCTTTCCAGACGATCGCCTATCTGCCGCACTTCCTGTCCTGGGTGCTGGTGATCGCGCTGTTCCAGCAGTCGCTGGGTGGTGCCGGGTTCGTCAACAACCTGCTCCGGCAGGCCGGGGTCGACCCGATCCCGTTCATGACGAACCCGGACACCTTCCCGTTGCTGGTGGTGGCGCAGCTGGTCTGGAAGGACGCGGGCTGGGCGATGATCATCTTCCTCGCGGCGCTGTCCGCGGTCGACGTCTCCCTGTACGAGGCCGCCGCCGCGGACGGCGCGGGCCGGTGGCGCCGGCTGTGGCACATCACCCTGCCGTCGATGCGGACCGTGATCGTGCTGCTGCTGATCCTGCGGATCGGCGACATCCTGAGCGTGGGGTTCGAGCAGTTCATCCTGCAACGCGACTCGGTCGGGCCCGGGGCGGCCGAAGTACTGGACACGTTCACGTACTACGCCGGCGTGGTCGGTGGTGACTGGAGCAGCGGGGCCGCGGCCGGTCTGGCCAAGGGAGTCGTCGGCGCGCTGCTGCTGTGGGGTGCGAACTCGCTGGCCCATCGCCTCGGGGAGCCGGGGATCTTCCAGAGGAGAGGAGAGTCGTGAGGCCGATCTGGAAGGAGCGCCCGGCGCCGGCGTACCAGGCGATCAAGGCGGTCGTGCTCGGCGGCTTCGCGCTCGCGATCATCGTTCCGATCATGGTGGTGATCTCGACCTCGCTGGCCAGCGACCAGGACATCATCGAGGCGGGCGGGTACGTGCTCTGGCCGTCGCACCCGACGCTGAAGGCGTACGACACGCTGTTCAGCGGCGGGTTGATGGGCCGGGCGATCATGGTCAGCGTCTTCGTCACGCTGGTCGGTACGGCGATCGCGTTGTTCACCACGATCGCGCTGGCCTACGCGACCTCGCGGCCGGTGCTCTTCGGGCGGCCGGTGCTGCTGCTGGTGCTGTTCACCCTGCTGTTCGCGCCGGGCATCATCCCGATGTTCCTGATCGTCAAGCAGCTCGGGCTGATCGACAGCCTCTGGTCGCTGATCCTGCCGGGCGCGCTGGGCGCCTTCAACTTCGTGGTGATGCGGACGTTCTTCATGAACGTGCCGCAGGAGATCCTGGAGAGCGCCCGGATGGACGGCGCCAGCGACTTCACCATCCTGCGGCGGATCGTGATGCCGTTGTCCAAGGCGGTGATCGCGGTGGTCGGGCTGTTCTACGCGGTCGGCTTCTGGAACGCGTTCTTCAACGCTCTGCTCTACATCAACGACACCGCGAAGTGGCCGGTGCAGGTGATCCTGCGGACGTATGTGCTGCAGGGGAAGTCGCTGTCGGCGGACCAGTTGGGCGTCGAGCCGTTGCCGCAGCCGCAGTCCCTGCAGATGGCCGTGGTCGTGGTGGCGCTGGTGCCGATCGCGATGGTCTACCCGTTCCTCCAACGGCACTTCAACAAGGGCGTCATCACCGGAGCCGTGAAGGGCTGATCGGGCTCTGAGAGAATCGGTCCTATGTCCATGGGGATGACCGAGAAGCCGACGTTGCGTACGGTCGCCAAGGCGGCGGGGGTTTCGATCGCCACCGTGTCCTACGTGCTGTCCGGACATCCCCGCAGCCAGACGATCTCGGACACGACCGCCGAGCGGGTGCGGGACGCGGCGGCCAGGCTGGGCTACCGGCGCAACGACGCGGCGCGGGCGATTCGCACCGGGAAGTCCGACCTGGTCCTGCTGTCGCTGAGCGTGCTCGCCGATCCGTGGGCGCAGGCGGTGGCGGCGCAGGTCAGCGCGGCGGTGACCCCGTTGGGCAAGACCGCGCTGATCGTGGCCGACGGCGACTGGCGGACCGTGCTGGCGAACCGCACGCCGGACGTGATCTTCATCGATCACGTCCGCGACGACCCCGCGCTGGTCGCCGATCTGGAGGCGTTCGCCGCCCAGGGCGTGCAGATGGTCGTCTTCAGCGAGGTCCTGGAACCGCGCGGGTTCGACGTGATCCGGTCCGGCGCCGAGCCGCGCTGCCACCTCGCCGTGGAGCACCTGCTCGAACGGCACACCCGGATCGGCGCCCTCACCTCCCGGCTGGAGGGCTATCCGCGCTTCGACGCCTACCTCCAGACGATGGCGACGGCCGGTCTCCCGGTCGGCGACGTGGCCACCTTCGAGCCACATCCCGAAGGCGCCTACCGGGCCGCGATGTCGTTGCTCAACCGCCCGGGCCGGCCGAGCGCGCTGTACTGCACGACGGACTTCGCCGCCATCGCCGCGATCCGGGCCGCGCACCGGCTGCGGCTCGACGTACCGGGCGATCTCGCGGTGATCGGCGTCGGCAACACCCCCGAGGGCGAGCACCTCGACCCGTCACTGTCGACCGTCGGACCCGTCGGCTTCAACGCGGCCCTCTGCCGGATCATGGTCGAGCGCCTGACCGACCGGGAAGGCGCTGCCGGGAAGGTCTTCGACTTCCCCTGGCAACTGATCGTCCGCGAATCCTCCTAGAACAGCCGGCCGGCCTTCACGGTGGCGGGCTCCTCCAGGTCGAGCAGGAACTGCTTGCGCTTCAGGCCACCGGCGTACCCGGTCAGCTTGCCGTCCTTCCCGACCACGCGGTGGCACGGGACGATGATCGAGAGGGGATTGCGGCCGACGGCCTGCCCGACCAGTTGGGCCAGTTGCTTGTCACCCAGCCGCTCCGCGAGTTCGCCGTACGTCGTGGTCTCGCCGCGCGGGATGCCGTCCAGCAACGCCCACACCCGCCGCTGGAAATCGTCGCCACCCTGCAACTCGATCGACAGGTCGAAGGTCTCCCGCTCACCCGCGAGGTATTCGTCGAGTTGCCGCGCCGCTTCCACCAGCAGCGGATCGTGCTCGACCTTCGCGCCGAGGGTGGACGGCTCCGGCTTGACCCAGTGGTGCGGGAAGTAGACCCCGGTCAGCGCGTCCCCCGAAGCCACCAGTGTGAGATCGCCCAGTTCAGTGCTGACGATCGCGTGCCGGTTCGTCATGTCTCCTCCAGTCGAGTCTGTTCTCCTTGTTCTCCTGGTTGAACGGTCCGGCGGCCGGACGTGTGAGCCCGCTGCTGCTGCCAGGGCCAGCGGCCCGAGATCTCGACCTCGAGGGCGAAGCTCAGCACGGTCCGGATCAGGACGATCAGACCGAGGGCCAGCACGCTCTCGATCGAGGTCTTGACGATGATCGTGCCGACGATGTCGCCCACGATCAGGATCTCCAGGCCGAGCAGGATCACCCGTCCCATGCTGACGCGCAGTTGTTCGTAGCTGCTGAGACCGTCGGGGCGGCTGCGGCCGGTCAGGGTCGAGTAGCAGAAGCGCGCCAGCACGACGACCAGTCCGACGGTCATGATCACCACCCCGACGCCTTCGATCCCGCGGGCGACGTCGGCAAACAGCGACTCGAAGCTCATCCGTAAGGACTACCAGAGCGCGATGGATCCGTGTGTGAGCATTGCGGGATAGCGTTGCCGGTTTGAGCGCAGGCTGGAGGACGTGGTCAGCCAGGCGGCGGACGTAGTACGGAGGGGTGCTGTGAATCCTGACTTCCTCACGGACGAGTGGCGGCTGGTCCCGCCGGAAGAACTGCTGGCGCGGCTTGAGGCCGAGTGGTCCGCCGACCCCACCGACTTCTTCACCGGTTATGGCCTGCCCGACCCTCAGCAGCTCACGTTCTACCGGCTGCTCGATTCGCTCTCCTGGGGCTGACATGGCTGAGCTTGTCGAGGTGCGAATCGTGGCGCTGGTCGTCTCCGCCATCCACGCCTACGAGGGCCGGCCGGCGGATGGACCGCGGAGCGAGCCGGAGTCGGTACTGCGCGAGGAAGTGCGGATCGAGGCCGGTCTCGGCATCGTGGGCGACCGGTACTTCAACCAGCCGGTGCACCGCAACGCAGCCGTCACCGTGTTCGACGCGGACGCCTTCGAGGCGGCCGGCCTGCCTCCGGGACTTGATCCGGCGTTGACCCGGCGGAACATCATTCTTCGCGGCTACCCGATCGACCGGCTCACCCGCCGGCGTACGCCGGCGGGTGAGCGGGTCCCCGGCGCTGTCTTCACCCTTGATACCGGCTCCGGGCCGATCCGCTTCCAGGCCAATCGTCCGGCGAATCCCTGCGCCTGGATGGACGTAGTCCTGGGACCTGGCGCCTTCAAGGGACTCCGCGGACGCGGCGGGGTCCGCTGCACACCGCTCGACTCCGGCACCCTCCGCCTCGGCCGAGCCACCCTCGGACGCTAGGCAGAATCCTTTCGGCCGGCCGGCGCCTCTTATCTCCGTGTGCCGGCGGACGTCGGCACCGAGGATGGAGGATGTCATGATCATGGGAATCGCCGCCGCCGTTGTCATCGCGATGCTCGGCACGTGCAGCTTCGTCGTCCTGCGCCGACGGGCGCGGGCACGTGGCTGACTCGACCTGGCCCGGTGAGCACGTGATCGTCGGGGCGCAGCACGGTGATCTCGAGTCGATCACCGCCCTGGTGTCGGGCTCGCACCCGAACGTACGCCGGTTCGCCCGCTCGCTCTGCGCCACCCCCGAGGACGCCGAGGACGCGGTCCAGGAGGCGCTGATCATCCTGTACCGCAAGATCGGCATGCTCCGCGCGACCGGCGCTCTGGCCTCCTGGATGTTCCGGATCGTCCGCAACGAGTGTCTGCGGCGCGCGCGGAAGATCCGGGACAGTGCCCCGCTGCCGGACGCCGCCGTGCGCTCGGCCGAGGATGAGGTCATCCAGCGCCTGGAAGCGGGCCGTGTGGCGGCGGCGATCGCCGAGTTGCCCGACGACCAGCGCCGGGTGCTGATCATGCGGGACGTCCAGGGCTACAGCGGCCGGATGGCCGCGGACGTCCTGGGCATCACCACCGCCGCGATGAAATCGCGCCTGCACCGGGCCCGCGCGACGGTGCAGCAGGCTCTTTCTTCCACCCCTGAAGTGACGCTTGGAGGCGACGATGACCGGAACGGAGACTGACGGCAGGGACTTCGCGAGCGCGTCACTGCCTCGGCACCTGGTGCGGGGCGTGATCGGACTCGGCGCCCTGATCGGGTCGGTCGCCTTGATCCCGGCCGTCGGCCTCGTCAGCCTGCTGCTGCTGCCGGTGGGCGCGCTGGCGCTGCGCGGCTGCCCGACGTGCTGGACGATCGGTCTGCTGCAGACGATCTCGAAGGGCCGCCTGCAGCGCACGTGTGAGGACGGCCAGTGCAAGCTGACCGTCGCGGGCCGCGAGGCCGAGTCGGACGGCTCCTTCCAGAGCCGGGCCTCTTGACCGGATATTGGGCGCGGCGGAGGCTGGCAGCAACGGCAGCGCGGCTGAGGAGGTTCGGGTCATGGCGAAGGTGTTGATTCTTACTGGGGACGCGGCGGAAACGCTGGAGGTGTTCTACCCGTACCAGCGGTTGCAGGAGGAGGGGTACGAGGTTCATCTCGCGGCACCGGAGGCCAGGAAGTTGCAGTTCGTGGTGCACGACTTCGTCGACGGGTTCGACACCTACACGGAGAAGCTCGGGCACACCTGGCAGGCCGATATCGCCTTCGCCGAGGTGAATCCCGAGGACTATGTGGCGTTGGTGATCCCCGGTGGGCGGGCGCCGGAGTACCTCCGGAACGACGCGGACTGCCAGCGGATCGTGCAGCACTTCTACGGTGAGGCGAAACCCGTCGCGCAGCTTTGTCACGGACCACTCATCCCGGCCGCGGCCGGAGTACTGAACGGCCGGAAGACGTCCGCGTACCCCGCGCTGGCGCCCGACGTACGGGCTGCCGGTGGGGAATGGGTCGACGGCGACGCGGTCGTGGACGGAAATGTGGTGAGCGGCCGGGCCTGGCCGGATCACCCGGGCTGGATGCGGGCCTTCATGGCGGTTCTCAAAGAGCACGCTCCCGCCTAGTTTTCGGCAGGTTTTCGGCGCTGCGGGCTAGGTTCCGGGCATGGTGAGGCGGTTAATGGGTGCGGTGGTGCTGGTGGGCGCCCTGGCGGGGTGTGCCGATGTCGCCGGATCGGTCGCCGGTACTCCGAACGCCACGTCGCCCTCGGTGACCAGCCCGACGGCGACGACCCCGACGCCGTCGACCAGCCCGTCAGCGCCGACGGCGACGCCGAGTGCCAAGCCCTCGCCGGCGCCGAAGCCGTCGCCGACGGCCAAGCGGACGATGACGACGGCGGTCACGAGCATGGCGGTCCCGGCCATCGGGGTGCGCCGGCTGCGGGTCGTGGCCTACACCGGTACCGCGGACGACCGGCCCGGCACCGTGATCCAGGACCGCGCGGTTGCCGCCAGCCCGCGCGGAAAGGCCGGCGGAGTCGGACCGGGCGAGATCGGAAACTTCATCGTCACCGCGCACCGGACCACCCACGGGCGCCCGTTCGGCCAGGTCCCCGAACTGAAGAACGGCGACCATGTGCTGGTCACCGCCAACGGGAGGGTCTACGACTACCTGATCAACCGCACCATGACGATCTCGTTCCGCAAACCGGCCGAGCTCGCCCAGCAGAACGCGGCCGTGCCGGGCCGGCCGGGGGAGCGGCCCACGCAGGCGATGATCACCTTGTCCACCTGCGCGACCCCCGAGGACCACGCGGCCGGCAACTACTGGAAGGACGCGCTCGGCAACCCCGAGCACCGGATCAACAAGATCGGCGTCCTGGTCGCCACCCGCCCGGCCGCCTGACGGTCAGCCGCGGCCGAACTTCCACCACTTCGGCTTGTTGGCCTTGATCTCGTCCTCGGTCAGCGGCGGCGGCACCGGCGGCCGGGACTGCTCGGTGAGGAAGTTGCCGGACTCGGTGTCGTACGGCGTGACGCCCAGCTTGCTGCTGATCTCCATCACCACCGGGATCGAGCGCGGGCCGTCGTTGATGTAGAAGGTGATGTCGCGAACCTCGACGCCCTTGCCGATCGTCATCTCGACGTCGTAGTCGTCGCTCTTCAGCAGCAACCAGGACCGCTTGCTCGCGTCCACTCCCGGCGCGATCTCGCGGACCCGGTCGACCACCGACTCCGCAGTACCGAGAGAGGGCGGTTCGTACCCGTCCGGAATGTCCTCGAGGCGGCGTACGCCTCCTGGCCCTCGCATCGCGTAGATAGCCCAGCTCATACCGACAGCATTGCTCAGTACTGGTCGGGCTCGTACACCCGGGCTACTTCTTACGCGCTGTGACGAGCGCGAAGCTCAGGTATTCGCCCTGGTCGGTTTCCAGCATCTCCAGGCTCGCGTCGGGGGCGCCGTTGCGCTCGGAGGCGGCCTGGGCCCAGGTGAGCCAGTCGTGCCAGCCGGAGTCCTGCAGCCGGGCGGAGGTGACCTCGACGAGTTCGGTGATCTCCCAGTGGAACCGCCACCAGTCGGCCGTGTGCCAGGCGATCGCCTCCCAGCCGACGAGCTTCTTGATGTGCTCGGGGATGTAGCCGAGTTCGCGGATCTCCTTCGTCAGCGCGGGAGTGGCGATGCCGAGCTGACCACCCGGCTTGAGGAATCCGGTGAGGTAGGCGAGGTAGTTGTCCGCAGTACCGAAGTACTCGTAGGCGTCGATGCAGACGATCGCGTCGAAGAACTCGCGGGCGAACGGCAGCGTGTGTGCCTCGGCCTTCAGCGCGGTGACGTCGACGCCGTGCGCGGCGAAGTTCGCGGCCGCCTCGCTCGGGTCGACCCACAGATCCGCGGCCCAGACCTGGACGCCGTACTCCTTGGCGAGGAAGACCGACGTCGCGCCCTTGCCGGAGCCGAGGTCGAGCACCTTCATCCCGGGTCGCAGGTCGAGGTCGCGGGCCAGATCCTCGAGCAGCCAGAGCGGGTGCGGTCCCATGTCGCACTCCAGCACCCAGTCGGCGTCGTACTTGGACGAGAGCGGGTACTCGGCACGCTTCAGATCAGCCACCCGGCCAGCCAATCGGGTCGGGCGCCTTGGTGGCAAGCAGATTAGAGTTGCCGGATGCAGGTGAGGCCGATCGACACCGACGGACTGCGGCAGGTCGAGCAGTGGCTGGCGGCCGATCCCGTCGGCGGCGCGATCTTCGGCGGCTTCTACGGCCACGCGGTCGCGCGCTGGACGCCGTTGCTCCAGGCACCGAGCCGGCACGGCTGGCTCACCCTCGACGACGAGGGCCCGATCGGGTTCATCGACCTGGAGATCCTCGACGACGAAGCCGAGATCACGTACTACGTCAGCCCCGCTCGCCGCCGCCAGGGCCACGGCCGGTCGACCCTCGACGAGGTGGTCCGCCTGGCCGCCGCCGCGGGCGCCCGCCAGATCCACGCCACCGTCGAGCCGACGAACACCGCCTGCCTGGCCACCCTCCGCTCCGTCGGCTTCACCGAACTCGGGACGAACGAGTTCGACGAACTCGAGTTCACCTGCACCACCTGAGCCCGCCGGCCACAGCGGTGATCAGGCGGCAGGACCAGTCAGTCTCGTCGGCGTGATCCGGATGACCGTGCGGATGACTTCGGGTGGCAGCGCGAGATATTCGTCGCCCGCTCCTTCGCCTTCGTAGACCTCGGCCAGGCGTACGGCGACGGCGCGCCCGGCGTCTTCCGTCACGGTCGCAGTGCCGCGGATCTCGACGTACTCGTCCGGGTCGTCCTCGGCGATCACCAGCAGACTCGCCCGCGGATCCCGGCGCAGGTTGCTGTCCTTGCGCCGCCCGGCCGCCGTCGAGATGACCACCTCGTCGTCCTCCCGCCCGACCCACACCACCGACGTCTGCGGACTCCCGTCCGCGTTGATCGTCGCCAGGACGGCCGGATTCCCCCCGTCCACCAACTTCCGCGCCCCATCACTCAAACTCATGCCAGCGACCCTAAAGCACCCCACAGACAAGCTAGCCGTGGAGGACCGTAAGGGGTTGGCCGCTGGCGTTGATGAGGACTCGGTTACCCAGTGGTGCCGCCAAGTGGGCGGTGATCGGACGGTCGACTGCTACCAAAGGGACTGAGTCGAAGCCTTCGTGCATGGTCTCTTCAGTCAGCACCAGCACAGCGGTCGTCGTTTCCAGGACAGCAGTGACCCGGACGTCGCTGTACACCGGCGGCGATCCGATGACCACCTGGCTGAGGGTCAGTTCGTTGTGCGTCATCACGACGGGTAGACCGGTCCACAGTCCCCGGATTCCCAGATCCAGGTCGGGCGGCCACCAGGTGATCGCGTCGATCTCCGGATCCAGCAGACAGACGGGGCCGGGTGCGTACTGGATCTCCAACTCGTACGCCGGAAGCGGCCGATGCCCGCGATCGGTACCGAACTCCCGGGTGACTCCGCGGATCGAGCGCACGTGGATCGGCTCACCCTGCCAGTGCGGCTTCGGGTAAGGCCGCAGTACCTCCATGAGGCCGGGCGGCAGTTCGACGTCAGAGACCATCGGTGCCTGCGAATACGCCTCCTTGGCCTCCCACGACGCGAAGCCGCCCCCAGATCCGCCTGTCCGGCTGGTCAACACGATCGGCCGCGGCCGCGCCTCCACCGGAAAGTCCGCCCAGAGCGCCAGGGTCGCGTCCGGCTCCAACGGTCCCCGCCACCGCGCTCGCCGCTTCGAGGTCCCCATGGCTCAGAACCTAGTAAACCGAGTAGCCGCCGTCGATGAGGAGGACTGAGCCGGTCATGAAGGAGGAGGCGGGGGAGGCGAGGTAGACGACGGATGGGGCGATCTCCTCGGGGGTGGCGTAGCGCTGGAGTGGGGCGTCGAGGATCCAGTTCTGGCGGAACTCGGGGCGGTCGACCGGGGCCATCTCGGTTTTCACGTAGCCGGGGGCGATCGCGTTCACCCGGATGTTGTGCGGCGCCCACTCGGCGGCGAGGCTTCTGGTCAGGTGGTGCACGGCGGCCTTCGAGGCGTTGTACGACGCCTGCCACTGCGGGCGGTTCACGATCTGCGCGGACATGCTGCCCACGTTGACGATCACCCCGCCGCCCGCGTCGATCATGCCGCGGGCGACCGCCGTACTGGTGTTCCACAGCGCGGTCAGGTTGAGATCGAGGACCTGCTGCCACTCCTCGTCCGGGACCTCCAGCGCCGGTCGGTGGATCGCGATGCCCGCGTTGTTCACCAGCACGTCGATGCCGCCGAACGACTCGGTGACCTCGGCAACCATCCGGGTCACGTCCGCCCGCACCGTGATGTCAGCCTGTACTGCGAGCGCGCGCCGCCCGCGAGCCGCGATCTCGTCCACCGCCCGCGCGTTCAGAGCCTCGTCCCGCGCCGCGATCGCCACGTCGGCACCGGCCTCGGCGAGCGCGACGGCGAAGGCCCGGCCGAGCCCCCGGTTACCGCCGGTCACCAGGACCCGTCGGCCGTCCAGCGCGAAACTGTCCAGCACAGTCATTCAGTACTCCTGTCGGTACGCACGGTAGTCAAACCGGGAGGTAGGTCGCGATGCGATGTCAATAGCTGCAATCCAGTACATCCAACGATCGTTTGCGACGTAGCATCATGCGGCGGTTCGGGGTGGGGGGCGTCTCGTTCCGCAGCAGACTTTGGGTGGACCCGGCCGAGTCCGGGACTGGGGAGAAGCGGGGACGTATGGCCGACGAACCGGGCGCGAAGCCCGGGCCGAAGGCAGGACACTTTCTGCCCGGCGGTGCCGGAGACGTGACGCCCGCGGACCCCGCGGCGAAGGACGAGCAGCCGAAGTACGCGTCGTCGGTGCCGCTGACGGCGCCGACTCCGCGACTCGGCGCCGGCGCTGAGGCTCCGTCGGGGCCGCCCGTGCTCAGCGGTTCACGACTCGGACCGCCACCGCCCGGGGACCGGGCCGCGGCCGCGTTCCAGGCGCGCTACCAGCCGGTGCCGGTCCCGTTCGAGCCGAGGAAGAAGTCGAAGGCGCTGATCGCGGGCATCGTGGTGGGCGCGCTGGTCGTGGTCGCGGGTGGCATCTTCGGCGCCACCCGGGTGCTGCGGTCCTACGACGAGTTCGTCGCGAACCCGCTCGGCACGCCCTCGGTCCAGCAGGACCAGCCGATCGGCGTACCGACGGACGAGCCGACCAGCAAGCCCAAGTCCGACCACCAGGTGACGAAGGAGAACCGCCTGTACGCCGGGGGCAAGCTCGCGCCGGTCGCCTGCCGGGAGCCGAAGTACCGCCCGACCTCCAAGGACAACGTGAGGTCCTACTACCAGGCGCTTCTGGTCTGCCACAACAAGACCTGGGAGCCCGTCGTCCGCGCCGCCGGGTTCGACTTCCGGCCGCCGCAGTTGATCATCTTCGACGACGGCGAGGAGACCGCCTGCGGTGTCCAGAAAGAGGTCTCCTCGTACTGTCCCTCGGGCGACGGCAGCGTCGCGATGCCCTGGGAAGACCTGTTGGACAAGTACACGAAGAACCCGGCGCTGGCCCGGGTCGACATGGCCGACGCACTCGGCTACGTCTACTCCGTCCACGTGCAGAACCTGACCGGCATTCTCGACGCCGGCGGCGGCCTGCGCGACGAGGCGGTGACGCCGGCGCTCCGGCTGGAGCAGGAAAGGCGGCTGGCGCTGCAGGCGACCTGCCTGTCCTCGGTTTTCCTGGGCGCGGCGAAGGCCAGCTTCCCGGTGACCGGCAACCTGCTGGAAGAGTGGACCTGGCGCAGCAAGAACAGCGGCGATGACATTGCCAAGGGCACGGTGCGCGACCACGGCTCCAGCGCGAGCGTGCGGCTGTGGATGACCAAGGGCTTTTCGACGGCGAACCCTGCTGCCTGCAACACTTTCGTGGCAGCGGCGGCCGAGGTCCGCTGAGTATCGACGGACTTGGGGACGATTGATGGCTGACGACGAGCAGGCGCCCACGTCCGGGCCGACGGTGGGGCACTTCCTGCCCGGCGGTGCCGGCGACCAGGGCGAGGCAGCACCGACCGCCGCCGGCGAGCCCCGTGCTACGCCGCCGCCCGCGACCGTCAATCGTCCGCAACTCGGGCTCGGCCAGGCCCGCCCGGTGAGCGGCCCGGTGAACCCTCCCCAGAAGAAGGGGGCCCCGCTCCCGACCGACCCCGCGGACGCAGGCGGGTTCGGTGCGCCGCCGCCCGCGCCGCTCCCGGGAGCACCCGCCACGCCGCTGAAGGGCACCCGCCAACTCGGTGGTGCCCGGCCGACGGGCTGGCACAGCACGTCCACTCGGAGCGGAGTACCGCAGTTCACCGCGCAGCCGCCGGACCTGCGGCAGCAGCGGCGGTTCTCCAGGGCGATCGTCGCGACCTTCTCCGTGCTGGTCCTGGTCGTGCTCGGCGGTGGGGTGGTCGCCAGCTACAAGTTGATCGACTCGTTCGACAACACCGTCGAGAACCCGCTGGCCCGCCCGTCGGTCCGGCCGTCCGAGGAGCCTGCCCCGGCGCCGCCGCAGCCCACCGTGACGAAGACGGTCCAGCCGGTGCCGGACGAGGTACGGGTGAAGCAGAACAAGCTGTACACGGTCGGCAGGCTCGCGTCGGTGAAGTGCGCCGAGCCGAAGGTCAAGCCGAACAGCGAACTGAACGTACTGCGGTACTACCGCGCCCTGCTGCCCTGTCTCAACGAGACCTGGGAGCCGCTGGTTCTCGAGGCCGGCTACCCGTTCCGCCAGCCGAAGCTGACCGTGGTGACGAAGAAGTCGCCGTCGCAGTGCACCGGCGAGATCGACACGGCGTTCTACTGCGGCAACGACGAGTCCATCAACATGGACTGGCAGGACGATGTGAAGGCCTTCAAGCGGAGCGAGCTCAGCGCCCGCGCCTGGATGCTCGACACGATGGCCCACGAGTACGCCCACCACGTGCAGATGCTCACCAACATCGCGATCTCGTCGGCCTCGCGGGAGGGCTGGATGAAGTCCCCCGCGGCCAAGCTCGAGGAGAACCGCCGCTTCGAACTGCAGGCGACCTGCCTGGGCGCGGTCTTCCTCGGAGCGAACAAGGACTCCCTCGGCCTGCGCGGCCTGAAACTGGAGACCTGGGAGTACCAGACCAAGCACAGCGGCGACCAGTACAACCCGAAGAAGATCCGCGACCACGGCTCCCGGCAGAACCAGTGGGCCTGGGCCGGCCCGGCCTTCAAGTCCGCCAACCCGGCGTCCTGCAACACCTTCACCGCCCCCGCCGCCAAGGTCTCCTGAGACCCACCGCAGAACGAGCGGTCAGCTGAGGGTGAGCTTGAAGCCCTCATGAGTGTTGGTGAAGCCCAGGCGGTCGTAGAAGCGGTGGGCGTCGGTGCGGGTCTTGTCCGAGGTGAGTTGGACCAGGGCGCAGCCGCGGGCGCGGGACTCCTCGATCGACCACTCGATCAGGCGGGTGCCGAGCCCCGTACCGCGGGCTGACGCGGCGACCCGGACGCCCTCGACCAGGCCGCGGGTGGCGCCGCGGCGGGACAGGCCCGGGACGATCGTCAGTTGCAGCGTGCCGACCAGTTCGCCGTTGCGGTCGGCAACTACCAGGACGTGGTTCGGGTCGGTGTCGATCGCCGCGAAGGCGGCTCGGTACGGGGTCAGGTCGTCCGGGCTCTCCCGCTGGGCGCCGATCTCGTCGTCGACCAGCATCGAAACGATGCCGGGGACGTCGGTGGCGGTGGCACGGCGGATCACGACATCGGTCATGCGGTCAGCATCTCAACCAGGCGTGCGCTCCGAGTTTGCGGGGGTCAGGAGCGTCCGGCCGTCACGGTAATTGCCTTACGCAATCACTTTGCGTTAGGAAAATCCGTTTGCGGAGTTGTTCACCGGGCACGAGGGAATCAGACACCACTGCATCCGCCCGTAGCCGGAGTCGCGCGGACGGGTGCGTGGCGGCGGATGCGGGCCAGTCCGGAAGGAATTGGTTCGATGTCCGCGCTAGCGATCGACTTCACCCAGCCCTTCGAAGATGCCTTCGGCAAGCTTCTGGGCTTCATCCCCAACCTGCTCGGCGGCCTCGCCATCCTGGTGATCGGCTACTTCGTCGCCAAGGTGCTCGGCAAGCTGGTCGGCAAACTGCTCGGCAAGGTCGGGTTCGACCAGTGGATGGAACGAGCCGGCGTTTCCGGCGTCCTGCAGCGGTCCGGCACGGGGCTGACCGCTTCGGCGATGCTCGGCAAGGTCGTGTTCTGGTTCGTCTTCCTGATCAGCTTCACGATGTTCGCCTCGGCGCTCGGGGTGCCGGAGATCTCGGCCTTCATGAGCGACATGCTCGCCTACATCCCGCGGATCTTCGCCGCGATCGTGATCATCTGCCTGGCCGCGCTGTTCGCGAACTTCCTGGCCGCGATCATCCGTGGTGCGACCGGGAACGAGACGCTGGCGAAGGTGGGCAAGTACGCGATCCTGGTGTACGCCGCGTTCGCCGCGCTGACCCAGCTGGGCATCGCGGTCCAGCTGACCGGCAACACGCTGCTGATCGTGCTCGGTGGTGCGGCGCTGGCGCTCGGTCTCGCTTTCGGCCTCGGGGGCCGGGAGATGGCCGCGCAGGCGCTGCAGACCCTGTTCGAGCGCGGCTCGGCGATGAGCGCCGACCGTACGACGGGCTCGAACGGTACTCCGGGCTCGAACGGCATGGGTGGCTCGAGCGGCGTCGGCGGTTCCAGCGGCGTCAGTGGTACGAGCGGCGTCAGTGGTACGAGCGGCGCCAGTGGTGCGAGCGGCACGGGCGGTTACCCGGAGCAGGGCGGCTACCAGCAGAGTGCGCCGGGCTATGCGGACCAGGGGACCGGGGAAACGCAGTACCCGGCCCACCACGGCGCTCCGCACGGCTCGAACGGCAACTGGCAGACCGGCGACAACGGCTACCAGGGCAACCAGCCGCGGTAGACCCACACGCCGGACGGGGTCACCTCCGGCGTGTGTCACCCCGGGCGGGTGCGATCGGATCGGATCGCACCCGCCCGGTCAGGCCCGGCCCTCGCAGTACGGGCCGGTCATTCTGGTTTTCGCGGGACGGGACTACTGGGTCGCTGCGTCGGGACCGGCGCGGCGGACGTCGTCGACCTTTGCCATCGCCTCGCGGAGTTCGGCGAGCCAGCTCTCGCTGTGCTGGGCGACGAGCTTGACGCACCAGCCGAGCGCGTCGCTGCGGGAGCGGGCGACGCCGGCGTCGACGAGCGTGTCGAGCACCTGCCGCTCGGGCTGCCGCAGCCGCGTCATCACCGGCGCGGACAGCGACGTGAAGATGGTCCTGGTCTCACCGGCCTGCACGCCCCAGGCGACCTTGCGCCGGGTCGCGTGCTCCAGTTCGCGGGCGATCTCGATCCGCTTCTCCCGGGTGTCCTCCCGGAACTGCTTGATCCGGCCCTCCTCGGCGGCGGAGCGCGCGGCCGCGCTGACCTCGCCCTCCTGCTGCGGGGCCGGAATCCTGCCGACCACGAGAATCTCGTCGCGGTCGATGCTCACCTCTGGCTCGCCCTCGAACCAGTCCGCGGGAAGCCGGCCGGTCAGCCAGCCCCTCACGCGCTCACCCTCTTGCTGTGTACTCATGTAATCATAATTACACCTACGCCAAAATCAGGCGCAAGACGCCGCTGAAGAAGACTTAGATGGCGATCGAGGAGGTGGTCGGGAACCGCCCACCGAGCAGCCGGGTGGACTGCTCGGCCGCCTCGACCAGCAGATCCAGCCAGTCCAGGCACCGATCCAGCGGCATCCGGATCGTCGGGCCGCTGATCGTCAGGCAGCCGGCCAGTTCGCCGTTCGCCTTGAACACCGGCACCGACAGCCCGGAGGCGCCCTGCTCCCGCTCGCCGATGGTGATCGCGTAGCCGTCCGCGCGGGTCTGCCGGATCACCGCGGCCAGTTCGTCCGCACTGGTGATCGTGCTGTCGGTGATCGACCCGAGCGGCTGGGACAGGATGCTCCTCGCGAGGGACTCGTCCCAGGCCAGCAGCACCCGGCCCGCCGAGCCCGCGTGCAGCGGCATGATCTTGCCGACGTGCATCTCCCGGCGCAGGGCGTGCGCGGTCTCGGCCAGGGCGACGCAGACCCGGTGCCCTTGTTCGGCCCGGAAGAAGGATGCGGTCTCGCCGGTCTCGTCCCGCAGGTGCTTGAGCACCGGCACGATCAGGTCGAGCACGTCGACGCCCTTGACCGCGGGCGCCGCCCAGTACGCCATCTTGACGCCGACCCGGAACTGGTCGCCCTGCCGGTCGAGGAAGCCCAGCGCGACCATGTTCGTCACCAGCCGCTGCACGGTCGAGGTCGGGAAGCCGGTGGACTCGCGGATCTCGCCCAGCGTCAGCGACGGCCGGTCGAGCGAGAACGCGTCCAGGATCTCCCCGATCTTGCCCAGCACCAGCAGAGGTTGACTGCTGTTGCCGCCGTCTACTGTCGCCATGGCCTCAGGGTATTCGACCGCCTGGCGCCCCTCGCCGCCCTGTCGCGCGAGCACGCAGCCGCTGTTCATGAGGCCCAGGCGAACGCGGTGGTGCTGGCCCGTGCGCCGGCTCCGGCGCGGGATCGGTTCGGTTCGCCGAGATCGGTCAGCAGGCCCTCGGCCAGCCGTACGAGCCGGCCGAAGGTGTCCGGGGTCAGCCAGTCGGGCCGCAGCGCGAAGACGAGGTCTTCGGTCGCCGTGTTGCCTGCCGCGCCAGGGGCGAACGGGCATCCGCCGAGACCGCCGAGCGAACCGTCGACGGTGGTCGCCCCGGCCTCGATCGCGGTCAGACTGTTCGCGACTCCGAGTCCCCAGGTGTCGTGCCCGTGGTAGACGATCGGCCGCCCGTCCGCGGCCGCAGTACGGGTCACGAGGTCGCGTACCTGCTGGGGAACCGCCTGGCCCAGGGTGTCGCAGAGAACCACCTCGCCGGCGTCCGCGGTGCGGGCGTCGGTGACGATCTCCAGTACTCGGTCCGGATCCACCTCGCCCTCGAACGGACAGGTGAATGCCGTCGCGATGCAGAGTTGTACTGCGCCGTCGACCCGCGCGGCCAGGTCGAGCGCGGAGGGCATCGCGGCGAGGCTGTCCTCGGTGGATCGGCCGAGATTCGCCTTGTTGTGCTGGTCTGACGCGGACAGGCAGTACTGGAAGTTCCGCGCGCCCGCCTCGGCGGCTCGTTCGACGTGACGCGGGGTGGCGACCCAGATCCAGCACTTGGCCAGCTCGGCCGGCGTCAGGGCGCGGATCACGTCGAGGGTGTCGGCGACGGCGGGCACCAGGTCGGGCCGGGCCATCGAGCCGATCTCGAGCGAGGGGACGCCGAGGTCGAGCAGGGTCCGGATGACCTCGACCTTGCGCGCGGTGGGAAGCGGCTTGCCGGTCAACTGCAGCCCATCCCGCAGCGTCACGTCCCGCAGCTTCACGTCCTGCCAGTTCACGTCCCGGGAGGTCACGTCGGCCGGAGTCATGACGCCTCCTCCAGGTCGTGTACCTGATCGATCTCCGCGTCAGTCAGGCCGAGCAGCCCGCCCAGCACCTGCTGGGTGTGCTCGCCGAGGTCCGGGCCGAGTGTCCGCACCGGC
Organism: Kribbella sancticallisti; assembly: GCF_039530625.1. Taxonomy (NCBI): domain Bacteria; kingdom Bacillati; phylum Actinomycetota; class Actinomycetes; order Propionibacteriales; family Kribbellaceae; genus Kribbella; species Kribbella sancticallisti. The sequence continues at coordinate 398,785 of NZ_BAAAOS010000007.1, read as the reverse complement.
AGCGACTTGCCGCCGATCACCGGCACGACCCCGGGGAAGCCGACGTTCACCAACGTCTCCTCCCCGTTCGAGACGTCGAACCGCTGGATCATCTCCCGCGCCGCGTACTGCGCGTCGCGGGTGATCTCGCGCGCGGTGTAGATCGGTCCACAGGGCACTCCGGCCGACTCCAGCGCCTCGATCGCCTCGGCCGCGGGCAGTCCACCGGTCCAGGCACCGATCGCCTCGTCGAGTTCGTCGCGGCGGGCCCAGCGGCCGGCGTTCGATCGCAGTTCCGGGTCGTCGGCGAGGTCCGGCCGGCCGATCAAGGTCATCAGCCGGTGGAAGATCCGGTCGCCGTTGCCCGCGATGATGATGCTGTCGCCGTCGGCGCACAGGTAGGCGTTGGAGGGCGCGATGCCTTCCATCCGGCCGCCGATGCGTTCGCGCAGCACGTCGTACGCCTCGTAGTCCGGGATCAGCGACTCCATCATCGACAGCATCGACTCGTTCAGTGCCACGTCGATGACCCGCTCGGCCAGCGGCGCCGGCCCGAGACCCGCGGTACGGCGGACGTCGCGCTGGTAGAGCGCCATCACCGAGCCGAAGCCGGCGTACAGACCGGCGATGGAGTCTCCGATCGAGATGCCGACCCGGGCCGGCGGGCGGTCGGGGTGACCGACCAGGTCGCGGAAGCCGCCGTGCGCCTCGGCGACCGCCGCGAAGCCCGGCCGGTCCGCCATCGGGCCGGTCTGGCCGAACGCCGAGATCCTGGTGATCACCAACTCGGGATTCGCCTCGCTGAGCACGTCGGGTCCGATGCCCCAGTTCTCCAACGTGCCCGGCCGGAAGTTCTCCAGTACCACGTCGCACTGCCGGACCAGGTCGATCACCGTACGGCGGCCGAACTCGCTGCGCAGGTCCAGCTCGATCGACAGCTTGTTGCGGTTGATCGTCCGGAACAACAGCGAGGTGGTCCCGGCGTACAGCCGCCAGTTGCGGAGTTCGTCGCCGGTGCCGGGACGCTCGACCTTGATCACCTCCGCGCCGAAGTCCGCCAGCAACCGGCCCGCGGTGGGCGCCGCGATGTAGTTGCCGAGCTCGAGAACTCGTACGCCGGCCAGCGGTGCCGGGGACTGACTGGGGGTCATAGCGGTTTCTCTCCAGGGAGTCGTGGATCAGAACAGCAGGCTGATCGGCAGCAGCAGCAGGATCGCGACCACCGAGGCGATCGACACCCCCACCGTGCAACTCTTCAGCGTGCCGCGGGTGGTCTGGCCCATCAGCGACTGCAGCAGCCAGAAGGTGTTGCTGGTGACGTGGACGGCGAACAGGGAACCGGCGCCGGCGGCGAGGGCGATCAGCACCGGGTCGAGGCCGAGCGCGGGCGCGATCGGGGCGAGGATGCCGGCCGCGGTGATGGCGGAGATGGTGACGGAGCCGACCGCGACGTGCAGGACCGCGGCGATCGCCCAGACCACCAGGAGCGGGGCGAACGTGTTGGCGTTGAAGTAGCCGCGGAGGATGTCGCCGAGGCCGCCGGCCGCGACCACCGCGGCGAGTGAGCCGCCGACCGCGGTGAGGATGAGGATCTGGCCGCTCTCCTTGAAGCCGCGGGCGATCGCCTTCTCCACCCGCGGCTGGCCCATCGCGTAGCGGCCGATCAGGCAGGTGCCGATCAGGCCGATCAGCAGCGCGAAGACGGGGTCGGAGACGAACTGGACGACCTTGTTGTCCCACTCGGCGACCTCGGCGATGGCGCCGAAGCCGATCAGCAGCAGGGCGGCCAGCATGGGCAGGAACAGCAGCACCAAGGAGGGCTGACCGGTCTCCCCGTCGTCCTCCCGGCCCGTGTCGACCGCGGCGGCAGTGGCGTCACCGGCGCCACCATCGCCACCCCGGCCGGCGGACACCGTCGAGCCGTCGGCGGCGACGCTGACCAGTTCGGCCTCGGCGTCCGCGACGACGGCCTGCTGCTCGTCGACCTCGCTGTTCCAGAAGCCGCGGCGGAACAGGAACGTCATGATCGCGACCGAGATCAGGATGGTCGGGATGATCAGCAGCAGGCCGAAGAGCAGCATCTTGCCGAGCGGGACGTGCAGCAGCGCGGCCAGCGCGAGTGCTCCGACGCCGGGCACCATCAACACGATGCCCGTCTCCAGACCGATGGCGAGGGCGGTCGCCATCCGGGCGGTGCCGAGCGGGCCGATCCGCTTCGACGCGGTTCTGGCCAGCGGAGCCGAGATCACCAGCAGGACGTCCAGGTAGATCGACTGCAGCAGGGTGCCGATCGTCAGCGCCATCGAGTACGGCAGCCGCTTCGGCCCGAACAGCCGGAGCAGGTGCTTGACCAGGCGCTCGATCGCGCCCAGTTCCTGCAGGATCGAGCCCTCCAACACGCCGAAGGCGATCAGCAGGCCGACCTCGGCCATGATCTCGCCGAATCCGCCGGTGATGGTCTCGATGGTCTTGTCCAGCCCGAGCTTGCTGGCCAGTCCCAGGTAGAGCGATCCCACCACCAGCGAGATCACCGGATTCACCCGGAACCGGACGATGAGGATGACGATGGCGAGGATCGCTACCGCGGTGTTGATCAGGACTCCGACGTCTGACATGGGCAAGGTCCTTCGCTGGGGAGGCGGATTACTCACAATGTGAACATAGACCCACGAAGTAGGCAAGATGTCGGACCCGTTACACGCTGAAATAGTTATGGAAGCAAAAACTACGACCGCCGTCCCCGATGGGGGCGGCGGTCGTAGGTGGTGAGCGGGTTCAGGCGGCCGGCGGTGGCGCGAAGGCGGCTCGCAACTGGAGGTGGGCGGTGGGGGCGGCGTTGGTGTGGTCCAGGCCGAGCAGGGCGGCACCGACGACAGGCGGGACGTCCACCACTCGGGGGATGGCCTTGGCCGCGGCTGCGGACAACAGTCGGACCACCGTCTCCATCAGGAGAGGGTGGCCGGCCGTGAGCACACCCCCACCCAGTACGACGTCCGTCGGCTCGTCGAGCAGGTCCAGCCGGCGCATGGCGACGGTGGCCATCGACACGATCTCCTCGGCCTGCCGCTGGACCACGGCGGTCGCTACCGGGTCACCGGCCGCCGCCACCTGGAAGAGGAGAGGAGTCGCTTCCAGGCGGCGGTTGAACGGGATGTCCCCAAGGTGGACGGCCTCGATCAGGGCAGCTACCGAGTCCAGTCCGTAGTGCGCAGGAAGCGCCTCCTCCAGTGCCGTGGACGGTCCGCGGCCGTCGGCTGCCCGAGCTGCCGCCCAGAACGCCTCATCCGCGAGTTGCTGCCCGCCGCCCCAGTCGCCGGAGATCTTGCCGACCGCCGCGAAGCGCGCAGTACGGCCGTCGGGCAGGAGGCCGGCGCAGTTGATGCCGGCGCCGCAGACGACCGCGACGCCGCGGGGCTCGTCCACTCCCGCGCGCAGCAGGGCGAAGGTGTCGTTCGCGACGTGCACGGCCGTAGCCCAGCCGAAGGACTCGAACGCCTTGGACAGACGTTCTTCCTCGATCGGCAGGTCCGCGTTCGCCAGGCACGCGGAGATCTGCTGCACCAACGGGACTTCGCCGACCACGAGCCCGGCCTCGGCGGCCGCGGCGGCCACCAGTGGTGCGAGACCGTCCACCGCCGCTTGCGCCCCGATGATGTGCGGCTCGAAGCCACCACCACGCGCAGTACCGAGGACTGTGCCGTCGGCGGACACCAGGGCGACGTCGGTCTTGCTGTTCCCGGCGTCGAAGGCGAGCACGCCTCCTGGGACCAGTGGCCGGAGCATGCTCACCTCGTCCGCCATCGTCACGCCCACGGCAGGTACTCGCGGTTGTGCGCGAGCAGCTTGTCGGTGAGGGCGTTCGCGGACTCGATCTGCCCGATCAGCGGATGGGCCAGCAGCGCCGTGAACACTCGGTCCGCACCACCCTTCAGAGCCGCTTCGAGAGCAAGATTCTCGTACGCCGTCACGTTCGCCACCAGGCTCGCGTACAACGGTTCGAGCGGCGCGATCGGCAGTGGCGCGGTACCGGCTGCTCCCACGGTCGCCGGGACCTCGATCACCGCGTCGTCCGGCAGGAACGGCAATGCCCCGTTGTTCAGCGTGTTCACCACCTGCACGTCGCCGGTGTCGTTCAGCAGCGACGAAGCGAGCGCGACCGCGGCCTCGGAGTAGTAGGCCCCACCTCGCTGCTCCAGCAGTGCGGGCTTCTCGTCCAGCGTCGGGTTCGCGTAGAGATCCAGCAGTTCCTTCTCGATCGCAGCTACCTCGGCGGCCCGCGGCGGCTTCTCCAGCAGCTCGCGAACCACCTCGTCGTGGGCGTAGAAGTACCGCAGGTAGTACGACGGCACGACCCCGAGCTGCAGCAGCAACTCCGCCGGCAGGTGCAGGTCGTCGGCAAGCTCGGCGGCATGCGACGCGAGCAACCGCGGCAGCACGTTCTCCCCGTCGACCCGTACTGCGCGCTCCCAGGTCAGGTGGTTCAGCCCGACGTGATCCAGCGCGACCTGCTCCGGCGTCACCCCGAGCATCCGGGCGAATCGCCGCTGGAAGCCGATCGCCACGTTGCACAGCCCGACGGCCTTGTGTCCCTCGGACAGCAGCGCCCGGGTGACGATCCCGACCGGGTTGGTGAAGTCGATGATCCACGCGTCCGGGTTGGATCGGCGGACCCGCTCGGCGATGTCCAGTACGACGGGGACGGTGCGCAGCGCCTTCGCCAGCCCGCCCGCGCCGGTGGTCTCCTGGCCGACGCAACCGCATTCCAGCGGCCACGTCTCATCCTGGTTCCGGGCGGCCTGACCGCCGACGCGAAGCTGCAGCAGTACCGCGTCCGCGCCGTCGATCCCCTCGTCCAGGTCGGACGTGGTGACCACCCTGCCCGGGTGACCTTGCTTGGCGAAGATCCGCTGGGCCAGCCCACCGACCAGTTCCAGCCGGTCTTCGGCCGGGTCCACCAGGACCAGTTCGGAGACCGGCAGCGAGTCGCGCAGCCGGGCGAAGCCGTCGATGAGTTCGGGAGTGTAGGTGGATCCGCCGCCTACGACTGTGAGTTTCAACCTTTGACCCCTGTGAGTGTGACGCCTTCGATGAAGGCCTTTTGGGCGAAGAAGAACACGATGATCACCGGTGCCAGGACCAGCAGGGCCGCGGCCATGGTGAGGTTCCAGTTGGTGTGGTGGGCGCCCTTGAACGACTCCAGGCCGTAGCTCAGGGTCCAGGCCGCCGGGTTCTCGCTGGCGTAGATCTGTGGTCCGAAGTAATCGTTCCAGCAGTAGAAGAACTGGAACAGGGCGACGGCCGCGATGGCCGGCCTGGCCATCGGCAGGATGATCCGGACCAGCGCCCGGAAGTCGCCGCAGCCGTCCACCTTCGCCGCGTCGACGTAGTCCTTCGGAATCGTCAGCAGGAACTGCCGGAGCAGGAAGATCGAGAACGCGTCGGTGAACGCCATCGGGATGATGAGCGGCCACAACGTCCCGGACAGGTGCAGTTCCTTGGCCCAGAACAGGTACATCGGCACGATCACGACCTGCGGCGGCAGCATCATCGTGGAGATCACCAGCATCAGCGCCAGGTTGCGGCCGCGGAACTTGAACCGGGCCAGCGCGTAGGCCACCGGGATGCTGGAGAGCAACGTCAGCGCGGTGCCCAGCCCGGCGTACAGGAGGGTGTTCTTCCACCAGGTCAGGAAGCCCGGGGTCTCCCACACGGTGCGCAGGTTCTCCCAGTGCCAACTGTCCGGCCACAGGTCGCGGGTCAGCGCCTGCTGGTCGCTCATCAGCGCGGTCAGGAAGACGAACACGAACGGCAGTACGAAGAACAGGCCCGCCGCGATCGCCAGCGCGTGCACGGCGACCCAGTGCAGAAATCTCGTCCGGCGGGCCGCCCGTCCCGCCGCGGTCAGGCCGGGGACGGCTGTCGTGGGTGCTTCGAGTGAGGTCGTCAGAGTCATTCGCCGGTTCCTAGTCGTTCGTGGCCAGGAAGCCACTGCCGCGGCGCATCAGCAGCGCCGTGAACACCATCGCCAGACCGAACAGCACCAGCGCGATCACGCTGGCACCGCCGGTGTCGAACCGCTGGAAGCCGAGGTTGTAGACCAGTTGGGGCAGGGTCAGCGTCGACTTGTCCGGGTAGCCGGGCTCGAACTGCTGCCCGGAGCCACCGATGACACCGCTGGCGACTTTCCCGGCGATCAGTGGTTGCGTGTAGTACTGCATCGTCTGGATCACGCCGGTGACGACCGCGAACAGCACGATCGGGGAGATGTTCGGCAGCGTCACGTGGACGAACCGCTGCCAGGCGCCGGCGCCGTCGAGCGAGGCCGCCTCGTACTGCTCGAGCGGTACGTCGAGCAGCGAGGCCATGAAGATCACCATCAGGTCGCCGATGCCCCAGATCGCCAGCAGGGTCAGGGCGGGCTTCGACCAGGCCGGGTCGTTGAACCAGCCCGGCTGCGGCAGCCCGAGCCTGCCCAGGATGCTGTTCACCGGCCCGGTGCCCGGGTTGAGCAGGAAGGCGAACGCCATCGTCGCGGCCACCGGCGGCGCCAGGTAGGGCAGGTAGAAGGCGGTCCGGAAGAAGCCCGCACCGGTCTTCACCTTGGTGATCAGCAGGCCGATGCCGAGACCGAAGACCACCCGCAGGCTGACCATCACGATGACCAGCCACAGGGTGTTGCGCAGGGCCGGCCAGAAGAACGGGTAGTCGGTGAAGACGTACTGCCAGTTCCTCAGGCCGGTCCAGACCGGCGGCGTGAATCCGTCGTACTTCATGAAACTGAAGTAGGCGGTCGAGATCAGCGGGTAGAGGAAGAAGACGCTGACCCCGATCAGCCAGGGGGACAGGAAGGCGAGGTTGCGCAGCCGCTCACGCCGCCGCTTGTGCCTCAGCCCGGGGGAGATGGTTGCCGTTGACATCATTTTGCCTGCGCGATGTCCTTGTCGATCTGGGCGTCGGTCTTCGCCAGACCGGCGGCCAGATCGGTCTGCTTGCCGGCCTCGAAGGCGAAGCCGAAGTCCTGCAGGGTGAGCTGGTTGGCGCCGCCGTTCGGGCTGGCCGGAGTACTGCTGCTCTTCGGGTGCTGGGCGATCGCGAGGAACGTCTTGAAGTTCTCGTCGGCCTCCAGCTTGGGCGACTTCAGCGCCTCCAGCGTGGACGGCACGTTGTGGATCGCGTTGGAGAAGCTGACCACGGCGTCGGTGTCGGTGGTCATGTACTTGACCAACTCCCAGGCGGCGTTCTGCTTCTGGCTGGTGTTGGCGATGCCGATGATGGTGCCGGACAGGTAGCCCTTGCCGTAGCTGTCGACCTGGTCGTCCGGGACCGGGAACGGCGCGACGCCGATGTCGAACTTCACGCCGGCTTCCTTGGCCATCCCGAGCCGCCACTCGCCGTCGAGCGACATCGCGACCTGGCCGGTGTGGAAGGGGTTCTTGGCGCCCCATTCGTCACCGAAGGTGGCGCGGTACTTCTCCAGCTTGGCGAAGCCGCCGAGTTCCTTGACCAGGTTGGCTTGCCAGGTCAGCATCTTGCCGAACGCCGGGTCGGCGGCCAGGTTCGACTTGCCCTCGGGGGTGAAGTACGTCGGGTTCCACTGCGCCGCGAAGTGCGTGGTGGTCGACTCGTAGCCGTGGAAGGTCGGCATGAAGCCGAGCTGGGAGTAGCCGTCGCCCTTGGGCTTGGTCAGCTTCTTGGCCGCCGCGTCGAACTCCGACAGCGTCTTCGGCGGCGCGGTGATACCCGCGGCCTTGAAGGCGTCCTTGTTGTAGTACAGGCCGTACGCGTCGTTCAGCAGCGGCAGCGTGCAGCGCTTGCCCTGGAACTGGGTGTAGTCCTGCAGGGGCTTCGGGAAGGTCTTGTCCAGATCGATCCCGGACTTGTCCAGGAACGGCTTCAGGTCCGCGAACACGTTCGACGAGCAGAAGGTGCCGACGTTGTCGGTGGTGAAGGACGACACCACGTCCGGGGCGTTCGGGCCGCCCGCGCGCAGCGCCTGCTTGATCTTGTCGTCGTTGATGTTGCCGACGACCTTGACCTTGATGTTCGGGTGCTTCGCCTCGAACGCCTTCACGTTGGCGTCGATCGCCTTCACCTCGCTCGGCGCGCTCCAGCCGTGCCAGAAGGTGATCGTGGCCTCCTGGGTGGCGTCGTCGTTGGCCTGCGGAGCGCTCGACGTACCGGTGCAGGCGGTGCTGAGCAGCGCGACCGCCGCGGTGGCGATCAGTGCTTTGTGGACTCGCGGCATTTCCGTGTCTCCCTGATCCTGGCTGCTTCTGGGTGTGCGGATCCGCCGGGCCGGGTGGGTGCTCCCGGTCCGCTGGATGTGTTGTGGTTTGGGGTCTGAGCTCTAGTCGGCGCCGCCCCCGGTCGTGGTACCGGCAGTGTCGAAGACTTCGTCGCGGGTGTAGCTCAGGGCCGACTGCAGGGCCCCCGCGAGGACGGGGTCGGTGGGGATCGCGGTCATCAGCAACCGCGGCCGGGGTACGGCCAGCTCGGCCAGTTCGTCCTGGACCAGGCCGCGCAGCCGTTCGCCGCCGGCCGTGATGACGCCGCCGGCGAGCACGATCAGCTCGGGGTCGACGACCGCCACGATCGCGGCCAGGCCGACCGACAGGCGATGCGCGAACTCGGTGAGCACGGTGTCACCCGCGCCGGGGGTCTGCAGGGCGGCGGCGATCGCGGCTTCCGGAGTACGGGCTTTGAGGCCGTGGGCGCGAGCCAGCGCGAGCACCGGTTCGCCACCGGCCAGTTCCTGGAAGCCGCCGGCGTTGTTGCGGCCGACGTTGCGCACCAGCGGGGTGCCGGGCAGCGGCAGGAAGGCGACCTCACCGGCGCCGCCGGTCGCGCCGCGGACCAGCCGCCCGCCGATCACGATCGCCGCACCGATGCCCTCCTCACCCCACAGCAGGACGAAGTTGTCGCTGTTGTTCGCGTGGCCGACGCGCTGCTCGGCCACCGCCGCCAGGTTCACGTCGTTCTCGACCTCGAGCGGTACTGCGATCGCTCCGGCCAGCTCCTCCAACAGATGCGGGGCGTGCCAGCCGGGCAGGTGGGTCGCGTAGCGCAGCCGTCCAGTGGTCGGGTCGAAGCCGCCGGGGGTGCCGATGGAGACGCGATGCAGGCGGTCGCGGGTCAGCCCGGCCTCGCCGAGAGCGCCGTCCAGCGCCTTCACCACTCGCTCGACCGTGCCCTTGGCGCTCCGGCCGGGGGTGGGCAGCTCGTACCGGCCGACCACCTTGCCGGTCAGGTCGGCGATGGCCGAGCGGATCCGGGTCGGCGTGACGTCCAGGCCGGCGACGTACGCGATGCCGCCGTTGATCTCGTACAGCTGCGCGTTCGGGCCCGGGCGGCCGGCGCTGGTGCCGCTGGCGCGGACCAGGCCCGCGCTCTCCAGCCGCGCGAGCAGCTGGGAGGCGGTCGGCTTGGACAGGCCGGTGAGGTTGCCGAGGGTGGTGCGGGAGAGGGGTCCCTGCGCGAGGAGCAGGTCGAGTGCGGCGCGGTCGTTCATCGCGCGGAGCAGGCGGGGTGTACCGGGTGTGCTGGCCATGGCTTAACCCTGCCCTCCTTCCGCCTCCGTGTAGCCGAACCACGCTGCTCGATTTCGCAGCGCCGCCAACTGTTAGGAAAGTTTCCTATTACCGCGAGACCGTACGGCGGGATCCGGGCGGGTGTCAATCGATCGGGGGCTTCGGTTCCGGAACCACCGGCGGTTAGGGTGGCCTAAGTAGTCGGTCCGGTGAGGGGACGGCGCAGATCCGGGGGAGCTCTTCGCGTGGAATCGACCGGGCTGACGGCCGGCAGGCTGATGCGGCGGGCGGTGCGACGGCACCGCGGCCGGATGACTGTCGGCGTGCTGGTGCTCGCGCTGCACCAGGCGACCGAGGCGGCGGTTCCCGTCGCGATCGGCATCTTCGTGGACCAGGCAGTCTCCACCGGCGGGCTGGAACCGCTGCTGTGGTGCGTGCTGATGATGGTCGTCTTGTTCGCGGTGCTGTCCAATGCCTGGAAGACAGGTGCCCGGCAGGTGGTGCGCGCGATCGAGTACGAAACCCACCTGCTGCGGCTGGAGATCGCCCGGCGCGTGCTGGATCCCCGGGGCCACCAGACCGGCCTGAGGTCGGGAGAGTTGCTGTCGATCGCCACCTCTGATGCGGAGAAGGCCGCACTGGTCCTGCGAGCAGTCTCGGTCGGCGTTGCCGGAAGTACTGCGCTGGCTGTCTCCTCCGTCGCGCTGCTGCTGGTCGACGTACCTCTCGGGCTGGGCGTCCTGATCGGCGTACCGCTGCTGGTGATGGGGATTCAAGCCCTCTCGCCACTGCTCACCCGACGGACATCAACCCAGCAGGAGGCAGTCGCCAGTACTACGGCCCTCGCCACCGACCTGGTTGGCGGGCTGCGGACCCTGCGCGGAATCGGCGCGCAGACCAACGCTGCCGAGCGGTACCGCCGGTCCAGCCAGGCAACGCTCAAGGCGACTCTTCGGGCGGCCTCTACCAACGGCCTGCAGGATGGCCTGACCGCTGCCCTGAGCGGCCTGCTCCTGGCGGCAGTAGCCGGTGTGGCCGGGTGGTTCGCGCTGAACGGCCGAATCAGTGTCGGAGAGTTCATCACGGTGGTTGGCCTGGCCCAGTTCGTCGCCGAGCCGGTGGGCACGCTCGGGTGGTGCGGGCAGGTCTTCGTGACGGCACGAGCCTCGGCCGGTCGGCTGGCTTCGGTTCTGAGCTCGCCCTGGTTGATCCGATCTGGGGGTTCCGCGGCTGTCGACGCCGCACAGCCGCTGCTCTCGCTGGAGCGGGTCAGTTACAAGACCCTGTCCGCAGTGAGCTTGGCGTTGAAGCCGGGAGAGCTGGTCGGAGTGCTTTGCTACGACCTGCGCGATGCCGACGCGCTGCTGGCCGTAGTGGCGGGCAAGGCGCCTGACCACGAGGGCAGGGTGTTGGTGAGCGGCGCGGCGATGGAGGAGTTGGACATCGACCTCGTTCGTCGCTCTGTTCTGGTCGAGCAGCACGACACCGACCTGTTCGAAGGGACGCTGCGGTCGAACCTCTTGGTTGGCAGCTCAGCTACTGCTGATCTGGGGAAGGTTGTCACCGCTGCTGCGGCTACTGACGTCGTCGACGCCCATGCGGACGGGTTGGACCACCCACTGGCTGACCGAGGCCGCACGCTGTCGGGCGGCCAGCGCCAACGACTCGGCCTGGCGCGCGCACTCCTGGCGAAACCACCCGTACTCGTGCTGCACGACCCCAGTACTGCGGTCGACGCCGTCACCGAGGAGCTCCTGGCCGAGGGACTCGCGGAGGTCCGTGGTGTTCCCGGGCTCGCGACCCTCGTACTGACGAGCAGCCCGGCGCTACTCGGCAAGATGCACCGGGTGCTGGTGATCGACGACGGTCGCGTGGTCGCGACGGGCCTGCACGCGGAGCTTGCCGAGAACGATCTGGTCTACCAGGAAGCGGTGCTCCGATGAGTTCCGAAGTACTGCCGATCGCCGGGTCGAAGGAGACCTGGCGGGTGCTGTGGCAGGAGATTCGCCGGCTCAAGATGTTGTCGGTGGTGGCGGCGGTCGTCATCACCGGTGCGTCCGCGGCCGGTCTGGTTGCGCCCTGGGCGCTCGGCGTGCTCGTCGATGACATCTCCGGCGACGCGGACCGGTCGGCCGTAGTACGGGTGGTGTTGCTGATCGGTGGCGCCGCGCTGCTGTCCGGCGTACTGACTGCGGTCGGGGTGACGCTGGTCGCGCGGGTCGGGGAGACCGTGCTGGCGCGGATCCGGGAGCAGGTGGTCGACCGGGTGCTGCGGTTGCCGGCGCCGGCGCTCGACAAGATCCGCACCGGCGACCTGCTGTCGCGAGTGGGCGACGACGTTGCGTCGGTGGCGGCCGCGCTGACCGAGATCGGGCCGGTGCTGCTGTCGGCGTCGTTGACGATCGTGCTGACGGGTGCGGGGATGTTCGCCCTCGACTGGAGGCTCGGCCTGGCCGGGCTGCTGGCGACGCCGATGTACCTGCTGGCATTGCGGTGGTACCTGCCGCGCTCGGCGCCGTTCTATCGCCGGGAGCGACTCGCGATGGGAGAGCGGTCGGAGGCGATCATCACCTCGCTGCGCGGGAGCGCGACCGTCCGGGCCTACCGGCTGGAAGAGGCGCAACTGGAGCGGATCGGCGATCGCTCGGCCGTCGCGAGGGACCTGTCGCTGAACGTCTTCAAGCTGTTCAGCACCTTCTCGTCGAGGATCAACCACGCCGAGTTCGTCGGACTCACGGCGATCCTGGTGGCGGGCTTCTACCTGGTGCGGGCCGATGCTGTGACCGTCGGAGCGACCACTGCGGCCGCGTTGTACTTCCATCGGCTGTTCAACCCGATCGGCGGACTGCTGATGCAGTTCGACCAGATCCAGACGGCCGCGGCAGGCCTGGCCCGGCTGGCGGGGGTGCTGATGCTGAAGCCCACCGAGGAGGCGCTCGCCGGCCCTGCGCCTGCCGACGCGTCGGTGGAGCTGACTGGCGTCGGCCACTCGTACGACGACGGGCCGCTCGTGGTGGACGGGGTATCGCTGCGGATCGAGCCGGGCGAGCGGGTTGCGCTGGTAGGTGCGAGTGGAGCCGGAAAGACCACCCTGGCAGCGATCGCGGCCGGAGTACTGATGCCGACTGCTGGGGTCGTCCGGCTGGGTGGAGTGGATATCCGCGAGCTGGGTGAGGCTCGGACGCAGCAGCAGGTGGCTCTGCTGAGCCAGGAGGTCCACGTGTTCTCGGGGCCGCTGCTGGACGACGTACGGCTGGCGAAGGCTTCCGCGACAGTCGAGGAGGTTGAGGCGGCTCTGGAGTTGGTCGGGGCGCTGGCGTGGGTCCGAGCACTACCGGAAGGGCTAGAGAGTCAGGTCGGGGAGAACGCGCATCAGTTGACGGGTGCGCAGGCGCAGCAGGTCGCGCTGGCTCGGCTGGTGCTCGCGGACCCGGCGGTCGCAGTACTGGATGAGGCTACGGCTGAGGCTGGTAGTGCGGGTGCTCGTGAGCTGGAGCGAGCCAGCGCGGCGGCTACGGCGGGTCGGACGACGCTGGTGGTGGCTCACCGGCTCACCCAGGCAGAGCAGGCGGACCGAATCGTCGTACTGGACCACGGGCGGGTCGTGGAGTCCGGCACGCATGCCGACCTCCTTGCTGCGGGTGGGCGCTACAGTCAGCTCTGGCATAGCTGGACTGGCACTGGAACCGCTAAGGAAGGCGCCAGTCGATAGGGGTGCCGCCCTGCTGGACCAGCAGCTCGTTGACGCGGCTGAAAGGCCGCGAGCCGAAGAAGCCGCGGTCTGCCGACATCGGGCTGGGGTGCGCGCTCTCGACGTACGGGGTGTCGCCAAGCATCGGCTTCAGCGTCTGGGCGTCGCGACCCCACAGGATCGCCACGAGCGGCCCGCCGCGCTTCACCAGCGCGTGGATCGCCTGCTCGGTCACGGCCTCCCAGCCCTTGCCCCGGTGCGAGGCAGAGTTGCCGGGCCGCACCGTGAGCACCCTGTTGAGCAGCAGCACGCCCTGCTCGGTCCAAGGCGTCAGGTCGCCGTTGGACGGTGCGGGCACGCCGACGTCCGCCATCAGTTCGCGGTAGATGTTGGCCAGGCTGCGGGGAATCGGTCGGACGTCCGGCGCCACCGAGAAGCTCAGCCCGACCGGGTGCCCGGGCGTCGGGTACGGGTCCTGCCCGACGATGAGCACCTTCACGTCGTTCAGCGGCTGCTGGAAGGCGCGCAACACGTTCTCCCCGGCCGGCAGATACGGCCGGCCCGCGGCGATCTCGCCGCGCAGGAACTCACCCATCTTCGACACGGTCTGCTCGACCGGCGCCAGCGCCTCGGCCCAGTCCGGTGCCACCAGGTCGCTCAAAGTCTTCGGACTCACCCGGCCTAGCTTTCCATCTCGCCCGGCTGCTCCGCATCCGGGTAGCCGACGTACACCCAGTCACCCCGGAGGTTCTGGATGTCGTACTTCTTCAGCCCGATCAGCCGGGGGAGTTCGTAGTCGAACCAGAAGAAGTTGAGGTGCATGTCGAAGGTGTAGCGGTACGGGCGCTGCTTGGGGGTGACGATGATGATCTTGCCGCGCGCCACCCGCTTCAACTCGCTCACCATCGCGGTGAGGTCGCGGACGTGCTCGATCGTGTGCGACGAGAAGACGATGTCGAACGAGTTGTCGTCGAACGGCAGTTGCTCGGCCGATCCGGGCACGTACTTCGCGTTGCGCAGCGGTACGTCGGCCAGCACGTCGACACCGGTGAGCTCCACGTTCGGCGCCTTCTCGGCCAGCAGGTCGAGCCAGTAGCCGCGGCCGCAGCCGACGTCCAGGAGCGTCTGGTGGGTATTGCCGACGGCGTCCAGACAGAAGTCCAGGGACTCCTTGTTCATGTCGGTCGGACGGGCGGTGCCGACGCTTTCCATGTTCTCGTAGGCCGCCGCGAACTCGTCCTCGGTCAGGTCGAAGGCGGTCTTCTTGAACTCCATGTACTCGTTGACGCGCTTGCCCTTGTAGGTGAGCCAGAAGGCACCCCACAGCAGCCACTTCCGGTCCCGCAGAATCGGCGGCAGACACTCATCCAAGAAGAACCGAATGACATTGGTGACATTCCTGCTGAGCATGTGCGATTACACCGTGATCCTGTGTGGTTGTGCTCCGAATCACGCGATTGTTGCATATGGCCGGTTCGTCGCCCTACCGAACGACTGTTGGAGGCCTGGAGGTCTTGTTCTGTTGGTGTGTCGGTCGCCTGCGGGGTCGTTCGGGGTTGGTAGAACTGGGGGCGGCCCCGCAGGGTATGAGTCTGCGGGGCCTTTGCTGTGCGGCTTGGCGGCTGGGCCTGTGGGCGCTCAGGCCGTTTGCCAGCCGAAGTTGAGCGAGTGGCTGGTCGGCTGGTGCCGGTTGTAGAAGCGGTGGGCGTCGGTCCGGGTGGTCGCTGAGTCGAGCTCGAGGTGGGTGGCGCCGTGGTCCGCGGCCCACTGCCGGGCGCGGCTGAGCAGGGCGGCGCCGATGCCGGTCGAGCGCTCGGCCGGGCCGACGGCCAGGTCCTCCACCCAGCAGCGCTGGCCGAACCGGACGGACTCGATGTCGAGATACATCGACCCGAAGCCGACCACCCGCTCGCCGTCGACAGCAACCAGTACTGCGCTGCGTGGGCCGGCCAGGGTGCGCTCCAGCCGCTCCCGCGCGGTGTCCTTGTTCCAGTCGGCCGGGGTGATCCCCGGCGGCGCGAACAGCCACTCGTACGCGTCGATGAGCTGGGGGATGTCTGCAGAGGTGGCCTCACGGACCGCGACGTTCGCCATGGTTCTTGAGCCTAAGAACACCCGTGTGCCTCAGACAGGTCCATTCAATGGCGACTTGGGCAGTCCACTGTCAATTGGCCAGGCGCTTCAGAGCACTGGCGTAGCGCTGGCCGAAGAAGGACTGTCCGGCGCGGCCGACGGGTCCGCCCAGCCGGGTGTACCAGGTGCCGGGGCGGCTGTAGGAGAGAAGAGTGAAGTAGACGCCGTCTGCCTCGCGAGTGACCACGAAGGACTCCTCCCCGGACGCCGGGTGACCGTGCAGCGTGCCGTAACCGAAGCCGATCCGGTCGGGCTCGTCGACCACCCAGACGACGCGGCACGGCACCGGCAGGCCGACCGGGCCGACGCCGAGCCGGCCGAGGGAGTTCGTGCCGATCACCGCCGGGCTGTCGGTCGCCTTGACCGCCACGCCGGCCTTCTTGTGCATCTGCCACGTCATCACCGCCTTGCCCGCGCGCCGGAAGGTCTCGTCGCCGGTGCCGATCTTCGTCCGCTGCTCGAGCCGGTGATAACCGGTCGGCGTCTCGCTGAACCGGGTCGACCCCACCACGTCGTAGCTGAACCTGAGCCCCGCCAGATCCGCCAGCTTCATCCGAACCTCCCTCTCAGCCGTCGCCAGGCCAGTAACCCGCACAGGGCGAGCCCAACCGCGTTCGCCACTCCGTGCGTCGCGACCAGCCACTCCAGCGGAAGGTACGGCGTGTCCCGAGCGGCACGATGACGAGCATGCCCAGGCTCACGACCAGGTGGACGAGCGCGATCACTAACTGCTCTTGAGACCCGTGGTCTTGTCGTCCTTGAGGGCCTGGAAGAGCGCCTTCGCCTTCGCGGTGTCCCACTTGACCGCGTCGCCGTGCCGCGTGCTGTAGCTGGAGTCGGAGATCGGCACGGTCAGGGTGATGCCGTCACCGCCGCCCGCGACCGCCTTCATCGCGCGGGCGAACTTGAACAGGTCGAACACGCCGCTGTCGTTGTCGACGGTCAGCGCCTCGGCGCTCGCGGTGCCGAGCTTGTAGTAGCGAACCGGGTTGATGAAGGTGGCCGGCGAGATCGCCTTGCCCGCGACCGCGCCGATCATCTCGCGCTGGCGCTGCACCCGGCCGAGGTCGCCCAGCGGGTCGGAGTACCGGGCCCGGACGTAGCCGAGGGCGTTGGTGCCGTCGAGCTCCTGGCAGCCCTTCGGCAGGTCGATGTGCGCCTTCTCGTCCTTCATTGCCTTAGGCAAGCACATCTCGACGCCGCCCAAACTGTCGATGATCGAGGCGAAGCCGCCGAAGCCGATCTCGACGTAGTTGTCGACGCGCAGTCCGGTGACGCCCTCGATGGTCGTGATCAGCAGTTGCGGGCCGCCGAGCGCGAACGCTGCGTTGAGCTTGTTCCGGCCGTGGCCGGGGATCGGCACGTAGCTGTCCCGCGGCAGGCTGACCAGCACCGTCGGCCCGGACTCGGGCACGTGCAGCATCATGATCGTGTCGGTGCGCTGACCGACCGCCTTGCCGGTGTGCAGCTTGGCCCGCTCCGCGCGGCTCAGCCCCTCCCGGCTGTCGGACCCCACCAGCAGGTACGTCGTACCGGCGGTGGCGGCCGGGCGTTCTCCCGCCGGCATGGCGTCGACCTTGTTGATCTTGCTCCACGCGAACAGCGGGACGCACACCAGCATCAGCACGAACAGCAGGACGACCAGTCCGAGGATCCGGGCGAACCAGCCACGCCGCTTCTTGGGGCGCACGGGCGGCCTGCTCACGTAACGCGGGTCGATGGACTGCGGTTGACTCATGCCCCGACCGTATCGGGCCGCGGCCAGATCATGCGTCAGCCCGGCGAAGGGTCTTCGGCCCAGACTTTCAGACCGTGGACAGACGTCGCCTCGATCAAAAGGATGAACTTGGAGGCGAGATCGAACCAATCCGCCGGAACGTGCGTGGCGCCTGGCCGACGCGTGCGCTGAACAGCCTGCTGAAATACGCCGGATCGTCGTATCCGACCCGCCGCGCGATCGCTGCCACCGGCAGGTCCGACTCGGCCAGCAGCGCCTTCGCTTCGTTCAGTCGCGTGGTCAGAATCACTTCCTGCGGGGTAGAACCGGTCGCACTCCGGACGGCCTCGCGCAGTCCGTCGACGGTCAGCCGGAGTTCGTCGGCGCACTGCTTGATCGACAGACGCCGACAGGCGAGCGCTTTGAGCCGGTCGATGACGTCGCCGCCTGGTTCGTGGTATGCCGCCGCTATCAGGTCGTAAAGAGCCGCCGCAGCCTGTACTTCGGTACTGCGTCCGCCGGTGCGGGTGATGCGGAGGAGCTTGGCGAAGGCTCTCTCGAGCACGCGCGGGTCTGCGTACCGGCGTACGGGGGTTGTGGGGTCCAGGTGGCCGAGTCTGGTCAGCGCCTCCGTGGCTGGTCCGCTGAAGAGGACCCAGGACTGGTGCCATGGGGTGGACGGGCGATAGCCGTGCACTAGGCCGGGGAAGAGCCACAGCAGCGCCGGTGCTTCCACCTCGTGAAGCACTCGGTCTGGGCCGTGCAGTAGGTGGCCGCTGCCTCTTCTGACGAAGACGGCGGCGTGGCAGCCGAGTGCGCGCTCCGGTGGTGCTCCGGGCGGGTTGCGCTGCTCACCGGCGCCCAGGCAGAAGAGTCCAAGTTGGCGCTCGACTGATCCAGGGGTCAGGTAGACCGACCAATCCTCCATGCCGGCAAGAATCCAAGAAGCAGCCGATCTAGTCCATTCCGGCGGCGGGCTCGGGCGGCTGGACTGGGGGCTGTGCTGACATCCAATGGGTATGTGCTGACCGCTGACCGGCTCGGGGTACTGGAGGCGGTTCCGGCGCGGGAGTTGTCGGACCGGGACGTGTTGCGGGAACGGTTGGCGCGAGACGGGTATCTGTTCCTGCGGGGCTTGCTGGACCCGGCAGACGTGCTGGCGTTCCGGCGGTACTACTTCGAGCGGACCGGGGTCGCGGATGCCCACGGGGTGCCTCGGGAGGTCGATCGGGCCGAGTTCCGGCGGGTGCTGTTCGGGGAGGTGGTGCCGGGGTCGCAGTACGGGGCGTTCTGCGCGCAGCCGGCGCTGCGGTCGTGGTACGAGTGGTTCCTGGGCGGGGAAACGTTCCTGCACCGGCGGAAGATCATCCGGCACATCGCACCCGGGGAGAACGGGATCGGGACGGCGACACAGGCTCACTACGATCTCGTCTACCTGCGGGAAGGCACGGACCGTGTGCTGTCCGCCTGGATCCCGCTCGGCGACTGCCCGGTAGCCCGTGGCGGCCTCACCTACCTGGAGGGCAGTCACCACCGCGTCCTGGCCGAGGAGGCCGCCGGCACGCTCAAGCGCCCGGCCGCCTCGATCACCGCGGACCTCCCGAGCTTGGCCGACGAGTACGAGGCGCGCTGGCTGATCGCCGACTACGCGGCCGGTGACGTCGTCATCCACACGGCTCACACCATCCACGCTGCTCTCGACAACGTCTCGGACCAGGTCCGGCTCTCGACCGATATTCGGTATCAGTTGTCCACCGCCCCGATCGATCACCGCTGGCAGGCCGACTGGCACGACCGTGACGGGCTCTGAGCGACGGGCTCTAAGCGACCGGCCTCTGAGCGACGGGCCTCTGAGTGACGGCCTCTGAGCATGGAAGTGCGCGGGTTTTCCCCTGTCCTGAGATCACTCTCGCTAACGACATTCATTTCGGTTAAGGTTTTCGAGGACCGACCGGAGCGACGGGTGGAGAGTCGACCGGCGGCACGAGAGTTGAGGAGAGCCGTGAATCGCAACGAGCTGGTCGCCGGCGTGGCGTCGAAGGCGGGCATCCCGCGCAACCAGGCCGAGAAGGTCCTCGACGCGCTCGGCGACGTCGTCACCGAGGCCGTGCACAAGGGCGACAAGGTCTCGCTGACCGGCCTGCTGAGCATCGAGCGGGTGATGCGCGCGCCACGCACCGGCCGCAACCCGCAGACCGGCGAACCACTGTCCATCCCGGCCGGCTACTCCGTCCGCTTGTCGTGCGGAAGCCGCCTCAAGGCCGCGGCCCGAGGCGACCTCCGCACCATCTCCTGACCCTGCTTCCGGACCGCGCGGACTAGCGCGGCACCGCCGTCACCCAGTACGGCGTCGTCGGCGTCGGCGGGGTGGTGAACCGGGCGTTGGGCAGGTAGATCCGGTTCCCGAAGAACGCCGCGGTGGTCGGTACGTCGAAGTCCGGACTGGTGATCTCCCGAACCAGCCGGCCGCTGGTGCCGGACCTGTTCAGGTCGAGCACGGCGATCTTGTTCAGCCGGTTCTGGACGACGTACAGGATGTCCTGCCGGAGCAGCAGGCCGTCCCCGTTCGTCATCAGCACGCCGCCGAGGTCGACCTGCCGGGTGACCCCGGTGCGCGGGTCGACCCGGAACAGGAACCCGGTCGCCGACTGGATGATGATCAGCCCGCGGCCGTCCGGGGTGAGCGAGATGCCGTTCCCGTTGTTCATCGTCGGGTTGTGCTGGTAGTCACCGCTGAGCGGGATCGTCCGGACCGCCGACTGCGCGGGCAGCTTGCCGTTCCGGCCGAGCGGGACCTGGTAGATCACGGGCTGACGGGAGTCGGTGAAGTACGCGCCGCCCTTGCCGAGGATGACGTCGTTGACGAACGTCGGCGTCGCCGTGGTGAACGTGTAGCTCGCCAGAACCGCGCCGGTGCGGGTGTCGATCACCCGGCCGTTGCCACCGCCCCCGCCGGCCACGAACAGCCGGCCCTTCCCGTCCACCTTCATCCCGAGCGAACCCGTGCCCGGGCCCGGGGTGATCACGCGGCCAAGCCCGGTCCGGAGGTCCGCGGCGTAGATGTCGCCGTTGGCCCGCGACCCGAAGTACGCCTTGCCGCGGGCGATCGCGATGCCTTCCGGCTGGAAACCGGGCGGGAGGTCGAAGCGGGCCGGGAACCGGTCAACTGTGGCGCTCTTGGCCGCGGCGCCGTTGGCCGCGGCCGCGGCCGCCGCGGCGGCGATCGTGGTCGCCGCGCGGAAGCGGTACGGGTCGCACATCTCCTCCATCTCGGCGTGCTTCGCGGCCTTCGCGGCGGCGGCGGAAACCGGTGTCGACGCGGGCGGGCCGGCGGGTGCGGAGGTGACGGCCGAGGCGGCGAGGGTGCCTAAGAGCAACGCGGGGAGCCCGAGCGTCGCGGCGAGTGCGCGACCGAGCTGTCGTGGCAATGGGCGAGACATGGCGGAGATTCCTCCTGTGGCTGACCTGGGCCGCCCGACGTCCCCGTTCGCCGACGCAGCGGCTGGTTGTGCTTTCAACATTAGATCAACGGATGAGCGACCTGAACGGTTCGATGCCTGTGGATTTCACTCCCGGGCGCTGGTGCGCACCGGGTAATGTCACGGTCAGTGGTTGTGATGGTCAGGACCCAGTAGAGGAGCGGGGCAGCAATGGCAGCAGGGATCGACAGCTCGAATCTGTCCACCACGGTCCGGCCGCAGGACGACCTGTACCGGTACGCGAACGGTCCGTGGCTGGACCGCACCGAGATCCCGGCGGACAAGGCGATCTACGGCGCCTTCCACGCTCTCTGGGACACCGCGGAGCTGGACGTCCGGACCATCGTCGAGAAGACCGCGGCCGCCGATCACCCCGAGGGCACCGAGGCGCGCAAGATCGGCGACCTGTTCAACAGCTTCATGGACGAGGAGACGATCGAGCGGCTCGGCGCCGACCCGATCGCGGACCAGCTCGCTCTGGTCGCCTCGATCGAGGATGTCAGCGGCCTGGTCGCGGCACTCGGCAGCCTCGAGCTGCAGGGTGTGCCCGGCGTCTTCCACTACGGCGCCGACATCGACGCGATGAAGTCCGATGAATACATCCTCTACATGAGCCAGGGCGGGCTCAGCCTCCCGGACGAGTCGTACTACCGGGAAGACTCCTTCGCCGACGTCCGTACTGCGTACGTGGCGCACGTGGCCCGCATGCTCGACCTCGCCGGGCTTCCCGACTCCGAGGCTGCCGCCGAGCGGATCATGGCGCTCGAGACCCGGATCGCCAAGGGCCACTGGGACCGGGTGAAGAACCGCGACGTCCGGGCGACCTACAACAAGGTCGACCGGGCCGCGCTCGAGGAGCTGACCCCCGGGGTGGACTGGGCCGCCTGGCTGTCGAACGCCGGCGTACCGGAGGACGCGTTCGCCCAACTGGTCGTCCGCCAGCCGGACTACCTCACCTCGGCCGCGACCGCTCTGCACGAGATCGAGCTCGACCACTGGAAGGAGTGGCTCAGCTGGCGCGTCGTCCACACCGCGGCCCCGCTGCTGAGCAAGGCCTTCGTCGACGAGAACTTCAGCTTCTACGGCCGGACCCTGACCGGTGCGCCGGAGTTGCGCGAGCGGTGGAAGCGCGGCCTGGGCGTCGTCGACTCCGCCCTCGGTGAAGCCGTCGGCCAGTTGTACGTCGCCGAGCACTTTCCACCGGCCGCCAAGGCCCGGATGGTCGAACTGGTCGCCAACCTGGTCGAGGCCTACCGGCAGCGGATCGAGGCGCTCGACTGGATGAGCCCCGAGACCCGGCAGCGCGCCCTCGAGAAGCTCGGCACCTTCACCCCGAAGATCGGCTACCCGGACAAGTGGAAGGACTACAGCGGCCTCGAGGTCCGTCCTGACGACCTGGTCGGCAACGTCCGCCGCTCGGTCGCCGTCGAGACCGCCCGCGACCTGGCCAAGCTCGGCCAGCCGATCGACAAGACCGAGTGGTTCATGACGCCGCAGACGGTCAACGCGTACTACAACCCGCGGATGAACGAGATCGTCTTCCCGGCCGCGATCCTGCACCCGCCGTTCTTCGATCTCGACGCCGACGACGCGGTGAACTACGGCGCGATCGGCGCCGTGATCGGCCACGAGATCGGCCACGGCTTCGACGACCAGGGCTCGAAGTACGACGGCGAGGGCAACCTCAACGACTGGTGGACCGACGACGACCGCGCCGCCTTCGAGCAGCGCACCGCCAAGCTCGTCGCGCAGTACGACGTCCTCGAGCCGATGGACGCCCCCGGCCACACCGTCAACGGCGAGCTCACCCTCGGCGAGAACATCGGAGACCTCGGCGGCCTGTCCATCAGCTACGTCGCCTACACCCTGTCCCTCAACGGCGCCGAGCCCCCCACGATCGACGGCCTCACCGGCCCGCAACGCTTCTTCCTCGCCTGGGCCATGGGCTGGTCCACCAAGGCCCGAGAAGCCGAAGCCATCCGCCGCCTCGCCATCGACCCCCACTCCCCACCCGAATTCCGCTGCAACGCCGTAGCCCGCAACATCGACGAGTTCCACGCCGCCTTCGCCATCACCGACTCCGACAACATGTGGCTCCCCCCGAAAGACCGCGTCCGAATCTGGTAGCCCCCGCCTCGCGGCGGGTTCCACACGGTCGACAAGGTGTGCCGCACCAGCGCCGTCGCTGGCTAGTCCGTGTGCCCGGGGGCGAAGTAGTCGCCAAGCATCTCGGTGGGCCAAGACGGTTGGTGGAGCGGGCCTCGGGGCCCGAACTCGGCGAACCAGGGCTTGATGTCGAGGATCGGGGTGCCGTCAACCGCGTCCAGATCCTCGACGCGAAGGTCGAGCCCGTCGACCTTCAGCAGTCGACAGCGGGAGACGCCAAGCCAGTTGACCCGGCGCATATTGCGATGCCCGAAAATGCCCACCTCGGGCCACGCTGGGTTGTCCCGCGGCCTGCGGGCACCGAGGTGGAGGTCGGACTGATCGGTGAGATGGAAGTGGAAGACCACCTCGAGGTGAGAAAACTCTTCGAGTCCCTTGGTCGAATCGGCATCGAACCGCGGATCATCGATACGAATGATCGCCCGCGTGCCACCCCAGTAGTCGTCAGTGGGCTCGACTCGGCCTCCGACCACGTGGGCGATTGGATGGACGGTGATCGATTGATCAGTCATCGTTTCCTCTTCGAGTAGAGATCATTTAGCGACCCACCGAAGCCAGATATCTGGCCGCCCGCCCATCGAGCTCAGCGACCGACCGAATGCCTTTGGCCCGATAGACCGACAGGCTGGAACGCATGTCGCGGACCGCCTGCCGAGCCCGTCCGGAGTGAACTCCGTCCATGACGTCAAGTGCTTCCGCCCACGTCCCGCAGGCCTCTTCGATGCTCCCACCCCTGGCCTGCACCGCGCCCAAGTAGCCAAGCGTTACCGCGTGCGTCCGTGTGAAGGTGGCTGCCTTCCGGGTGCGGACGCTGCGGTGGAACTCCTTGGTGGCAGACGCAAGGTCACCCATGTCTCGCAGTGTGCAGGCCGTCTCGTGGGCGAGGCTGGCCTCGCCGAAGAAGAACACCCGGCCGGGTTCGTCGTCGCCGGCCTCCGCGGAGGCCAGATCGTTCTCAGCCCGAAGAAGTGCTCGCGCGGCGGCCGCGCGCTGTCCGTCGACGGCGAGGGCTCGTGCGTGGACCACTCCGATCAGGGAACGTTCGCGTGGACTGGCGGTCTTCGTAGCGGCGCCCGTCCAGTGACGCCTCGGCGACGCGTACCGCCTGCTGGTGATGCCCAAGATCAACAGCCTGGTGCGCCATGGCTCGAAGGATATGGCCCGCAAGCGGGGCGTCGTCGGCTTCTGCAGCGAGCTTCACCGCTACGGCGAAGTACCTCTGGGCGATCGCATGCTCGGAATTGTCGAACGCCATCCAGCCGACGAGGTAGGCCAGTTCACCGGCAGTGGAGAACATCCCGCGCCGTACGTCCTCATCAGCGTAGGAGGCACGCAGGTAGCCTGCGACGTCAGAGGTCAAGTACTGAACGACGGCCGCACGGGCATGTCCTCCGCCTCGGCGCTGATCGATGCGCGTGAAGAGCTGGACCGTCTCCCGGACCGCTTCAAGGTCTCCTGCGCCTACCAGCCGACCACCCTGGTGAACGCGACGCTTGGCGGTGCCCTCCGCCAACCGGTCCCACCAGGGCTGATCTGGCAGTGCCAAAGCGGCGGCGGAGTAACCGGCCGCCCGCAGTACCGACCTGCGCTCGACATCCAAGGTACTTCTCCCGAGATCGACCAGCGCCGTCAGCGTATCGGCATGCCAGTCGAGTATCGGTGACGAGGCCACAGTCGTGAGGCCGATCTCATTGGTTGTGACCGTCCGGCCGAGCCGACGGGACAGAGTCTCCGCGAGGATGTCCGGAGCGAGGCCGGACGGCATGGAGCCGGCAACCCAATGAGAGACGTGCGATCGGCCGACACCCGCACGGTCCTCAGCTCGCCACTCGGCTGCGACCCGGCCGAAAGCGAGTGCCAACTGGGCATGAGACCAGCCAGCCTCGGCGATCGCTGCTGCGAGCTTCTCGTTACGTTTTCGGGCCTTCGACACAGCGGCGCCTCCCCTCGGCGCCCGGCCGAGTCTGGTCGGCCGTTCACCACTTTCACCACACCTGATCCTCATCACGGGTACCGACTCACCGTAACCGATGGTTCGCTCAACGTATCGAGAACCCAACGTTTGATCGGTCGCAATTCCGGTGGGGAGTAGCAGTGAACACACACATGCGAGTGCTGACCCTGATCACCGCCGTTTGGCGGTGGCCAAGGCCATGGACCTGTTTCGCGATGTGCGGCGTCGATGAGCAAGCACGAGCGCCGCAAGGTGCAGGTCTGGTTCGGTGACCGCGTGATCGCCGCCTACGTCGCCGACAGGCCGCTCGCCGAGAGATACGCCGCAGCCATGGCCCGTCGATTCGCCGGTCTTCGGATCACCGTTGACCCCCTGCCGCCTGTGCTCTCAGCGCATGGCGGCCCCGTCTCCGACTACCCACCGATTCCTCCCGAGCAGCGGCTGTGGCCGTTGACAGAGTTATGACTCAGACCCAAGGAGAACGACATGTGGCGAGACCAAGATCGATTCCCTGTCAGCAGCATCGGAGCAGCAGAAACCAAGCCCGATGAGCCTGTTCGACCGTTCGGGCTGCGATTCGTCGACTACTCAGCTGGACGGCCGCGGTTCAGCCGCCCAACGGTCTCGCTCTGCCGCTCGCGCCAGATTGGCCTGGTGGATGGACGAGTGGCAACCGAGGTGATGCCAATGGCTGCGTCCATGACCCAAACAGAGTCTGACGGCAAGGATGTGCTCGCTGTGGACTGGTGTGTCGACGACAAGTAGCGGAGACGATCTCGATGACGGAGCCCGCGCCCATCCTGGTGCTCACCCATGATGATGACCCCACCGCCGATGTCGTCTTGCATGAGCTCAACCTCCGAGGGACCCCGTTCGTGCGTTGTGATCCAGGCGACTTCCCCATCAGCCTTCGTCTCACGGCAAGACTCGATGCTGGGGGAATGGTTTGGGACGGCCGTTTCGAGGGAGCGCCGCGCGAGATCGATCTTCGATCGATCCGGGCCATCTACTACCGCAGGCCATCCGATTTTCGACTCCCGGATGGTCGATCGTCGGGGGTGGAGGCCTTCGCCCGATCCCAAGCTCGGCATGGGTTCTCGGGTGTCCTCAGCAGTTTGCCGGATGCTGTCTGGCTCAACAGCCCCTCGGCAATGGCGGATGCCAGAGTGAAGCCTCACCAGCTCGCCGTTGCCAGTCGCTGTGGCCTGCAAGCACCGGCGACGCTCCTCACCAACGAACCAGCGGCGGTCAGCGAATTCGCGAGATCGGTCGGCGGCCGGATCATCACGAAGTCGTTGGCCACGATGGTGACCGTCGACGATGAACAGGGCAGCGGTGTTCTGTACACGTCTGAGGTGGCTGAAGACCTGTGGGGCGATCCCGGTATCGCCGCTACTGCCCATCTTTTTCAAGAGTTCGTGACGGGTGTCGACATCCGCTTGACCGTCATCGACGGACAGTTCTTCGCTGCCGAGATCCATCCGGAGGACCTCGACGGACCGATCGATATCCGGGCTCATCACGAGAGCGTCAGCTACCGGCCGATCGAGGTTCCCGCTGACGTGCGTCGAGCGGTGCTCGACCTGCTGCGAGAGCTGCGCCTTGTCTTCGCCGCCATCGACTTTCGGAATGTCCCTGGGCGTGGCTGGGTCTTTCTGGAGGTTAATCCCAATGGACAATGGGCGTTCATCCCACAGCTACGACATGTCATCGCCCGAGCGATCACGGAGTTTCTGGAGAGCAGCAGCCGATGAGTGATGCGAGATTGGAAATCGAGGGCGAGGCAACCGCAGTTCTAGCTGAGCTGGTCGGAGAGCTTGTCGCGGCGGGGCACCTCACCGATCCTCTCTGGCAGGCGGCCTTCAAGACAGTCCCGCGTCATCTGTTCGTGCCGAGGTTCTATCGGTACAGCAGCCAAGGCAGCGCGGTCGTCGACGCGACGCATGGCCGTGACTGGTTGTCGGCCGTCTATTCCGACATCCACCTGGTCACCCGGGACGACGTCAGATCCTCGTCCACCGCGCCGAGCCTGATGGCGACCATGCTTCAGGCGCTGGAGCTCACCGGCGGTGAGACAGTGCTCGAGATCGGCGCCGGGACCGGCTACAACGCGGCGCTGCTCTCGGAGAGGTTGGGTGATAACCGAGTGGTGAGCGTTGACATCGACCCGGACTTGGTCGACCAGGCTCGTCGTCAACTCGCGTTGGCAGGTTATCGGCCACTAGTGGCCGTCGCCGACGGCATTGACGGTTTTCCGGGCGCCGGCCCGTACGGCGCCGTCATCGCCACCTGCCGGCTCGACTTTGTTCCGCCCTCCTGGCTCAGTCAACTCGAGCCTGGCGGAGTCGTCGTTACCCCGATGGGCGCCGGCATTGCCAGGATCCGGAAAGACAGAGACGGTGAGGGTGCGACGGGTGCGTTCCTGCCGGACCCCGCGTACTTCATGCCGCTGCGCCACGAACCAGGTCAGGTCAGCGTCGGTGAGCTGATCGAGATCGCGACGTCGAGCGCCGGCATCAGTCGTGCGTACTCTTTTGACGCGACGATCTATCGCGACAACGAGGCGCGGTTCTGGCTCGACCTGACAAATCCAGACGTTCGCACTGCTTCTGTGGACGGTGCCTCAGTTGCCTATCGCTCGGACGGATCCTGGGCGCGTCTTGCCGACGGTCTGGTGGTTCAAGGAGGGCCCAGCACCGTCTGGGATGACGTTGAGCTGGCTTACCGAGACTGGATTGCCGCCGGGCGCCCGGTGCGTGAGCGCTACCGGTTGACGATCACGGACCAGCAGCAAGGTGTCTTCCTCGACGGTCGTCCGGATCCGGTACATCTATTGAAGCCGCTGTCCAAATGAGGGCGGACCACCTCCTGGGAGCCTCAGCTCGGGCGGTGGTCCGTTCTCTGTCTGTCCCTTTGCGCTGGGAGTGGTTCAGCTCGACATCCAGGTTTGGATGGCGTCGATTTCTCGGGGCATGGCTTCGGAGAGGTTTTCGGTGCTGTTGTCGGTGATGAGGATGTCGTCCTCGATGCGGATGCCGATGCCGCGGAGGTCTTCGGGGACGGTGAGGTCTTCGGCCTGGAAGTAGAGGCCGGGTTCGACGGTGAGGACGTAGCCGGTTTCGACGTTGCCCTTGTTGTACTTCTCGTTGCGGGCGGCGGCGCAGTCGTGGACGTCCAGGCCGAGCATGTGGCTGACGCCGTGCAGGGTGTAGCGCTGGTAGATGCCGCTGCTCGGGTCGAGGGCCTCGTCGGCGGTGACCGGGAGCAGTTCCATCGCCTCCAGGCCGCGGACCAGGACCTCGATCGCGGCCTCGTGGCCGGAGCGGAACGGTACGCCGGGGCGCAGGGCGGCGATGCCGGCGTTCTGCGCGTCCAGGACGAGTTGGTAGAGCTCGCGCTGGCGCGGGGTGAACTCGCCGTTGATCGGCAGGGTGCGGGTGATGTCCGCGGTGTAGAGGTTGCGGTTCTCCACGCCCATGTCGAGCAGCATCAGGTTGCCGTTGTCGACGGTGCCGTCGTTCTCGATCCAGTGCAGGGTGGTCGCGTGCGGGCCGGCCGCGGCGATCGAGGTGTAGCCGACGTCGTTGCCCTCGGCGCGGGCGCGGCGCCAGAAGGTGCCCTCGATCCAGCGCTCGCCGTACTTGCGGACCTTGTCCATCTCGCTGAGCACGTCGGAGAAGCCGCGGTGGGTGATCGCGCAGGCCTCCCGGAGTTGCTCGATCTCGAAGGCGTCCTTGACCAGCCGCAACTCGGACAGGGTGAAGGCGAGTTCCTTGTCGCGGTCCGCGTCGGTGGTCACGCCGCTGAGCAGGGAAGCTATCGAGCTCTCCTCGCCGCGGCGAACGCGGGTCGGTACGTCGCTCTTCAGCACGTCCGCGAGCCGGTCGACGTGCCGGGTCTCGATGCCGTACTCCTTGGCGGTCTCGGTCAGCGACGGACGGCGGCCGGCCCACAGCTCGCCGTACATCCGGTCGCGCCAGAACTCCTCGCCCTCGCTGCGGTCCGCGCGGGGCCGGAAGTAAAGCACCGAGTCGTGGCCGGAGGTGCCGTTCGGCTCCAGCACCAGGACTGCGTCGGAGGTCTGGTCGCCGACCAGCCAGACGTAGTCGGTGTGCGGGCGGAACGCGTAATCGGTGTCGTTCGAGCGGACCTTGAAGGTGCCGGCCGGGATCACCAGCCGCTCACCGGGAAACGCCTGGGAGAGGGCGTCGCGCCGCTTGGCGGCCCAGGTGCCGACGTCGCTGAGAGTGACGTCGGTTCGCTCGATTTCGCCCCACCCGGAGTTCATGAACTCCCGCAACTTCTCGCCCGACGCGGTGTCGTGGCTGGCCGTCTTGGGGGCTTTGTCGGTGCTCTCGGTCATCGTCGACCCATCTCCATCCAGCACGCGGGCCTCACCTGGCCCGCGGCCTCATCTCAGCGCGGGGTGTGCAGTTGGTCGCCGCGGACGGTGCCGCTGTTCGGTAGCGCCTCGGCGGCGTCGGAGCCGATGCGGGTGATCGCATTGTGCTCGTCCACGAAGACTACGCTCGGCTCGAAGGTCTTCGCTTCGGCTGGGTCGAACATGCCGTAGGCGATCAGGATGACGAGGTCGCCGGGGTGGATCAGGTGCGCGGCGGCGCCGTTGATGCCGACGATGCCGGAGTCGCGCGGGCCTTCGATCAGGTACGTGGTGAGGCGGTTGCCGTTGGTGATGTCGACGATGTCGACCTTCTCGCCGGGCCAGAGGTTCGCCGCGTCCATCAAGGTCGCGTCCAGGGTGCAGGACCCGACGTAGTCCAGGTCGGCCTGGGTGACGGTGGCCCGGTGCACCTTGGACTTCATCATCTCGCGCAGCATGGCGCCATCATCCAGCCCACACCCATCACTGTCAGTGGCGGCCGTCACTGCCGCCCGTACTACGTACGCACGGTGGGCGGGCGCGGGTCTTGTGGCGCGTGCTGAGACGGAGGGTGGCGAGGGTGAGGGAAGGCGGAGTGTGGCGGCTGCGAGGGCCAGCGGGCGTTCAGTGGTGGAGGTGGATGAAGAGGAGCGGGCGGCGCCGCGGTGAGTGCCGGGCGACCGGCGCGGCTGGTATGTCGAGGTGAGCGAAGGTGCTGGGTGGTGGCGATGCGGGGC
>NZ_BAAAOS010000007.1:336432-369013 GCF_039530625.1 Kribbella sancticallisti | reverse complement strand
CGGGCAACTCAGCGGGTGGCTAGTTCTGGTTCTCGGACAGGGGGTTCGGGGGTTAGGTGGTGGCGGAGCTTTTCGCCTTCTACGTCTACGTTGGGGAGGAGGCGGTCGAGCCAGCGGGGGAGCCACCAGGCGGAGCGGCCCAGGAGGGCCATGACGGCCGGGACGATGGTCATTCGGACGACGAAGGCGTCGATCGCTACGGCGAAGGCGAGGCCGAAGCCGATCTGGCGGACCAGGGTTTCGGGGGAGAGGACGAAGCCGGAGAAGACGGCGATCATGATGACCGCGGCGGCGGTGACGACCCGGGCGCCGTGGCTGAAGCCGTCGACAACGGCGGCGCCGGAGGTCGCGCCGTGGACGTGTTCCTCGCGCATCCGGGTGACCAGGAAGACCTGGTAGTCCATCGCCAGGCCGAACACGATGCCGACCAGGAACACCGGCAGCATGCTGATGATCGGGCCAGTCTGACCCTCGATGCCGAACAGCCCGGCGAACCAGCCCCACTGGAACACCGCGACCACGGCGCCGAACGTGGCCGCCACCGTCAGCAGGAAGCCGAGGGTCGCCTTCAGCGGAACCAGGATCGAGCGGAACACCAGCATCAGCAGCAGGAACGCCAACCCGACGATCAGCGACAGGTACGGCAGCAGCGCGCCGCTCAGCTTGTCGGAGATGTCGATGTTGAAGGCAGTCCCGCCGGTCACCGAAACCTCCGCGCCGCCGGCCTCCGGCGCACTCCGGATCGCTTCGACGAGATCCTTGGTCTCGGTCGTACTCGGACCACTCTTCGGGATCACCGTCAGGAGCGCGGTGTCACCCGCGGGGTTGAAGGTCGGCGGGGTCACCACGGCCACATCCGGCAACGCCCGTACTACGTTCGCAGTACTCGCGGCGGCGGTTTTCGGATCCGCGGAGCCGGCCACGTCGACCACGACCATGAGCGGGCCGTTGAAGCCCGGGCCGAAGCCCTCCGACAACATCTCGTACGCCTTGCGCTGGGTGGAGGCAGGAGCGGCGGTGCTGTCGTCTGGCAACCCGAGCTCGAGGCTGGCCGCCGGAATCGCCAGCAATCCAAGGCCGGCCACGGCCACCAGCAGCACGGCGACCGGCCGCCGCGTGACGAACCCCGCCCACCGACGACCGGCCGACGGCTTGCCGCCCGTGCTCTCCGGGTCGCCACCGCGCAGACCGGGGATCCGGCCGCCGACGACCCGACGCCCGGCCATCCCGAGCACAGCGGGCAGCAGCGTCAGCGCGATCGCCACGGCGATGACGACGGTGAAGGCGGCAGCAAGCCCCATCTGCGTCAGGAACGGGATGTCCACCACGAACAGGCCACCCAGCGCGATCACCACGGTCAGCCCGGCGAAGACCACCGCGGAGCCGGCGGTCCCCACCGCGCGGCCGACCGCTTCCTCCGGTTCCAGACCGGTCGCCAGTTCGTGCCGATAGCGGGACATGATGAACAAGGCGTAGTCGATCGACACCGCGAGCCCGATCATCACCGCGAGAATCGGCGTTCCGGACCCGATGTCGATGAAGCCGGTCGCGGCCGTGATCGCGGTGGAGCCGATGCCTACCCCGATGATTGCCGAGAGCAACGGAAGACCGGCGGCGACGAGCGAGCCGAAGGTGATCAGCAGCACCACCGCGGCCACGCCGACACCGATCACCTCGGTCAGGCTCTGTTCCTCCTGGGCCTGCATCGCGTCACCGCCGTACTCGACGGTCAGGCCGGCAGCGCGCGCCGGCTCCACCGCGGCGGACATCGCATCTCTCGCCTCGGGCGTCATCTCCTGGGCGGTGACCTCGTACGACACCTGGGCATAGCCGGTCCGGCCGTCGGCCGAGATCGCCTTGGCCGCAAACGGATCCGAGACGGTGGCTACCTCCGGCGCGGTGCCGACCCGGCCGAGCGCCGTCTTCACCGCAGCGGTGTTGTCCGCTGAGCTGAGCTGCTCGCCCGGTGGTGCCTGGAAGACGATCCGGGCCGTCGCGGCGTCAGCGCCGGCCTGTGGGAATCGCTCGTCGAGCAGGTCCACCGCCCGCTGCGACTCGGTGCCCGGGATCGAGAATCCATTGGCAGTCGGCCCGGACAGCGTCGCGGCGCCGGTGATGCCCGCGACGAGCAGACCGAGCCAGATGAACACGACCATCCTGCGCCGGCGGAACGCGAACCGGCCGAGCCGGTAGAGGTAGGTAGCCATGCTGACGATCGTTGCGGTGTCACCCTGTAGTCCGCGTCCGTCAGCGGTGGGCTTCTCGCCGTACTGCGCCTGCTGTAGGCGGCTACTGCGTGGGTTGTACTGCGACCGCCCCGGGTTGCTCCACAGTGCCGGCCCGGACGAGCCCGGTCCGGTAAGCGGTCACCACGAGCTGCGCCCGATCCCGGGCGTCGAGCTTCACCATCGCCCGGTTCACGTGCGTCTTGGCGGTCAAGGGCGACAGCACCAACCGCTCGGCGATCTCGTCGTTCGACAGCCCCAGTGCGACCAGACCGACCACCTCGCGCTCCCGGTCGGTCAGCACGTCCAGCTCGGTGGCACCGTTCGACGGGCCGAGCTCGGGCTGCGCCAGGAAGCGATTCATCAATCCACGCACGGCTTTGGGTGACAGCAGCGCGTCGCCACGCGCGACCACCCGGATCGCGCTGATCAGTTCGTCCGGCTCGACGCTCTTGCCGAGGAACCCGCTGGCCCCGGCCCGGATCGCCTCGAAGACGTACTCGTCGACCTCGAAGGTGGTCAGGATCAGCACCTTCACCCCGGCCAGCGACTCGTCGGCGGTGATCTCCCGAGTTGCGGCCAGACCGTCGACCCCGGGCATCCGGATGTCCATCAGGATCACGTCGGCGCGCTCGCTGCGAGCCAGCTCGACGGCCTCCTGGCCGTTCGCCGCCTCAGCAATAACCTCCAGACCGGGCGCCGAGTTCACCAGCACCCGGAACCCGCTCCGAATCAGCGTCTGGTCGTCGGCCAGCAGCACCCGGATCGTCACCTGTGTCTCCCGTCTCCAGAGGTAGAACCGCGCGCACCCGGAACCCGCCAGGTGCCACCGGTCCAGTGGTGAGATCGCCACCGACCGCGGTGACCCGCTCCCGCATGCCCAGCAGCCCGTGGCCGGCGCCGATCGGTGCCGGCGCGACGTTTCGGTACGGCGTACCGGGGTGGCCGCCGTCGTCGGTGATCTCGATCGTGAGCGAGCCGCGTTGCTGCTCGAAGCGGACCTGTACGACGGCGCCGGGTGCGTGTTTGACCACGTTGGTCAGGGACTCCTGCAGGATCCGGTAGGCGGTCAGTTCGATCACGTCCGGGAGTGGTCCGGGCGCCGGCGGCTGCCAGTCGACCACCAGGCCGGCGGCGGTGAACGAGTCGATCAGGGCGTCGAGCTCCTGCAGCGAAGGCGTCGGCGCGGTCGGCAGCGACCCGTCGCCCGAGCGGCGGAGCACGCCGAGCAGCACGGTCAGCTCACGCAGTACGGTCCGGCCGCCTTCGCGGACCAGGACGAGCGCGCGGTCGGCCTCGTCCGGCTCCTCGCGGAGCAGGTGGGACGCGACGCCGGCCTGGACGTTCATCAGGGCGATGTGGTGGGCGATCACATCGTGCAGTTCGTGGGCGATCCGCAGCCGCTCCTCGATCACCCGGCGCTCCGCCTCCTCCTCACGGAACTGCTCGGCTCGCCTGACCCGGTCCTCCAGCTCCGCCTGGTACGCGCGGCGGTAGCGGACTGCCTCGCCGAGGGCGGCGGCGAACAGCACCAGCACGGCCACGGACAGGTTCTCGAGGAACGTGCCGTCGGTGAACAGGGTGGAGGTGCTGACCATGATCACGGCGGTCCCGATGACCGCGATCGAGCGGGTCGGCCGGTCGGTCTGCACCACGACCGTGTAAATCGCGCACGCCAGCGCCAGCGCGATCGGGCTCTTGACCTCGGTGGTGACCGCATACGCGATGGCGGCCGCGGTGGTGATCGCGAGCACGACCAAGGGCGCTCGACGGCGGAAGACGAGGGCCCCGCAGGCGATCACGATGATCACCACGCGGCCGAAGGTCAGCTCGATCTGCCGCTCGCCGTGGTTGGCGCCGGGCTGCAGCAGGTTGATGGCCAGAACGGTCAGCGCGATGGCGTGGTCGCACGCCACCGGATGCAGCTTGTATCCGGCGTACCACTGCGGAGGCGCGCCCATCTCCTCACAGTACGTGAGCAGGGCCAGCGGACGCGTCGTCCACCGGCCGTATTCAGCCCGTACTACAGATGCAGTACGCCGGTGTCACTCCACGGGAGTAGTCCGCGAGGTCGGAGCCGACAGAACTGGCTCGGAGGCAGCGGTCGCAGTCGGAGTTAGAGAAGTTCGCCGGGGTTCTTCAGTTGCGGGGCGGCCTGGACGGCCAGCGCGCGGAGGGCTTCATAGCGGGGACGGAGTAGGTCAACCCGTTCTGCCTCGGCCGCGACCGGCTTCTGGGTTTCGCCGCCCGGAGCGGGTGACAGGCCGAGAGCCACGGCAGCCGCGCCCCGGGCACCCACCTCCGGCTCGGAGCACGTAGTTGTGGGCCGAGCAAAGGTGGCCGTCAGGCAGCGGCGCCACCAGGCGGAGGCGTCGATCCCGCCGCCGCCCAGGACGACCTCCAGCGGCCGGCCGAAGAGACCGTCGAGCAGCCGCAGGCCGCGGTCGACCTCCAGCGACGCGCCCTGCAGCGAAGCGGCCAGCAAGTCGGCGGCGGTGTCGTCGAAGGACAAACCGAAGAACACCCCGGAGCCACTCGGCACGGTGTCCGGCGGCCGGGTCCCCGCCTGAAAGGGGATCGCGACCACCCGCGACGACCCGATCTCGACGTCGAAGGGCTCCGGGTCTTGCAGCCGCAGTACTCCGGTCAGCCACGCGTGCAGGTTCCCCGCGGCCGAGAACGCCATCCCCGTCACCGCGCGCTTGTCGTCCACGCGGTACCGCCAGAGCTCCCACGGCAACTCCGGAGCGTCCTCGATCGGGTGGACCACCCGCACGGCGGCCGAAGTACCGACGGTCACCGCGGCGGTCGACTCGTCGTACCCGCCGGTGCCGACGTTGGACGCGGCGCCGTCGCCGGTCGGCGGATGAATCGGTACTCCGACCAGCCCCGGCCACCGCCGCGCGTACTCCGCGGACAGCGCGCCGGTCCAGCCCGTCGGCACGATCGGCGGCAGCGCGGCGGCCGAAACCCCTGCCACCGCGAGTGCTTCGTCGTCGTAGGTCCCTGAGGCGAGGTCGAGCGTTCCGGTGCCGGACGCGATCGACACCGACGTCACCCGCACTCCGGTCAGACGCTCCAGCACGAGATCCGGGAGGCCGGCGTAGGCGGCGGGAGAGATCAGCGATCGCAGCCAGGGGATCCGCCGGGTCCAGTAGAGCCGGTGCAACCAGGCGCCGGTCCGCGCGTGGAAGGCGTGCTCGTCGAAGTCGGAGCCCACCGCCGCGGCGACCGACCGGGTGTCGACCCAGGGGATCACCGGCGTCAGCGCGGCGCCGTTGTTGTCGAGGGCAACGATTGAGTGCCATTGCGAGGACAGCACGATGTCGGTGATGCCGGTCAGGTGCCCGTTCTGCTGCAGCTCGTCGAGGCAGCCGAGCAGGCCTTCGACATAGTTGTGCAGATCCAGCGTCGCCTCGCCGGCGGCGCCGTACGCCGGGGTGACCTTGTGCCGCGCCAACGCACCCGGCACCGGCGACGCGTCGGCGGTCAGTACGAGCGCACGCGCCGACGAAGTACCCAGATCAAGCGCGAGAATCGAATTCCCGGTCCTCGTCTGCCCCTCCGCTTTCGTTTCCTCCGGAGTTCCGTCGACGACGGAATCGTCAGTCCTCGGCATGGAGGGCCTTGAGGAACGAGGCGGCCCAGACGTTCACGTCGTGGGCGGCCAGGTGCTTGCGCATCGCCTTCATCCGGCGGCCGAGCTGGCGGTCGTCGGTGCTCATCGCGTCGACGATGGTGTCCTTCATCCCGTTGATGTCGTGCGGGTTCACCAGGAAGGCCTGGCGGAACTCGTCCGCCGCGCCGGCGAACTCGCTCAGCACCAGCGCGCCGGTGTCGTCGTACCGACAGGCCACGTACTCCTTCGCGACCAGGTTCATGCCGTCGCGCAGCGGGGTCACCACGGCGACGTCGGCGGCCCGGAACAGGGCGGCCATCTCGGTGCGGGAGTAGGAGGTGTGCAGGTAGTTGATGGCCGGCGTGCCGATCCGGCCGTGCTCGCCGTTGATCCGGCCGACCAGCAGTTCGATCTCGTCGCGCAGTACGCGGTACTGCTCGACCCGCTCGCGCGACGGGGTCGCCACCTGGATGAAGACGGCGTCGTCGACCGAGACGCGGCCCTCGTCCAGGAGTTCACCGAAGGCGCGCAGCCGCTGCCGGATGCCCTTCGTGTAGTCGAGCCGGTCCACGCCGAGCAGGATGTGCGCGGGATTGCCGACCTCTTCGCGCATCTCGGCGGCGCGGGCCTCGGTCTCCGGCTGGCGGGCGATCTGCTCCAACTCGCCGACGTCGATCGAGATCGGGAACGCCTTGGCCCGGACGATCCGGTCGTCCGGCAGGTGGATCCGGTCGCCGCGGGTGCGCAGGCCCATCCGGTTGCGGGCCAGCCGGGCGAAGTTCGAGGCGGCGCCGGGCCGCTGGAAGCCGACCAGGTCCGCGCCCATCAGCCCGTCCAGGATCTGCCGGCGCCACGGCATCTGCGCGAACAACTCGGTGGGCGGGAACGGGATGTGCAGGAAGAAGCCGATCCGTACGTCGGGCCGCAGCCGCCGCAGCATCGCCGGGACCAGTTGCAGCTGGTAGTCGTGCACCCACACCACGGCGTTGTCGTCGGCGGCCTCCGCGGCGGCCTCCGCGAACCGCCGGTTGACCGCCACGTACGACTCCCACCACTCCCGGTGGAACTCCGGCGCCACGATCACGTCGTGGTACAGCGGCCACAGGGTCGCGTTGGAGAAGCCCTCGTAGTACAGCTCCACGTCCTCGGCCGACAGCGTCACCGGCACCAGGTGCATGCCGCCCTCGTCGAACGGGTCGAGCTTCTCGTCCTTGCCGCCGGTCCAGCCGATCCAGGCGCCGTGGTGTCCCTGCATCACCGGGGCCAGGGCGGTGACGAGCCCACCCGGGCTCCGCCGCCACGCAGTACTGCCGTCGGGCATCTCGATCCGGTCGACCGGCAGCCGGTTGGCGACCACCACGAAGGAACTGCGTCCGCTCGGCATCAGTTGTTATCCACCCAGGTATTCGTCGTCGCCGGGGTAGCTGACCCCGATCTGTCTACGTGTCTCGTCGAGCAGTTCGAGGATCTCGATCGTGGCGGCATGCGGAAGGGCGGGGCACTCCACCTGCCCCGCGCGCAGCGACCGCATCACCTCGGCTGCTTCGTAGTGGTACCCAAGGCCATGCGTCGGTACGTCGATCCGCTCCTCGCCCGCGGCCGTACTGCGGACGTAGTACTCCGGGTGATGGAACCGGTTCGGGAGCAGCAGGTGCCCCTCCGGACCGCTCACCGAGGCGGTCCACGGGTTCTGCGAGCGGAGTCCGCAGGTCAGGGCGGCGACGGCGCCGGAGTCGTAGCGCCAGGCCATCGCGACGTT
This sequence comes from Kribbella sancticallisti, assembly GCF_039530625.1. Lineage (NCBI taxonomy): Bacteria > Bacillati > Actinomycetota > Actinomycetes > Propionibacteriales > Kribbellaceae > Kribbella > Kribbella sancticallisti. The sequence continues at coordinate 361,410 of NZ_BAAAOS010000007.1, read as the reverse complement.
CAGGTCGACGCCGTCCTCGTTCACCGAGCCGACGGCCTTGACCTCGTCGGGCTTGCCGAGGGCCATGTGGACGAACGTCATCGGGTAGATCCCGCCGTCCATCAGCGAGCCGCCGCCCAGGGCCGGGTCGAGCAGCCGGGCCGGCAGTTGCGGCTTGTGGAAACCGAAGTCCGCCAGCGCCTCCATCGGCTCGCCGATGACACCTTCGGTCAGGTCGGCGAACATCGCCTGCACGACCGGGTTGGTGCGCATCCACATCGCCTCGGCGAACAGCGTGTCGTGCTCACGGGCGACGGCGATCAGGTCCCGGGCCTGCCGTGCGGTCAGCGTCACCGGCTTCTCGCAGAGCACCGCGATCCCGGCCTGCAGGGCGGCTCTGGCGGTCGCGTAGTGCTGGGGATGCGGGGTGCCGATGTAGAGCACGTCCACGTGGCCGTCGTCGATCAGCCGCCGGTAGTCGTCGTAGCGGTGCTCGATCCCGAACAGTTCGGCGAACCGGTGCGCGTTGTCCAGCGAGCGGGACGCGACCGCCGTCACCACGGCCTGGCCGGGGAGTTCGGCGAGGTCCTTGGTGAACGACGTGGAGATGTTGCCAGTAGCAACGATTCCCCAGCGGACTCGATCTATACCCACTGTCTGAACTCCGGGGTCGGGAACGGGCCGTGAGCCTTGATTCTCGCGGTTTCGAAGGCGTGCGCCAAGCGAATGAGGGTGGCGTCACTCCGTCCGGTCCCGCTGAAGGTGATGCCGACCGGCAGCCCTTCGACCAGGCCGGACGGAACCGCCAGCAGCGGATAGCCCGCCAGCGCCGCATGGGACGACGAACTGCCGAGCACGTGATCGCCGTTGATCAGGTCGATCGCCCAGGCCGGTGAGTACGACGGCGTGACGAGGGCGTCCAGTTGATTGTCCCGCAACAGGGTGTCGATCCCGTCCCGGCCGGCTCGAAGGGCGGACAACCTGGCCGCGACGTAGACCGCGGAGTCCAGGCCGTCGGTCTGCTCGGACCGCTCGAACAGGTCCTGGCCGAAGTACCGCAGTTCCACGTCCGCGTGCGCCCGGTTGAACGCGATCACGTCCGCGAGGGTGCGCGGACCGCCTGGCCGGCGGGAGGCGAGGTATGCGGCGAGGTCGACCTTCATCTCGTGCGCCAGGATCGCGAGTTGGTCCTCCTCGCTGCCCGGCGACGGCAGCGACAACCCGTCCACGATGGTGGCGCCGGCCGCCGAGAGCATGCCGATGGCCTCCTCGGTGAGCCGGTCCAGCCCCAGCGAGTACCCCCACAACGGCCCCCGCGGTACGCCGATGCGTACGCCGCTGAGGTCCTCTCCCCGGCAGTAGGACTCGTAGTCCGTACCGCCGCCGGTCATCACCGTGAGGAGCGCGGCCGCCTGGCGGACCGTCCTCGTCATCGGTCCGGCGGTGTCCTGGGAGTGCGAGAGCGGGATGATCCCCTGCTGCGGGATCAGGCCGACCGTCGGCTTCAGCCCGACGATCCCGTTCAGCGCGGCCGGGCAGACGATCGACCCGTTCGTCTCGGTGCCGATCGCGAGATCCGCCAGCCCGGCGGCCACCGCGGCGCCCGAACCGCTGGAGGAGCCACCCGCGGAGCGATTCAGCGCGTACGGGTTGCGGGTCAGCCCGCCGTACGCGCTCCAGCCCGACGACGAGGCGGAGCCGCGAAAGTTTGCCCACTCGCTGAGGTTGGTCTTGCCGAGCACGACACACCCGGCCTCGCGCAGCCGGCGGACCAGCGGAGCGTCGTACGGCGGGGGCGGCTGGCCGGCCAGGGCCAGCGAACCGGCCGTGGTCGGCAGGTCGGCGGTGTCGATGTTGTCCTTCACCAGCACCGGCAGGCCGTGGAGTGGACCACGCACCCTTCCGTCGTCACGCTCCGTGTCCAGTCGGGCGGCTTCGGTCAGGGCAGCGGGATTGGGCGTGCAGACGGCGTTCACCACAGGGTTCACCTCGGCGTACCGGGACTGCAGCTCCTCGACCGTAGCGACGGCGGTTCGCGGGCTGGACGACACGTCGCCGGGGCCCTGTCGAGTTGAGCTCACACCGTCGATCCTGCCAGAGTTGAGCGCGCCGGGCCGTCCGCCTGGTGTCCCGGGTGCCGGCACTCGCGACACACGCTCGGTAGCTGCGCGGTGAATGACATGGCTGTCGTTCAGCCCGTACAGTGGAGCGCGGACGGACGATCACCGACCGCACGGGAGTCACCAGCAGATGGACAGCGCCAACGCCAGCTCTTCCGGCCCCGCCGAAGCAGCCCAGCCGGCCGTCGCTGGGTTGTCCGACCGTGACGGTGCGATCCTCGGATTCGAGCGGCACTGGTGGAAGTACGCCGGCGCCAAGGAGCAGGCCATCCGGGACCAGTTCCAGATGTCGGCCACCCGGTACTACCAGGTGCTCAACGCCCTGATCGACCGGCCCGAGGCCCTCGCCCACGACCCGCTCCTGGTCAAGCGCCTGCGCCGATTGCGCGCCGCCCGCCAGCGCGCCCGATCCGCCCGCCGCTTGGGTATCGAGGTCTGAGTTTTGACTAGCGGCCCGCGCCAACGCTCCGCACGCTATCTCCGGCGCCCAGGCGGGCACCTCGCGGCGTTGGAGCAAAGGGCACGATGGAAAAACATCGAGCCCTTCACTCCGCCTTGCGATGCACCCACCCGGACACCGGAGCTAACGCACGGAGCGTCGGCGCGAGCCGCTCGCACCAAGGACGAACGGGGACAGGTCCTCTCGTCCCTCGTCGCCGTGCTCGCCGTCGTCGCAATCGTGGGCGGACTGCTGGTTCTGTTCGGTACGCGGGGTAACGACAGCGTCGCCGACGACAAGCCGGCCGGTCAGACGTCCTCGCCGACGCCCACCGCCAAGCCTTCATCTTCCGGACCTTCCGCTACACCTTCGTCGACCCCTTCGACGGCGCCTACCAAGGAGCCTTCTTCGGTGCCGACCAGTGCGCCGGTGGAGACGCCGTCGGCCGAGCCCAGCACCCCGCCGATCCTGACGCCGGTCGTGCCGCCGTCCAAGCCGACCACGATCCCGCCGTCGCAGCGACCGGCCGTCGAGGTGTTCAACAACACCAGCCGCAAGGGCCTGGCCGAGGACGTCGCGATCCGCGCCCGGCAGGCCGGCTGGGTCGTCGCCGGCCGCGACAACTGGCACGGCAAGATCGTCACCAGCACTGTGTACTACCCGCCGGGCATGCAGGCCGAGGCCACGCAACTCGCCAAGGACATCGGCATCGGCAGCACCAAGACCGCCCTGCCGAACATGAAGAAGGACCGCCTCAGCGTCATCCTCACCACGGACTACGCAGGATGAGTACTCCGGTCCTGCAGACCGCGGCCGGGCGCGAAGGCTGGGAAGCGATCGTCGCGGATCCCGCCGGCGCGGTGATCGCCTCGGACTTCGACGGGGTGCTCTCACCGCTGGTCGAGGATCCGGCGATGTCCCGCCCGGTCGCGGGTGCACTCGATGCCTTGGCGCGACTTGCCCGCTCAGTGGGCCAGGTGGCGATCGTGACCGGCCGCCCCGCGTTGGTGGCGACCGAGTTGTCCGGAGTCACTGGTCACCCGGGGCTCGGGCGGCTCGTAGTACTGGGGCATTACGGGCTTGAGCGGTGGGAGGCGTCTACTGGTGCCGTCACCAGCGACCCGGTCCCTTCTGGCGTCGCGGTGGCTCGTGAGAAGCTCCCGGACCTGCTGCGGGAGGTGGGCCTGCCGGATGCGTTCGTGGAGGACAAGGGCAGCTCCCTGGCCGTCCACACCCGCCGCCTCCCAGAGCCCGAACTTGCCTTGGAAGTACTGCGTACGCCGCTCACCGAGCTCGCCGAGTCGGTGGACCTCCGCCTGGAACCAGGCAACCTGGTCCTGGAGATCCGCCCGCCTGGCATCGACAAGGGTGTCGCCTTGCGCCGGCTCATCGACTCCACCGGAGCTCGCTCCGTCCTCTACGCCGGGGACGACCTGGGTGACCTCGCCGCCTTCCAGGCGTTGGACGAGCTTCGCGGCGACGGGCTGTACGCAGTACTGGTTGCTGCTCGCTCGTCTGGCGCTACTGCCCTGACTGACGCAGCCGACATCGTCGTAGACGACCCGGCCGGCGTAGTAACCGTCCTCACTGCCCTCTCGGACGCGATCGCAACCCGCTGAACACCTGCCTCAAGGGCCGGAGCGGGCGTTCGACGTAGTTGCCGTCCGCAAGGTCGGCCAGGCGCTCGAACGGGTTGCGGGAGGCCGGGCAGCCGGTGCGGAGCCAGGACCAGGCGGCGCCGAGCAGGTAGAGCGGGAGCATCGGCAGGCCGATCAGGAAGAAGTACTGCCACGAATGCCGCTCCTCGTGCTTGACCAGCTTCGGGCGCTGGTCGATGTACGCCCGGTCGTGCTTGGTGAGGACCAGGTTCCCGAGGGTGAAGGCCCCGGCGGCCGGGAAACGCAGCTTGTAATCGGTGGCGTAGAAGAGGCCGCGCGGGCCGCGGCTGAAGCGCGCGCGCCCGATCAGGCCGACGAGCAAGCCCGCCGGCGTGGAGAGATTCAGCGTGTTAACGACAAGCTTCACGGCCTGCCAACCCGACATCGCCATGACTCAGTATCGGCCTGCGGATCCGTGATGTCTCGATGTCTCAATTCTTAGGCCACTCTGGTACGCTTTGTCCTAAGAATTGAGACATAAGGACACCCGATGACGATCTTCAGTACGCCGGAACCGGATCTCGAGGATCTGCGGATCCTGGAGCAGATTCACGCCTTCCGGCTCGAGTTGGCCGACGTCATGCGAGTTCCTCGTCGCTGGGCCGGTGGTCTTCGGCGCAGCATGCTGGCGCGGGCAATCCAGGGATCCAACAGCATCGAGGGATATGAGGTCAGGGTCGACGACGCTGTTGCGGCGCTCGATGACGAAGAGGCTCTGAGCGCCGACGAGCAGACATTCGCGGAGATCAGGGGCTACCGGCAAGCTCTGGGGTATGTCCTGGCGATGGCCGGTGACGCCGATTTCGCGCTCGATGTCGCCGCCGTCCGGGCAATGCACTTCATGATGCTGAGCCACGACCTGTCCAAGAGTCCGGGGAGTTATCGGCAGCGTGAAATCTACGTCCACGACGAGAAGACGGGTGAGAACGTCTACGAAGGACCTCCGGCGGAGGATGTTCCCGGGCTGGTAGAGGAACTGATGACGGACCTGTCCGGCGATGGTCAGGTGGACAACCTGGTTCGGGCGGCGATGGCTCATCTCAACCTGGTGATGATCCATCCCTTCCGTGATGGGAACGGCCGGATGGCGAGGGCGCTGCAGACGTTGGTGCTGTCGAAGTGTGGGATCGGAGAGCCCGCCTTCTCCAGCATCGAGGAGTGGCTGGGAAGCAATACGGAGGACTATTACCGGGTGCTTGCACTGACTGGCGCTGGTAGCTGGCAGCCGACGAGGTCGGCCGACTTATGGGTCAAGTTCAACCTGCGAGCGCACCACATCCAGGCTCAGACCGTCGCCCGGCGCTATCGGGAGGCAGGCCGACTTTGGTCGGCCTTCGATGAGCTGGTGGAGGAATTTCATCTTCCTGAACGGGTGGCCGACGAGCTGTTCGATGCCAGCCTCGGATTCCGGATCCGCCGCTCGACCTATGTTCGCCGAGCCGGGATCGAGCAAAGGACAGCCACTCGGGATCTGGCCAGGCTCACCGAACTCGGGCTTCTGCAGCCTGTCGGGGAGACCAAGGGAAGGCACTACGTGATGGGGCCCGAGCTTGCAGCCCTCCGGAAGAAGGTGCTCGAGGCTCGGACACCGGTGGTCGATCCGTACCCCCGGATGCGCCAGTTGTTGGCTGCTGCTCAGATGCCGCTCGGTTAGTTGTCGGTGGGGTGAGTAACACTTACCGGCGTGAGATCGGTGGTGCGGCGGTGGCGGCCTGGGCGGCCCGTGGATCCGCATACCGTCATTGGTGGGTTGCGGAAGGGACCGGGCGACCCTGCGTACGTGTTCGACGTGGGTCGGCGGACGGTCTGGCGGGCCACCCGGACGCCGGACGGGCCGGTGCTCCTGAGGCTCACCCCGTACTCCGCTGCGGCCGAGGTGGAAGCTGAGGCGTGGGGACCGGGGGCGTCATGGGCGCTGGACGGTGTGCCGGAACTGCTGGGTGAGTCGGACAGCTGGGACGGGTTCGAGCCGCTGGCCGAGCACAGGCCGCTGGTCGATGCCGCGCGGCGGTTTCCGCACTTCCGGGTGCCTCGGACTCGGGCGGTGTTCGAGGCGATGGCTGCTGCCGGGATCGAGCAGGTCGTCACCGGCAAGGAGGCGTTCGCCGGGTGGCGGATGCTGTTGTGGGAGTACGGCGAACTGGCGCCAGGGCCGGGTGCTCCTGACGGGCGGAAGATGATGGTGCCGCCGTCGCCTGAGGAGTGGCGGCTGATTCCGTCCTGGCAGTGGCTGCGGGCTGGTGTCGAAGGGCGCCGGTCGCGGGTGGTGATCACGGCGGCGACGCGGGCCGCTGCGTTGGAGCGGACCCTGCAGTTGACCGACGGCGCGGAGGTCGAGCGGCGGCTGCGGTCGTTGCCGGGGGTCGGGGTGTGGACCGCGGCGGAAGTCCGGCAGCGGGCTCATGGCGACGCGGATGCGTTCTCCTTCGCCGACTATCACGTGTCCCGCAACGTCTCGTACGCGTTGACCGGCGAGGAACTGGACGACGACGGCTGCGCCGAACTCATCGAGCCCTACCGCGGTCATCGCTTCCGGGTTCAGCGCCTGCTGGAGCTGGCGGGCATCGGTCACCCGCGCTACGGCCCCCGCAAATCGCTCCCGACCCACACCCCAGGCGCCACCCACCGCCTCCGCTGACCCGCCACTCCCGGGCCACGCCGGGGCCGGGTTCGGTGGGTGAAGCGGCCGGATGTGGGCACTAGGGTCCCCACCATGCAGATTGACGGGGACGGCCTCTACCTGGTGGCAGGGGTGGCCCTGTTGCTCGGCGCGGTCCTGCCCAGACTGCTGCGGCGGTACGCCATCTCGGCCCCGATCGCGTTCCTCGGTGCCGGCCTGCTGCTCGGTCTCGCGGTCGACCGGAGCCAGTTGAGTCCGATCGCGCAGCCGGACCTCACCGAACGCCTCGCCGAACTGACCATCCTGATCGCCCTGATGGGTGTCGGACTGGCGATCGACCGGCCGATCGGCTGGCGCCGGTGGTCGGTGACGTGGCGGCTGCTGTTCGTCGCGATGCCCGCGGCCGTCTTCGCTGTCGCGGGAGCAGGCTGGCTGCTCGGTCTGGCGCCTGCCACTGCCCTGCTCCTCGGCGCCGTGCTGGCGCCAACCGACCCGGTGCTCGCCTCGGACGTCCAGGTCCAGGGCCCGAGTACCGGTGAGGGCGCCGAACCGGAGGAGGACGACGAGGTCCGCTTCGCGCTCACCTCGGAGGCCGGCCTGAACGACGGGCTCGCCTTTCCCTTCGTCTACGCGGCCATCTTCGCCGCCACCAAGGGCGCGGTCGGGGACTGGGCGCTGGAGTGGTTCGCCTGGGAGCTGATCGGCAAGACGGTGATCGGGGTGGCCGTGGGCGCCGGAGCAGGTTGGCTGCTCGGCAAGATGGCGTTCTCCGCGCCGGTCCCGAGCCTTCGGCTGGCCGACTCCCGGGAACCGGTTCTCGCTCTCGCCATGACCTTGGGTGTCTACGGCCTGGCCGAGGTGCTCCACGGCTACGGCTTCATCGCGGTCTTCGTCGCGGCCCTGTCGCTGCGAGCGGCGGAGCGCGACCACGAGTTCCACGAGGAGCTCCACGGGTTCGTCGAGCAACTCGAGCACATCCTGACCTGGGGAATCCTGCTGCTGCTCGGCGTCGCGATCACCGGTGGCCTGCTCAAGCCGCTGACCCTGGCCGGCGCGGCGATCGGAGTACTGCTGGTCGTGGTGGTTCGGCCGTTGGTCGCGTGGCTCGCGCTGCTGCGGACGCCGATGCGGAGATCCGAGCGGTGGGTGACGGCCGCGTTCGGAGTACGGGGTGTGGGATCGGTCTATTACCTGGCTTATGCCGGGGCGGACTTCAGTACGGACCTGCCCTGGCTGTGGGCGACCGTCGGCTTCACCGTCGTACTGAGCGTGGTCGTTCACGGCGTCGCGGCGACTCCGCTGATGCGGATGCTCGATATCCGCCGGGACCGGTCTTCCTGAGCGCTCCGGCGGGTGGCTCGACGCCGTGCCGGACTGCTCCGGCGGCGTGGATTCCTGCGGCGAACTCCTTCAGCTTCTCGAACATGCCTCCATCGTCCGAGCCTGCGCGCTCGCGCAGAAGTGGCGTGGATGACGACTATCGCTAAGATTTCGACATGCCTCTGAGGACAGTGTCCGTACTGGCGTACGACGGGATGACGGCGTTCGAGGCCGGCATCGTGATCGAGGTGTTCGGCTTCGCCTGGCCCGATATCGACCAGCCCTGGTACGAGTTGAAGGTCTGCACGGAGACGCCCGAGTCGATCCGGGTGCTCGGCGGTGCCACGCTCAGCAGTCCGCACGGGCTCGACGAGTTCGCCGCCGCGGACACTGTGGTCATCCCGAGCGTCGCCGATCCCCGCGGCACGACCTCGCCCGAACTGATCGCGGCCCTGCGGCAAGCGCACCGCCGCGGCGCCAGGATCGTGTCGATCTGCTCGGGAGCCTTCGCACTCGGGGCAGCCGGCCTGCTCGACGGTCGCCGCGCCACCACACATTGGCGGTACGCCGACCTCCTGCGCGAGCGTTATCCCGCCGTCCAGGTGGACCCGGAGCCGCTGTACACCGACGAGGGCGACGTGCTCACCAGTGCGGGATGCGCCGCCGGGCTGGATCTGGCGATGCACCTGGTCCGCAAGGACTTCGGCGCGGCCGTGGCGAACGCGGTCGCCCGGCGACTGGTGATCCAGCCGTACCGGGCGGGTGGCCAGGCGCAGTACATCGAGTCTCCGATTCCGCCCGAGCCGGACGACGCGCCCGTTGCCCGGAGTCTCGGCTGGGCGCTGGAGCACTTGGCCGAGCCGATCGGCGTACCGGATCTGGCTCGGGAGGCGGGGTTGTCGCCGCGGACGTACCTGCGGCACTTCAGCCGCGCGACCGGGACGACGCCCGCCAAATGGCTGATCGCGCAGCGGGTGCAGGCGGCGCTGACGATGCTGGAGACGGGGGACGCGCCGGTCGAGGAGATCGCGCTGGCGGCGGGGTTCGCCACCCCGGTGACGATGCGGCACCACTTCGGCAGGGCGCTGCGGACGTCGCCGTCGGCGTACCGGCGGACCTTCCGGGAACGCCGGGCGGGCTGAGTCGGTGAGGCCGCCCAGGTGAGATCGGCTGTCTCGGATGTTGGGAACGGAAGACACAATATGGACCCGATTGGGTAATCTCGGCAGTGCTCATCCAGAGGGACTGAGGGAAACGGCCCGTTGAAGTCCCGGCAACCCTCCCCGTTGACGCCTCGATCCGAGGCGCTCGCGGCGGAACGGTGCCAAATCCGTCCCGCGCCGAGATCCGGTCCGGGGAAGATGAGGAGGGAAACTCCGCCATGAGCCTGAGCACCGCGTCCGCCACCCACACCATCCGTGAAGGTGCCTTCGGCAACGGAACGCACCTGAGCTGTCGCGCCTGTGGCGCGAAGACGGAACTCGGCCCGTTCTACGCCTGTATGGAGTGCTTCGGTCCGCTGGAGGTCGGGTACGAGTTCCCGACCATCACGCGAGAGCAGATCGAAGCCGGACCCAAGAACATCTGGCGCTACCAGCCGCTGCTGCCGGTGCCCACCGACGTGGCGAGCTTCCCCAACACCGAACCCGGCTACACCCGGCTGATCGACGCCGGCAACCTGGCCCGCGAGCTCGGCCTGCGCAAGCTCTGGGTGAAGGACGACTCGGGCAACCCGACCCACTCCTTCAAGGACCGCGTGGTCGCGTCCGCCCTGAGCGCCACCCGCGAGCTCGGCATGAAGGTCTTCGCCTGCCCCTCCACCGGCAACCTGGCCAACGCCGTCGCCGCGGCGGCAGCCCGGGCCGGTATCCGCTCGGTCGTCTTCATCCCGAAGGACCTCGAGCGCCCCAAGATCATCACCACCGCCGTGTACGGCGGCACCCTGGTCGCCGTCGACGGCAACTACGACGACGTGAACAAGCTCGCCTCCGAGATCGCGGGCGAGGAGGACGGCTGGGCGTTCGTCAACGTCAACGTCCGCCCGTACTACTCCGAGGGCTCGAAGACGCTCGCCTTCGAGATCGCCGAGCAGCTCGGCTGGCGGATCCCGCAGCAGGTCGTCATCCCGGTCGCCTCCGGCTCGCAGCTGACCAAGATCGACAAGGGCTTCACCGAGCTCGGCAAGCTGGGCCTGGTCGACGCGACCGATTACAAGATCTACGGCGCGCAGGCGACCGGGTGCTCCCCGGTCGCGCAGGCGTTCCGCGACGGCCACGACGTGGTCAAGCCGGTCAAGCCCGACACCATCGCGAAGTCCCTGGCGATCGGCAACCCGGCAGACGGCCCATACGTGCTGGACGTGGCCCGGCGTACCGGCGGGGTGATCGAGGACGTCAGCGACGAAGAGGTCATCGAAGGCATCCAGTTGCTCGCCCGGACCGAGGGCATCTTCACCGAGACCGCGGGCGGGGTGACCATCGCGACGCTGAAGAAGCTGATCGCGACCGGCCAGATCGATCCCGACGCCGAGACGGTGATCATCAACTCCGGCGACGGGCTCAAGACGCTCGACGCCGTGGCCGACCGGGTCGGCCCCAAGGTGACCATCCCAGCGTCGTACGACGCCTTCGTGAAGGCAGGACTGCAGTGAGCGTCAGCGTTCGGGTACCGACCATCCTGCGGCCCTACACCCAGGGCGCGTCCTCGGTCTCGGTCGAGGGTTCCACACTGAGCGAAGTGCTCGACTCCCTCGACACCTCCTACCCCGGCATCAAGGCCCGCGTGCTCGACGACTCCGGCGAACTGCGCCGCTTCGTCAACGTCTACGTCGACAACAACGACGTGCGCTTCGACGACGGCCTGCAGACCGCGATCAAGGACGGCGGCGAGGTCTCCATCATCCCCGCGGTCGCCGGCGGCTGACTCCGTACTGCGGGTTCGGTCTGTCAGATGACGCCGTTCACGCGGTGTTCGTAGGCCCAGATGACGGCTTGGACGCGGTCGCGGAGGGACAGCTTCGCGAGCACCCGGCTGACGTGGGTTTTGACCGTGCCCTCGGCGAGGAACAACGTCCCCGCGATCTCCGCGTTGGATTTGCCTTGGGCAACTAGTACGAGGACCTCCCGTTCGCGTTCGGTCAGCCCTCCGAGCGGATCGCGTTCGGCCGCGCCCTTGACCGGCAGGTCCGGAGCGACATGGTCGAGCAGGCGGCGCGTCGTCGAGGGGGCGATCACGGCGTCGCCACGGTGGACGGTCCGGATCGCGCCGAGCAGTTCGTCGGCCGGGCCGTCCTTCAGCAGGAATCCGGAAGCGCCGGCTCGCAGCGCCGCGAACGCGTACTCGTCCAGGTCGAAGGTGGTCAGCACGATCACCTTCGGCCCTGCGCCCGGGCGGGCGAGCAGGCGGCCGGTGGCTTCCACGCCGTCCATCCGGGGCATCCGCACGTCCATCAGCACCACGTCCGCCGCCGTGACCGCCAGCCGTGACAGCGCCTCGGCACCGTCGGCAGCCTCACCGACCACCTCCAGGTCCGGCTGAGAACCGACCACCATCGTCGTGCCGATCCGAACCAGTTCCTGGTCATCGACCACGAAGACCTTGATCCTGCGCTCCGTCATCACCGCTCCACCGGGATCGTCGCCCGGACCACGAAGCCCCCCGCCGTCCCCGGCCCCGTCGACAACCCACCGCCGATCGCTGCCACTCGCTCCCTCATCCCGATCAGCCCGTGTCCAGCCGTCGTCCCGTCGACACCGTCGCCGTCGTCGACCACCTCGACGAGCAGCGCATCCTGTTGCCAGCTCAGAGTGACCGCCACGGCGGCCTCGCCCGCATGCTTCACCACGTTCGTCAGCGCCTCCTGCACGACCCGGTACGCCGTCAGCTCGGCGGCCGGGCTCAGCCTCCGCGACTCCCCATGCTCGACCACTCGCAGGGCCAGTCCGGCCCTCCGGAGCCGCTCGAGCAGATCCGGCAGATCCGCCAAGCCAGGTTGAGGAAGCTGCTCGGCCGGCCCAGTTCGCAGTACTCCGAGCAGGCCGCGCATGTCGGTCAGGGCCTGACGGCCGGTGTCCTCGATGACCTCGAGGGTCTCGGCGGCACGCTCCGGTGCGTAGCGGCCGCCCTTGGCCTGGTTGACCATCACCGACAACGAGTGCGCGACCACGTCGTGCATCTCCCGCGCGATCCGGGTTCGTTCGCCCTGGGCCGCCAGTTCGGCAGCCTGGCCGGCTCTCTCCTGCAACACCTGGACATACGCGAGCTGAGTCCGTCGGAAGAGTCCCATGCTCCAGGCAGCTGCCACCACGGCCATCAGCAAGGCGAACAGCATCCACGGGTTCGGACCGAGTGACGCGGCTTGGACACTCTCGTCGGTGGCGAACCTCGCCGTCACCGCGCCGGCGCCGACACCACCGGTCACCAGTCCCAGCCACCTGCGCGGGGCGTACGCAGTACAGGCGAAGAGTGACAGTGGGAAGACGAGTACTGACGGCAGGACCAGGAAGAGGCCGGTGACAGCGGCTTCGGCGGCGAAGGCGGCGCAGATGACCAAGTGCGACGTGACTGGCCGCGCCCGGCGAAACGCGAAGGCGACATGCGCCACCAGGGCCGCTGCGATCAGGAGGAACGCTCGGGCACCAGGCACCGACAGTACGGCCACGACGGCGGTCAACACCGCGAGTGGGAGTCCGACCACGAAGGCCAGCAGAGCGTCGGCGCGCATGTCGGCCAGTCTCACAGACGGACGGTTTCCGGAATGATCGACGCTATCGGCCGCGTGGTTCGCTGATAGGCCCAAGTGGCTCCGCCAAGGGTCAAACCGAACACCAGCCAGGACAGGTACACCGCTCCCACGCCCAGCAGGCTCGACGCGTCGTCGAAGTCGACAGGCCCGTCGGTGATACCCAGCGCTTGGCTGGTGATCCCGAAGACCATCAACGCACCCATGTTGATCAGCACCCCCGTGGCGAACCAGGCAGGAATCAGTACCACTACCCTCGGCAGCCGCCGACCCCAGCTCTGGACCAGAGCCAGCGACACTGCGGCGCCGGCGACCAGGCAGAACAACTCCATCACCGGCATGCCCTCGTTGTAGACCGCCGGGCGGGCCAGCGAGCCGCCCAGAGACCAGTAGAGCTTCAGCATGGGATAGGGAAAGCCCGCGGCGAACGCGGCGTACCCGAGCCAACTGCTACCCCAGACGTGGCGCGACTCACCACCTCGCAGTAGCCCTGTCGACAGCACGGCAGCAGCCACCAGGCAGGTCATCCGCCGAGCCGCGCCGGGCCAGTCGACCTCGGCGAAACTCCCGGCAGGTATGCCCGTCACCCAGAAGAACGCGCGGAAGGCGTCGAGGACGACACCACCCGCACCCCAGAGGAACAGCACGGCCGCGACCCATCCGCAGTACCGGCGAGGCAGCAAGGCGATGCCCGCCGCGGCCACCGCGACCCACCAGGGCGCCATCCCTGTGTCGTAATGCACCGACTGCGGCAGGGCCGCACTGGCGATTCCTACCCCACCTGCAATTCCACTCACTATCACCGCGGCTCTGTTCATACCCCGACGATGCTGCAACGCGCACCCTCGTCGCGTCTGTCCGCAGGAACGACCGAATGCGACCCCAGAACTATTGACAGGTCGGTCAGGTGTTGGAGCTTTCTCGATTCTCGACCGGTGTGCGTTTCCGCAGGTACACCTTGTCGTCGCGGATGTTCACCTGTGCGTCGATCATCGGTCGCCCCGTACGGTGTCGGCTTGTTCGGTGTCGATGACCTGGACGCCCTGCCCGAACGCGACCCGGTTCTTGATCTTGCGGGCCAGTGGTGACGGATGCGGGTAGTACCAGGCCGCGTCGGGGTTGGTCGCCTCGTCGACGGTGATCGAGTAGTGCGAGGCCAGGCCCTTCCACGGGCACAGCGTCTTGGTCGAGCTCGGGGAGAAGTGTTCGCGCCGCAGCGATTCGGCCGGGAAGTAGTGGTTGTCCTCGACGACGATCGTGTCATCGCTCTCGGCCAGGACGGCATCGTTCCAAACAGCTCGCACGGTCATCGAACTCGAGTTTCCCTTCCGGCGGGGACCGAACACCTTCAGCTTGACGGCGCTGAGCCTGCGCCGCTACCCGGATCGGTGATCAGGGTCGATGCAGGACCTTCGGTCAGGTGTTGGAACTGGCTTCTCGGGCTGCCTTCTCGATCCTCGAGCGGTGTGCGTCCCAGTCGGTGTCGTCGTGGTCTGACGTCGTGGCCGGACCGGCTCCGGTCGCGCCGTCCAGCTGCTCGCGGAGGATGTCGGCGTGGCCGGCGTGGCGGTTGGTCTCGGTGAGGACGTGGACCATCACGTTGAACAGCTTCACGTTGGGCCGCGGCCACCATGGGACGAAGCCGGGGGCGTCGATCGGCAGCGCTTCGATGGTGTCGTCAGAGTGGCGCCAGGCGCGCTTGTACCCGTCGATGATGTCGGCGTGTGATTCCTGCTCGGTGACCCAGAGGTGGTCGTGGTTCGCGTAGTCGGGGTCGTCGAACCGGGGCAACGGCTCGGGGAACGGCCGACCGAAGATCTCGCCGAAGTACCGCGCTTCCGACAAGGTCAGGTGCTTGACCAGGCCGAGCAGATTGGTGCCGGTCTTGGTGAGCGGACGCCGTACGTCGTACTCGGAGAGTCCCTCCAACTTGAACAGGAGCGACTGGCGTACGGAGCGCAGGTTGTCGTGCAGGTACTCCTTGGCAAAGTTGTCGATCACGTGGACCAGCGTGGCAGAGCATGAGTGCTCAAGCTTTGGCGGGATCGCCGGCCGCGCCAGGCAACACCCCGGGGGGCGCCTTACTACCCGTGCTCGGGGAGGATGGCGGGATGCGGGCTGTTGTGGTGGAGGAGTTCGGGGTACTGCCTAGGGTTCAGCAGGTGGGGGAGCCGGTGGTGGGTGCTGGCGGGGTGGTGGTGAAGGTTGAGGCCACTGGGTTGTGTCGTAGTGATTGGCATGGGTGGCAGGGGCATGACTCGGACATCGTGTTGCCGCATGTGCCGGGGCATGAGCTGGCGGGGACGATCGCGGCCGTTGGTGAAGGGGTACGGGGGTGGGCCGTCGGGGATCGGGTGACTACGCCGTTCATCTGTGCCTGTGGGGTTTGTGAGCAGTGCGTGGAGGGGAATCACCAGGTTTGCCCTCATCAGTTGCAGCCGGGGTTCAACTACTGGGGGTCGTTCGCGGAGTACGTCGCTTTGCCGTTTGCCGAGGTGAACTTGGTTCGGTTGCCGGAGGGGTTGGACTTCGATACGGCGGCGGGGCTCGGATGTCGGTTCGCTACCTCGTTTCGGGCGATTCACCAGGTTGGCCGGGTCGAGGCCGGCGAGAACGTGGTGGTCTTTGGGTGCGGTGGGGTGGGGTTGTCCGCAGTGATGATCGCGGCGGCGCTCGGAGCTCGGGTGATCGCGGTGGATACCAACCCGGCTGCGTTGGAATTGGCTCGCTCGTATGGGGCGGCGGACGTTGTACACGCGGGTCCTGAGGCGGTGCGGGAGATCCTGGAGCTGACCGGTGGTGGGGCTCGGGTGACGATGGATGCGCTTGGGTCCAACGAGATCGTGCAGGACGCGTTGCGGGCCTTAAGGCCTCGGGGGCGGCATCTGCAGGTGGGGTTGCTGCCGGCGGGGGTGCAGCTGGATGTTAGTCGGTTGATCGGGCAGGAGTTGGAGTGGCTCGGCAGCCATGGGATGGCGGCGCACAGCTATCCGGAGATGCTTGATTTGGTTGCTTCGGGCAACCTCAGGCCGCAGGAGTTGATCACTCGTACGATCGGGCTCGACGAGGTGCCGGGCGCGTTGGATGCGATGACTGCCGGGACCCCGGCCGGCGTGACGGTGATCAGGCCGCAGGGGATCACGGCCTGATCAGGTAAGCGGAATCAGAGCCTGATCAGGTAGATCGTCGGCGGGCGGCCGGTGCGGCCGTGTTGTTGGCTGCCGATCGGGTCGGCCAGGCCGGCGCGTTCCAGGCGTTTGAGGACGCGGCGGGCGGTGCGGAGCTGTACGGCGAGGTGCTCGGCGACGTCCTGGGTGGTGAGGCCGTCGGGGAGGGACGCGCCTAGTTCGCGCATCCGGGAGAGGGTTTGGGTGTTGAGGCCGACCCGGCGAGCCAGTAGGGGCAGGCTTTCCGGGCCGCGTTCGGTCGCGGGCTGGGCCTGTTCGCTGGAGGGCTCGATGACGATCTCGACGTCGTCCGACATCGACACCACCCCGGCGACCGTGCCGATCGACGCGGCTCGGCTGACGGCGCGGCGAGCGAGCGCCTCGGCCTCGGCCGCAGTACGGCCTACTCCGAAGCCGACGCGGGCGGTGGCGTGACGCGCGGCCAGGTGGTCGAGCAGCGGCATCCGGGTGAATTGCTCAGTCGCCTGCTCGAGCAGGCCGCGCGTGGTCACGACCAGGTTCCGGCCGTCGGGCAGCGCCGCGAGGCTGCCGCCCAGGGTGATCAGGTCGCCGGCGAGCGCGTCGTCCGGCTCGGGCAGTTCGATGATGCCGAGGGCGACCTGAGCGTCGCCCACGTGCTGGCCGGTCGTGGTCAGGACGAGCGCCTGCAGGGTGGACTGGATCGAGTACCGCGAGGGCGCGAGCCGTACGGACGGCATCTCGTTCTCCAGTAGGTGGAAGGCCGAGCCGAGGCAGCTGATCGCGATCTTCGTGTCGTGCCGCTCCCGGGCGGTGCGGTGGAAGGCGACGATGTCGTCGGAGGTCAGCCCGGCGCGGTAGGGCAGTACGTGGATCTGGTCGGTCGGCAGCTTCGCCTCGATCAGGGTCTCCAGTACTTCGGTCCGCCGCAGCGTGTCGATCGAGAGCCGGGTGACGTCGTGGCCGAGCCGGAGCAGTTCGACCAGTGCCCGCAGCAGGGTGGCGCCGTCGTACGAGACGTACATCGACGGGCGGTCGATCACGCCGGCGGCGGTGGCGATCGTGTACGGGACGACGCCGGTGAACAGGATCGCGTCGACCTTCTCCTGGACCTGCTCGACCAGCGCGACGGTCTCGCTCTCGTGCCGGTAGGGCAGCGGCAGCAGGGTGGCCGCGCCGGCCGTCCCGACCGCCAGCACGCGCTGGACCAGGTCCTCCGGGCCGATGATCCCGACGGTGATCACGTGGTGCACTCCTTGCCGGTTCGCCCCAGGGTGACCGGAACTTCTGGCCCGGCCCTCAAATCGGAGAATAGCGCACGGCTTGCCCGTTCTTGCGCTGCGCTTGACGACACTTGACCTCATCTTTAGCGTTTCGGTCAAGACCTAAATTGTCGAGGGTTGGAGACGCTCATGTCCGGAACGGCCCGCCGTCCACTGCCCGGCGTCCTCGAGCCGGCCGGACGCACACTCGGTACCGAGGAACGCGAGGCCGTACTGCGGGTGCTCGACTCCGCCGTGCTCTGCAGCACCTTCGGCGGCGAGGCGCGAGCGCTGGAATCGGAGATGGCCGCGATCTACGGCCGGGAGGAGGCGGTCGCCTGTAGTTCGGGGACGGCCGCGTTGCATCTGGCGGTGGCGGCGATTCGGTTCGACCCGGGCGACGAGGTGATCACCACGCCGATCTCGGACTTCGGCACGGTCGCGCCGATCCTCGCGCAGAACGGCGTACCGGTGTTCGCCGACGTGGATCCCGGCACCGGCAATCTCGATCCGGTCGCGGTGGAGGCGGCGATCACGCCGCGGACCAAAGCGATCATCGCGGTCCACCTGTTCGGGGCGCCGGCCGACATCGTGGCGTTGCGGGGGATCGCGGACCGGTACGGGTTGATGCTGATCGAGGACTGTGCGCAGGCGTGGCTCGGGACGGCGGCCGATGGTTCGCTGCTCGGCACCTTCGGGGACATCGCGTGCTTCAGTCTGCAGCAGTACAAGCACATCACCGCGGGGGATGGTGGGCTCGCGATCACCGATAGTCCGGAGCTTGCTGCCCGGATGCGGCTGTTCATGGACAAGGGGTGGGATCGGGAGCACGGGCGGGTGCATCTCGTGTTCGGGCTGAACTACCGGATGACGGAACTGGTCGCGGCCGTCGCTCGGTGTCAGTTGGCGAAGGTCGGCGGGGTGGTCGAGCGGCGGCGGGCTCGTGCCGAGCAGTTGGTCGATGCGCTTGGCGGGCTCGAGGGATTGGGGCTGCCGGCGGTGGCTGGGCATGCGTGGTGGTTGTTCCCGTTGATCGTGCCGGGCGAGAACCGGCGGTGGGCTGCGGAGTTGGCTGCGGAGGGGGTTCCTGCCTCGGCCGGGTATCTGGATCGGCCGCTGTACGCCAATCCGGTGTTCACCGAGACGCCGATCTACGGGAGTTCGCGGTATCCGCTGGATCGGGACTACAACGTCGAGTTGTGCCCGAACGCGGAGCGGCTGATCGAGCGGACCCTTTTGGTGTTGCCCTGGAACGAGGCCTACACGAAGGTGGACGTAGACGACATCGCCAACGCCCTCCGGAAGG
This sequence comes from Kribbella sancticallisti, assembly GCF_039530625.1. Taxonomy (NCBI): domain Bacteria; kingdom Bacillati; phylum Actinomycetota; class Actinomycetes; order Propionibacteriales; family Kribbellaceae; genus Kribbella; species Kribbella sancticallisti. The sequence continues at coordinate 342,819 of NZ_BAAAOS010000007.1, read as the reverse complement.
TGCATGCGGGTGCCTGACTGGCTGACCAGAACACCGGAAGAACAGATCGAGTACGACGTCGACGTCCTGTTCGGTCCTTGGCCGTCGCATCCGGAGGACACGGACCTGGATGCCGTACGCAACCACCTGACCAGCTCGGGCATCCAGCGCGCGCTGGCGATCTCCACCCGAGGCGCCCTCTTCGACGCCACCACAGGCAACGCGGAGACTCTGGCCGTTTCCTCTGCGGAACTGATTCCGGTGGGGACTGTGGATCTGCGGGATGCGGTCGGAGTAGGCGACCGGTTGGACTGGCTGACGGCGCAGGGGGTGCGGTGTTTGCGGCTGTTTACGGGGGTGCAAGGGGTGGTGGGGAGTACGCCGGCTTATGAGCATGTGGTGGGGGAAGCGGTCCGGCGGGAGATGGTGATTCTGCAGGACGGGGATCCGCGGAAGTTCGGGCCGGTGCTGGCCGGGCGGGGAGCCGACGTGGTCTTTCTGGATCTGCATGTGTATCTGCTGACGGACTTCTTGCTGATGGCCAGAGATGAGGCGGGGTTTCGGGCGACGACGCGGATGTTGTCGAGTCCGGACGGGATCGAGCGGGTGGTGGAGACGGTCGGGGCGCGGCATCTGGTGTTCGGGTCGCGGACGCCGTTCATGGATGTCTCGCCGCAGACGCTCAGGCTGCGGTACGCCGGTATCAGCGCCGAGGACCGTGCCTTGATTGCCGGGGGCAACATGAAGGAGTTGCTGGGCTGATGCGGATCATCGACGTGCACGGCCACTGGGGACCCTGGCCGTTCCATCTCGACGTGGGTGACGTCAGCCTCAACGTCGAGCTGATGGACCGGTACGGCATCGACCTGCAGATCGTCTCCGCCGCCGAGGCGGTCGTGTACGACGCTGTCGCCGGCAACGCGGCGCTGGCGGAGGTGCTCACCAACCAACCCAGGCTCTACGGCTACGCGGTGGTCAACCCCAACCGTCTCGAGCGCAGCGCCGAGGATCTCCGCGACTGCCTGAGCACCGGCCGGTTCCTCGGCGCGAAGATCCACACCACCTATCCCGGCGTCTCGATCGGCGATCCCCTGATGGCGGAAACGTTCGACATGCTCGACGAGATCGGTGTGCCGTTGCTCCTGCACACCTGGGGCAAGGACGTCTCCCTGCTCCCGAAGTTGCTGGCGGACAGGATCAACCTCAAGGTGATCGTGGGACATGCCGGCGGAGACGCCTGGCGCGAGGCAGCCCGAGCCGCCGTGGAATGCGACCGGCTCTACCTCGAGCACTGCCGCACGGTGACGGACGCCGGCCGGATCCCCTTCGCCCGGGCGGCCGGAGTACCGATCGGGCAGTTCTTGTTCGGGACCGACTCGACTCTGATCGACCCATGCGTGTCACTCGGCGTCATCCGCGACGCGGGCTTCACCCCGGACGAGTTGGAGTTGGTGCTGTCCAAGAACGCTGAGGCTCTCTTCAGAGACCTTCCAAGCAGCGAATGACGGTGTCGCGTTCCGCCGCGGGCAGCGACGGCCCGTACGGATCGTGGGCGGCGTCCTCGGGCAGCAAACCCTCCCAGACCGCGGCCCACAGCATCCGCTGCACGTAGCCCTCGATCGGATCGTAGAAGGTCGCCGCGGCGAAGCGATCCAGCCGCTCCGACGCCGCCACGAAGCCGTGGTGATCGCCCGCCGTCCAAGCCCGCAGTACTGCGGCCGACAGCTCCACCTGAGCGGCCGCGATCCCCACCAGCGCGGTATCCGCACCCCACATCATCGACGGCCCGAACATCCGGTCCTCGCCCGTGATCGACAACTTTCCCGTACTCCGGCCGGCCCAGATCGCGTCCTGGCAGCCGATCGCCTGATGCAGCGTCGCGGTTTTGATCCCCAGCATCTCGGGCAGTTCCAGCAGGTCCCGGATCAGCACCGGCGGATACGGATAACCCCCAGCCTCCCCGTGCAGGTAGAAGCCGACCAGCGGAAGCCCACACGCGGCCGCAACCCGCTCATGCAGGCGTACGGCGGCATCATGTCCGTCAGGCTGAGAACCCAGCGCAGCAAGGGGATAGACCATCACCGCGTCAGCCTCGTGACTAGCAGCGCTCACCGCCATCGCCACCGTCGCGTCTGCCGCCTCCTGAAGGTTGTCGACCGACAGAGCACGCGGTACTCCGACCCCGGCCACGATTGGCGCACTAGTGGCCTGCCGCCAGGTACTGAGCACCTTCGACCGATCCGACTCGCTCAGGTAGAGCCCCCGGCCGGTGTGTGCCCACACGGCGAGTCCACCGATCGGCCCAGCCGCGATCGCCTCGGCGTACGAGGTCAGGGCGTCGTAGGCCACCACACCCGAGCCGTCCATCGGGGTGACGACAGCGGGCAGCAGGGTGCCGCGGAGTTGGTCTACCAGCGCGTGCATGCGATCTCCCCTCTCAGACGTCGTGGCCGAGGCCAGGCCGAGTCGGTACGTCGACCCAACCGTTGGCCTCGCCGAAGACGCTGGGCGCCAGTGGTTCCTCAGTGACCAGCATCGGCCCGACCAGGTCCGCCGGGACCGTGGCGCCCGGCACTGCAGCCGCTAGGTGGACTGCTGCGAGCGTAGCGACGCCTAGCTCTGGCATGGACCCGATCTTCACTGCCAGGCCGGCCGCCTCGGCGACGTTGGCGATCTGCAGCGCCCGGTGGAGTCCACCGACCTTGAGGATCTTGATGTTCAGTACGTCGGCCGCACCCCGCCGGACGATCTCCAGAGCGTCCTGCAGCGAGTGCATGCTCTCGTCGACCATCAGCCGTACGTCGAGCCGCTCCCGGAGTCTGACGAGCCCCGCGAGGTCCCAGCGCGGCAGGGGCTGCTCCAGGAGCGACAACCCCGCCTCGGTCATCTTGGTGAGCATCGGTAGTGCCGTTGTCGCGTCGTACCCCTCGTTGGCGTCCAGGCAGATCTCCGCATCTGCCGGGAGGGCAGCACGAACCGCCCGGACCAATTCAAGGTCCTGCGCGGGGTCCTTGCCCCCCTTGACCTTGAGATGCCGGAAGCCGCGATCGGCGTACTCCGCTGCTTCGGCCGCCATCTCGTCCAGTGTGCCGAGCCCGACCACCCAGGCGGTCTGGACCCGGTCGCGGACCTTGCCGCCCAGCAGGGTGTGGACCGGCCAGCCGCTGAGCCGCCCGGCCAGGTCGTAGAGGGCGATGTCCAGTCCGGCCTTCGCCACGTGCTGCCCACGCAGTACGGCGTCCATCTGCAGGTGGGCACCGGCGCGGTCGAGGGGGTCGTGGCCGATCAGGGCGGGCGCGAGGTGCTCCTCGATGGCGGCGGTCACGCCGGCCAGCGTCTCGCCGGTGTAGGCGGTCATCGGCGAGGTCTCGCCGACGCCGACGGTGCCGTCGGCGGTCTCGATCTCGACCACCAGGCTGACCAGGTCGGTGCTGATCCCGCTGCTGATCTTGAACGGCCGCCGGTACCGCGCGCTCACCACCCGGGTACGGATCGCGGTGATCGGCGCGGTGGCAGGGTTGGTCGCGGCCTCGGCGGTGGGAACGGGCTCGGTAACGCGGGCGACACTCAAGATTCTGGCTCCTAGGGGTCGCAATGCGCGAACAAACCATTTACGGTCAAGACCGTAAGTAGCGCGGTCGGTCGATGTCAATGGAAGGCGGCACCCCTGATGCGGTTGGGCCTGTATCTCAATCTGTACGACTCCCCGGAGGGCTCCGGGGCGGGTCGGTCGCTGATGTCCGACGCGGTCGAGCAGGCGAGGCTGGCCGAGCAGGTCGGCTTCGAGTGGATCGTGCTCGGCGAGCGCCACCTGCACCGGCCGGGGTACCACGAGATCCTGACCTCGCTGACCTGGCTGGCGGCCCACACCGACCGGATCGGGATCGCCACGGCCGGTATCGTCGCGCCGCTCTACCAACCCGTCGTGCTGGCCGAGACACTCGCGCACCTCGACGTACTGTCCGGGGGCCGGCTGACGGCCGGGTTCGTGCTCGGTTACCGCCCCGAGGAGTTCGCCCTGTACGGCGTGACGCAGGCAGAGCGGGTGGCACGGTTCGAGGAGTGCCTCACCATCCTCACCCGGCTGTGGACCGAGGACGAGGTCAGCCACGACGGCAAGTTCACCTCGATCCATGAGGCGTTCCTGTCACCCCGGCCGCTGCAGAACCCCCGGCCCAGGTTGTGGAACGGCGGCCGGGTGTCCGCGATGCTCGAGCGGACCGCCCGGATGTGCGACGGCTGGACCACCTCGTTCAACGAACTCGACGCGGACCTGCCGGCCAAGATTGCGGAGTACCGGTCCTATCCGCGCGGCGAGGGCACGCTCGGTGCCGAGGTGATCCTGTGCCGGGAGGGCTTCTGCGCGCCGACCTCGCAAGCGGCACGCCAGTCGCTGGAGGCCCCGCTGCGCGATCTGTACGACGCCTACACCGGCTGGAAGCGCACCTCCGCGGACGCCTCCCGCTACACCCAGGGTTGGGACGACATCGCCGCGCGCAGCGTGATCGGCTCACCCGCCGAGTGCGCCGAACGCCTGCAGCACTACGAGGAACTAGGTGCCGACGGCATCATCCTGCGGATCCAGCCGCCGGGGATGCCGCAGGCCGACGTACTGAAGTCCATCGAGGCGTTCGGCGAGATCATCAGGCCTTGAGGCCCGTCATCGCGATGCTGTCGGTCAGGTAGCGCTGGAGCAGGCCGAAGACGAGCAGGCTGGGGAGGACGGTGATGGTCGCGCCGGCCATCACCTGGTTGATCGGCACTGCCTCGGTCTGCAGGGTCGCCAGGCCGACCGTCAGCGTGAGCATGTCGCCGGACTGCCCGATCACCAGTGGCCACAAAAAGTCGTTCCAGTGCCAGAGGAAGACGAAGATGCCGAGCGTGGCGAGCACCGGCCGGATCAGCGGCAGCACGATCCCGGTGAAGATCCGCCACTCCGAGGCGCCGTCGATCTGAGCCGACTCGAACAGCTCGTCCGGCAACTGCCCGATGAACTGGCGCATCAGGAACACCGCCTGCGAGTTGGCCAGCGTCGGCACGATCAGGCCCCAGTAGCTGTCCACCCAGTCCAGCTTCGCGACCAGGATGTACGACGGGATCAGCGTCGCCTGGAACGGCACCATCAGGGTCGCCAGGAACGCCCAGAACATCAGCTCCCGGCCGGGGAACCGCTTCTTCGCGAACGCGTAACCGGCCATCGCCGCGAACAGCAGGATGAAGAACACCGAGACCAGTGAGTAGATCAGCGAGTTCACCGTCCAGCGCGGGATCTCGGAACTGGACAGCACGGTCGAGAAGTTCTCCCACGTCATCCGGGCCGGATTCAGCGCGTCGGGGAAGGTACGGCCGCTGGGCGGCGCGAAGGCGACCAGCACCATCGCGACGAACGGCGCGACGGTCACGATCGCGGTCAGGGCGAGCAGAGTCGGCAAGGTCAGCCGGGCAACGGGTCGTTCCTTGCGCCGCGGCTGCTCGACGGGCTGTAGCACGGGCCGGTCCAAGAGGTTCACCATCAGTCGTCTCTTCCCACGAGGCGGCGCTGGACCAGGGAGACGACCAGCACGATGGCGAACAGCACCAGGCCGATCGCGCTCGCGTAGCCGAAGTCGAAGTACTTGAAGCCGGAGTCGTACAGCAGGTAGACGAGCGAGTAGCTGGATCGGACCGGTCCGCCGCCGGTCATCACATACATCGCGTCGAAGACCTGGAACGCGCCGATGGTCTCGATCACCAGCACGAAGAAGAGCACCGGCCGCAGTTGCGGCAGCGTCACGTAGCGGAACCGCTGCCAACTACCGGCGCCGTCGATCATCGCGGCCTCGAGGTAGGAGCGGGGGACTGACTGGAGCCCGGCCAGCAGAATCAGCATCGAGTAGCCGAAGCCCTTCCAGGCAGACGTCACCGCGATCGAGGGCAGTACCAGTTCGGCGCGGCCGAGGAAGTCGACCGGGCCCAGGGAGGCCAGGCCGAGGATGCCGTTGAGCAGGCCGCTCTCGGCGTCGTAGATCCACTTCCAGATCACCGCGGCCAGCACGATGCTGGTCACGTAGGGGAGGAAGAAGACACCCCTGAAGAAGCCGCGCCGCCAGACCACCTGGTGCAGGAGCATCGCGGTACCCAGGGAGAGCAGCACGGTCAGCGGCACGAAGACCGCTGTGTAGGTGAGCGTGACGACGAGGCTCTCGTGGAACATCGAGTCGCGCAGCAGGCGGGTGTAGTTGTCCAGCGAGATGAACGACCACTGCCCGCTGAGCCGGTAGTCGGTCAGCGAGAGCAACACTGCGCCAACCACCGGCACGAAGCGGAACACGATGAACAGCACCAGCATCGGAGCCACGAACAACAACCCGGCCCGCGACCGCCCCGAGAACCAGCGGCGCTCCGCCGGTACGGCCGGCCGTCGGGGGG
>NZ_BAAAOS010000007.1:165759-336413 GCF_039530625.1 Kribbella sancticallisti | reverse complement strand
CCCCCGCCCCCAGGTTCCCCGGCCTGGTCGACCTCGACCAGGCCGCTCATCAGCCGACCCCCTGTGCCGTCTCGCGAGCCGCCTACCGGGTCACCCGAATCCGCCGGGCGGTCTCCTCCCGTACCGCCCGGTGGGTCTGGGATGGTCAACGTTGTCTCGACAGCAGGTCGTCGGCCTGCTTGGCGGCGGCGTCGAGCGCCTGCTGGGGAGATTTCTTGCCGGTCAGGGCCGCCTGGATCTCGGCGGCGAGCAACGACATCACCTGCCGGGCGGCCGGGTTCGGCTCACCCGGGAAGGCGAACTCGAGCGCGTCGGAGAACTGCTGCGCCTGCGGGTCCTTGGCCGGCACCTTGGCGTCGGTCCGCGGCGACAGGAAGCCCGAAGCGGTGCCGAGGGCGATCAGTTGCTCGGGCTCGATCATGAAGCCGAGGAACTTCTCCGCGGCGGCGATGTTCTTCGAGCCGGCGTTGATCGCGAGCCCACCGGGCAGGCCGAAACCGACCTGCTTCTTGCCCTGCAACGGCTTCCCGACGATCACGTTGCCCGCGCCCCAGGTGCTCGCGACGGTCTTGGCGTCGGCCGGGGTGTTGGTGAAGCCCATCGCCACCTGCTGCTTGCCGAGTGCCTGGTCGGCGATCACGTTGCCGTTGGTCAGGCTGCTCTTCGGGATCGCGCCCGCGGAGTACAGGCTGGTCAGGAAGGTGAGTGCCTCGACGCCCTCGGGTCCGTTGAAGGCGGCCTTCTGACCGTCCTCGGAGAACACCGAACCGCCCGCCTGCCAGAGCAACGGGTAGAAGTTCAGGTTGAGTGTCGCCTCGGGAGAGGCCGAGTAGTCCAGCGTCGCGACGCCCGCGGCCTTGAGCTTCGGCGCCGCGGCCTTGATCTCTTCCCAGGTCTGCGGCGGGGTGGTGATGCCGGCCTTGTCGAGCAGTTTCTTGTTGTAGAGCGTGGTCGTGACGGTGTGGTAGATCGGTGCCCCGTAGACCTTGCCGTCCACGGTCAGGGCGCTGAGCGCGTTGGGCAGGAAGCTGTCCTTGGCCGGCTCCACCACCTTGTCGACCGGCGCCAGCGACCCGTTCTTCACGTACTGCGGGATCTGGTCCGGGTTGAGCAGCAGCACGTCCGGGCCCTTGCCACCGGAGAAGGCGGCCGCGAGTTTCTCGTCCCGCTTGGCCCACGGCTGCTGCTCGACCTTGAGATCGGTGTTCGTGTTGGCGGCTTCGAAGTCCTTCTCGATCTGCGCCCAGTAGGCGGTGTTGGCCTGCTCGTCGGCGATCACCGGATACATCCAGACCGTGACGGAGGCCGTCGACGACTCCGCGGAGTCCCCGCAGGCGCTGAGTGAGGCCGCGACCGCGAACGCGGTGAGCGGCGCCAGGATGCGGCTGACACTGGTTTTCATCGGACCCCTTAGTCCAGAGGAGGTGGAACAGTGGGACGTCGGGCTAATAACGGTCCAGGCCGAAACTAGCGGCCGACAATTTCTGCTGTCAACGGTTGAGGTCGACCCGGAACAACGAGGCGCCGGACGTCAGCAGCAATTGACAGTCACCCCGTACTCCGAGCCGCCGGTGCGGCTGCTGGAGGAGTAGGGTCGGGGCGTGGTTCGGCCGATGATCGATCCTGAAGACCTTGGTGAGATCGATGCTCACGTAGACGCCCTTGCTGTTGGCGACCAGGTCGCCGCTACTCGAGGTGGTGCCGAGGACGTAGCTGCGGACGACCTTGCCGTGCTTGGGTTCGAGGGCGAAGACGGTCTTGCCGGCAACTCCCCAGAGCAACCCGTCCGGTCCGAACGCGACCGCGCTGACCGTGGCCGCGCCGGGAACGGGAGCGGTCTCCCAGAGTTTGCGGGAGCCGGCGACGTCCCACGCGAAGATCGCGCCCTCGGTGCGGGTCGGCGGCGTGGTGGCCAGACCGCCGACGATCGAGGTACCGCCGTAGACGATGCCCTTGCGGGCGGTGAGCCCGAAGACGCTCTCGTCCTGGACGACGTTGCGGAACACCTGCGTGGTCCCTGTCTTCGGATCGTGGATCGCCAGTGCGCCACCGAGCCGGTCGCCGTCGGGGACGGTGCCGATCGCGATCTTGCCGTCCACCTCGACCAGGGCCCGGGCTCGCGTCTGCAGGTGTGGCTTGAGATTGACGGCGAGCTTGGGGTTGTCCGGCGTACCGGGTGGGCCGGGGGCGTACTCCGGACTGCTCCACGGCTTGTCCGGGTCGTAGGAGTAGAGCCGTGCGTCCGGGTAGGCGCCGACCCAGACCTTGCCGTCGGAGGTCTCCAGCAGGGCTTCGATCTGGGAGAACCGGTTGAAGACGGACGCTCCGGTGGTCGGGTTGACCACGCCCAGACCGCCGTTCAGGAAGCCGCCCGCGTAGATCGACGACTTCCCGCCCGCCACGGACAGAATCTCGATCGGTTCCCGCCGTACCTCGGTCGGCAGGATCGCGAACTTCTGGGTCTGCGGGTTGTAGCGGAACATCTCACCCCGCCACAGCGTCCCGACGATGCTCTTGCCCGGGTAGTCCGGCAGATCCAGTTCGGCCCAGCCGATCGAGCGGGTGTTCTGCACCCGGCCGGTCAGCGTCAGGCCCGTCCCGGTGAGGGTCTTGGCCACCGGGTCGTACCGCTTCAACTCGCTCTGCTGGAAGAAGTAGATCTCGCCGGCATCGCCTGGCGGTGACACGTCGAGCCCGTGGGCGCTGGGGATCTCGTCCACCCACGCGCGGGTGGTGAGGTCGTAGACGAACAACGGGCCGGGGAAGGTGTTGATCCGCGCGTAGAGCCGGCCGTCGTACGCGTTGAGGTCGTAGATGGTCTTGCCCGTGACGTCGCCGAGCCCTGGTGGTGTGGGGAGTTCGGTGATCGCGCCGGTGACCGGGTCCAGTTCCATCACGTGGGCGTCGGGGAGTGAGCCGGTGTAGATCTTGCCGCCGGCGTACACGATGCTCTTGACGTACGGCTGTCCCGGCTTGACCTGGCCGTAGTCGCGGACCGCCTTGGTCACCGGGTCGTAGCGGAAGACCCGGCCGCCGGGGTACGTACCGCCGTACACGTTGCCTTGGTCGTCGACGGTGACGTCCCAGGTGATCCCTTGTCCGGGGATCGGCTGGCCGAGGTCCTCGGCGACGTTGCCGGCGCCGGGCCGCCAGCGGTAGAGGTGGCCGTTGTTGTAGGTGCCGACATAGATCGAGCCGTCGGGTGCGGCGGCGACGGCGTAACTGCCGTCCGCGCCGGGGAGGGCGGCGGAGACCAGGCTCGCTCCGGTCGCCGGGTCGACGGCGTTGAGATACGCGGGCTTGCCGGTGGAGACGTTCCACAGAGCGGGTTTGCCGTTCGGGCCCGGAGCGACGGTCCCGCCGATCAGCAGGACGTCTGCCAGCGGCATCCCGAGCGGCACGACGGCTGGTGGGCCGGGCCTGGCAGGGGGCACGGCTTGGGCGCCGGTCAGGGGCGTGACGAGTAGGGCGGTGAGTGCTACCGCGATGAGCGAGCGGGCTGATCGCATGGGATCTCCCCTTGAAGCTGGCCTATTTACGGTCCTGTCCGAAAGTAGAGCCGCTCGCGGTGGGGTAAGTCAACCTCTAAACATGCCCATTGCCTGCAGCTTGTCATCCGGCCTTTCGGCCCTGGTCCTTACGGCTTGGGTAGCCGGGCCAGCAGGTTCTCCAGCATTTCGCGGGTGGCGGCGAAGTAGCTGTTCTCGCGGGTCAGCGCACGGTGGAAGGCGGCCAGTTCGGCGGCGGAGATGGTGTTGGAGAAGGTGCTGATCTCGGTCAGGTCGAGTCGGCGGTTGAACAGGTGCACGGTGTCGCGCCAGCGGTGCAGCAGGCCGACCAGTTCCGCGTCGCGGTGCCGGCCGAGCGCGCCGGACACCAGCGCGAGGTCGACCGCCGAGACGACCAGCCGCGGATAGACCTGGCGCTGGGTCGGGGTTTTGGGGGAGAAGCGCTCGTCGGACAGCAGCCGGGTGTTCTCCTGCAGTTCGTCGGCGACGGCCCGCAGTACTTCGGTGCGCCGCTCGGCCTCGGCGCTCAGGCGTTCGACGAAGATGCCGGTCAGGCCGGCGACCAGGGTGAGCGAGTTGACCGCAGGCTCCCAGCGGCTGTTCTCCGGCCAGAAGAACCAGATCACGCCGAGCACGAACGCGAGAGCCAGCAACCCGTAGCTGACCGCCGTCACGACCGTACGCCGGTACGCCGCCCAGCGCGGGTTCCCCGTCGTCCGGATCAGGGCCTTCGACAACACCCGCAACCGCGCGAGCACCCCGAGCCGGGCCCGGGCCACCCGTCGGGCCGAGTCCGGCGCAGCCGGGTCGAGCGGCTCCGGCGGGTCCTCCGCGGCGGGGCGGCCCGGAGTACCGGTCATCGGGCCCAGATGTCGTCGGCCAGGGTGTTGACGGTCTCCTTGGCCGCGCCGGGTGCGAGCAGCAGCAGGTCCAGGCCGAACGGGCTGGGCCGGCGGGTGTAGCGGAACCCCGAATGGGCGTGCTCGATCGGCGTCAGGTCGCACGCCACGGTGAGCTTCTTCAGCCGCTCGGTGGAGAACTTGCGGGTGGTGTAGAGCAGGATCGTGTCGTCCGGCTCGAGCACCACCTCGGTGTGGTCCGGCAGCCCCATCGTGATCGGCTTGCCGGTGTTGTTCTGCCAGACGATCTTGACCAGCAGCGCGTCGTCGTCCTCGACCTCGCCGCGGAAGTCGATCCGCTCGTTGTCGATCTTGAGGTCGGTGTTGTAGCGCAGCGCGCTGGTGACGAACTCGGCGAACGCCCGGGTCTGGTGGTACTCGTCGGCGGCCGCGTTCGCCGCCTCCTGGTCCAGGCTGCTGGTGCTGGCGACCTCCAGCAGCAGCCGGTCCTGCGGGCGCAGTACCCGGGTGATGGTGGCGAGCAGTTCCTGGTCGCTCTCGAAGTTGGCCAGCGTGTTGCCGGTCAGGGTGTAGAGCAACGGGTCGTCGCCGACCAGCCGGGACAGCATCTGGCCGAGCTCGTCGACGTTGTCGGAGATGGAGAAGTCGATCTGGACCGGGAGCACCTGGGCCATCGGGAACCTGGCGCCGCGGACCGGTTCGAGGGTGCCCATCCGGAGCATCTCCGAGCTCATGTCGACCGGGATGTAGAACATGTTGCGGTTCTGCCGGTAGAGGTCGCCGAGGATGGTGCGGTCCTTCACGCCGGTGCCGACGCCGAGGCTGACGAAGTGGAAGCCGCCCTTGTCCACGTGTGGGCGGATCTTGCGCCAGTGCCGCAGGAACGACTCCGCGCCGGCCTTCATCACCAGGTAGAAGGGGTCGTTGGTGGCGTTGGCCCAGGCGATCGTCGGGCCGATTCCCCAGTAGGAGAAGCCCGAGGTGATCTGTTTGCCGTCGCCGGTGGTGGAGAACGGGCCGCGCAGGTCGCCGGTCAGGGTGGCGAGCTTGTCGGTCTGGTCCTCGCCGACCAGCAGCAACGACCAGGCGAAGTCGTCGTCGGCCAGCGCCTGCTCGAGCTTGCGGATCACGTGCACCGGCTCGTCGGTCACAGTTGGCTACCCCTCCCACGGATGAGTGGTCAGGTTACCGGTTGGCCACGCTCCGCGCAGAGACGGAAAAGCCCTGACCGGCCCCGGCGTCGTTCCCACCGGCCCGGTCAGGGCTGTCTCGCGATCGTTCGGTCAGACGGTCTTCACCGCGTCGGCCTCACGGCCCTTGGGTCCGTCCACCACCTCGAACTCGACCTGCTGCCCGTCCTCCAGGGTCTTGTAGCCGTCGGAGACGATCTTGCTCCAGTGGACGAACACGTCGTCCTGGCCGTCGACGGCGAGAAAGCCGTAGCCCTTGTCGGCGTTGAACCACTTCACGGTGCCGCGCACCATCACTACTCCCGTAGACCTTCAACGGGACCCGCTCAGCTCGGGCCCCTCGGTTGATCGAGCGGTCAACAAGCCTAGCCCAGCGGCACCGGCGAGCGAATTTCAGCCGCGGTGGGAGGCGGCCAGGCCGATGATGCCGGCCGCGACCAGCAGCAGGGCGGCGGTCAGGCCGAGGTCGTCGGTCTGGACGATGCCGTTGTCGTTCAGGATCCAGATCGTCGCGCCGCCGGACAGCACGGTGCCGGCGATGATGCCGGGGACGTCCGGCTTCGGCTGCTTCATCCGCGCTCCACCTTGATGCTGCCGAGCTTGAGGTTCATATCCAGCACGACCGTCTGCGGGCCTGCCTTCCCGTCCGCGCCGAGGTCGTTCAGTATCACCTGAGCACTGTGCCCACCCTTGTGCCGGCCGAGCGCGTCCACCTCACCGGTCTTGGTGGTCAGGGTGCCCGACACGTCGATGTTCTGCGGCAGTTTCAGCACCACCTCGCCGACGCCGCCGGCGACGACCACCTTGGCGCCGGGCGCGAAGGTCGCCTTGGTCAGGTCCAGACGCACGGCCCCGGCGTCGAATTGGTACGCCGTACTGGTCGCGGTGATGGTCGTGTTCGCGTCGGCGACGACGTTCGCGTCCTCGAAGTCGCGGGGGATGTCCGGGAAGACCGTGCTCGCGCCGATGCCGAGGGCGAGCAGGATGCCGACCGGCAGCAGCGCCAGCGTCCGGCCGAGGAAGCCGCCGAGAAGCATGCCGAGGCCGAGCGTCCCCAGGCCGATCACCAGCATCGTCGTGGTGCTCGCGCCGGCCGCCCAGGCGATCGCGATCGCGAGACCGGTCAGCACGAGGATGGCCGGCTTCACGCCGCGGTAGCCCTTCACCGGCGGCGGTGCGGTGGTCCTGGTCGCCGCGGCGGTGGGCGCCGGCGGCTCGTCGACGTACAGGCCGAGGGGATCGTCCTCGGTCCACACAGGGTGGACCGGCTCGGTCACCCGGTCCTGAGGTCGCTGCGTGGCCGAGGACGATTGGCCCGCTGGGGGAGGTAGCGGGCCGCTCTGAGGTGCGCCCTGGTACGGCGAACCGGGCGTGGACTGCTGCGCCCCGGGCCCGTACTGCGTACCCGGGCCGTACTGCGCCGGTCCGTACTGCGCCGGCCCGTACGGCGAAGCCGGCGGGTACTGCGAGCCGGGCGCGTCCTGCTGCCCGTGCGCGGTGGTCTGACCCGGCGCGGGCTGCTGACCCGGGGCGGCGGGGGAGCCGGGCCGGTTGACGCTGCGGGACCAGTTGGCCCGGTCGGACCAGTTCGAGCGGCCGCCCTTGCGGCGGAACACGAACAGCCAGAGCAGCCCGAGCACCACCAGCGGTCCGGGGATCAGTTTGCCGAAGTTGAAGGACGACATCATTGCGATGGCGACGAACACGCAGACGCCGATCACCACCGGCCACAGCCACGGGTGGTCGGGCCGGACCCGGTCGCCGAGCAGGCCCTGCGCGGCCGAGCGGTCGCTGCCCTCGTCGGGCATCAGCACCCACGCGGCGACGTAGAAGAGCAGACCAGGACCGCTGAGCACCAGCACCGCCATCACGACGCGGATCAGCACCGGATCGACGTTCAGCGCGCGGGCCATCCCGCCGCAGACGCCGGCCAGCATCCGGTCGGATCGACTGCGCCGCCAGCTCTGCACATCCTTGAGCTGGGGGCGGTCGAATCCGCCGTTCGAGTTCTGCTCCATGTCATCGATACTGTCTCGCCGCGTCCGGCGGCAACATAGGGGATCCCCCTCGATCACCCCGGACGTCACGCAACGTGAGGCTGAGCGGGGCGGTCGGCTCGGGGTTGTCCCTCAGCGGCCCCTGACCCGGGCGGCGCCGAGCTGAGGAGACAGCCGGGGACAAGCCTGCTGGTGTCGGCCCGGTCCGCGTGTGACGATCGTGGGGATGACTCAACCAGCTGCTCCCGCGCCCACGGGCGGATCTCCGGTTCCCGGGGGCCCGGCCGCGGGTCCGTACGCCCCGCTGCCCTACGCGCAGCAGCCGTACGGACCGGCCGGCCAGCAGCAGCCACCGCCCAACGAGCCCCCTCCGGTACGCCGTGCCTACCGCCGCGCCGATGGACGTGTACTGAGTGGAGTGGCCGGCGGGATCGCGGACCACCTGGGCGTGTCCGACACCGTCGTACGGCTGGTGTTCATCGCCGCGACGGTGTTCGGCGGGTTCGGCGTACTGATCTACGCGGCGTTGTGGTTCCTGATGCCGCTGGAGGTTCCGACGGTTCCGGCGGCGCCGGGGCTGGCGGCGGCGACTCGCAACGACTTCCGGCGGGACCAGCCGCCACCCGTGACGGAGTACAAGGAACGCAAGCGGGAGAAGAACCGCGGCCAGCTGACGGCGCTGGTGGTCGTCGGGATCGGCGTGCTGCTGCTGCTCAACGTGGCCGGGATCGGTATCGCCGGGAAGATGTTCTGGCCGCTGGTGTTCGCCGGCACGGGCCTCGCGCTGATCTGGCGGCAGGCGGACGAAGGGCAGAAGCAGGCCTGGTCCACCAAGGCGCCGACGCTGGGCGCGCTGTTCGGCAAGGGCACGCTGAAGTCGGTCATCCGGGTACTGGTCGGGCTGATCCTGATCGGGACCGCGGTCACCGTATTCCTGGTGCAGAACAACCGGCTGTCGATGGTCGGCGACGTCCTGGTCGCCCTGCTGCTCGCGGTCGTCGGCATCGGCGTGATCGCCGGGCCCTGGATCCACCGGCTGACCAGAGACCTGAACTCGGAGCGCTCGGAGCGGATCCGGTCCCAGGAGCGGGCCGACATGGCCGCGCACCTGCACGACTCGGTGCTGCAGACGCTCGCGCTGATCCAGAAGCAGGCGAACGACCCGCGGGCCGTAGTACGGCTCGCTCGGTCGCAGGAACGGGATCTGCGGTCCTGGTTGTACGACGAGGACGACAACGCCGACCAGACCCTGGCCGGAGCGGCCAAGCGGGCCGCGGCGGAGGTCGAGGACTCGCACGGCGTACCGGTCGAGGTGGTGACGGTCGGGGACTGCGAGCTGACCGAAGGACTGTCGGCGATGGTCCGGGCGGCGCGGGAGTCGATGGTGAACGCCGCGAAGCACTCCGGAGCTGACAAGATCGACGTGTTCGTCGAGGTCGACGGGGACCGGGCCGAGATGTTCGTCCGGGACCGCGGCAAGGGCTTCGACACCGACGGGGTGCCGGAGGACCGGCTGGGGCTGCGGCACAGCGTGATGGGCAGGATGGAACGGCACGGCGGTCGCGCGACAGTGCGGTCGAACCCGGAGACAGGCACCGAAGTGCGACTGGAGATGGACAGATGAACGGACAGCGGCGAGTGGTCGTGGTGGACGACCACGACATGTTCCGGGCGGGCGTGCGGAGTGAGATCGGATCCTCGGTCGAGATCGTCGGCGAGGGCTCCGACGTGGACACCGCGGTGAAGGCGATCGTCGGGACCGAGCCGGACGTCGTCCTGCTCGACGTGCACCTTCCCGGCGGCGGTGGCACCGAGGTGATGAAGCAGGTGCACCAGCGGCACCCCGACATCAAGTTCCTGGCGCTGTCGGTGTCGGACGCGGCCGAGGACGTGATCGGTGTGATCCGGGCCGGCGCGCGCGGCTACGTCACCAAGAACATCAGCGGCACCGAACTGGTCGACGCGATCGGCCGGGTCGCCGATGGCGACGCGGTCTTCTCGCCGCGACTGGCCGGCTTCGTCCTGGACGCGTTCTCGGGTGCGATCGACATCGCCTCGGTCGACGAGGACCTGGACCGGCTGTCCCAGCGCGAACGCGAGGTACTCCGGTTGATCGCCCGCGGTTACGCGTACAAGGAAGTCGCCCGCGAGCTGTTCATCTCGGTGAAGACGGTGGAGACCCACGTCTCGTCGGTCCTGCGCAAGCTGCAACTCTCCAACCGCCACGAACTCACCCGCTGGGCCACCGACCGCCGCCTGGTCTGACCGCGCCCCGAAGTACAGGAAAGACAAAGCAGGAAAGACCGAGGCAAAAGCGGAGAGAGTCAGCTGCCGCAGGCCGGTGCCGGCGGAGGAGATGGGCCGGATGGCGGGCTGGTGCGGGCGTACCAGCGCCGCCTGATCGAGTGAGCGTCCCGGTCGGGGCAAGGGGCGCACGTGGCGAGTTTTGGACAGGGCGCACATTCGCCACCCCGACAGGGGCGCAAGGAGCTTTGCCGCTGTTATACCGTCGACTCTCATGGAGCGGAATCTCACTGCCGAACAGCTCGCGCTCTTCGAGAAGGAGTTCGCGTCGAACCCGCAGTACCGGGTGATGCAGAACGCCGTCACGGAGACACCGGTCACCAAGATCGCGCTGGACCGTCAGGTCGTCACCTCGATCGACCATTCCGTGTCGAACCTGCTCGACGACTGGAAGGTGACGAACCAGAAGAAGAGCGGCCGGTGCTGGCTGTTCGCGGGCCTGAACCTGCTCCGGGTCGGCGCGGCGGACAAGCTGAACGTCAAGGACTTCGAGTTCTCCCAGAACTACCTGCTGTTCTGGGACAAGTTCGAGCGGGCCAACTTCTTCCTCGAGGCGATGATCGACACCGCCGAGCGCGACGTCGACGACCGGACCGTGGCGCACCTGCTGTCCGACCCGATCGGTGACGGCGGTCAGTGGAACATGTTCGTCGCGCTGGTCCGCAAGCACGGTCTGGTGCCGAAGACCGCGATGCCGGAGACCGAGAGTTCGTCGGCGACCGCCCAGATGAACGACACCCTGCGCAAGCTGCTCCGCCAAGGCGCCCGGGACCTGCGCAAGCTCGACGGTGCGGAGACGCAGCGGGCCCACAAGCAGAAGATCCTCACCGACGTCCACCGGGTTCTGAGCATCCACCTCGGCACCCCGCCGCAGAAGTTCCTGTGGCAGTGGAAGGACAGCGAGAAGGACTTCCACCGCGACGGCTGGACCACCCCGGCCGAGTTCGCGGCGGCGTACGTGACGCTGCCGGTCGACGACTACGTCTGTCTGGTGCACGACCCGCGCGAGTCCAGCCCGACCGGCAAGACCTTCACCGTCGACTACCTGGGCAACGTCATCGACGCGCCGCCGGTGGTCTACCTGAATGTCGAGATCGAGCTGATGAAGAAGCTGGCCCAGGACGCCATCGTCGGCGGCGAGCCGGTCTGGTTCGGCTGCGACGTCGGCAAGCAGATGTCGGGCGACCTCGGCTACTGGGACGCGA
Source organism: Kribbella sancticallisti (assembly GCF_039530625.1). Lineage (NCBI taxonomy): Bacteria > Bacillati > Actinomycetota > Actinomycetes > Propionibacteriales > Kribbellaceae > Kribbella > Kribbella sancticallisti. Next base: position 325,348 of record NZ_BAAAOS010000007.1, on the reverse strand, counting down.
AGCTGTACGACTACGACGCCGTTTACGACACCGAGTTCACGCTGGACAAGGCCGAGCGGCTGCTGCACCACGAGACGCTGATGACGCACGCGATGCTGTTCACCGGGGTCGACCTGGTCGACGGCAAGCCGCGCCGCTGGCGGGTGGAGAACAGCTGGGGCGACGAGAAGGCCGACAGCGGCTTCTGGACCATGAACGACTCGTGGTTCGGCGAGCACGTCTTCGAGATCGCCGTCCGCCGGTCCGCCCTGCCTGAGGACCTGCAGGCGCGTCTCGACGACGCCCCGATCGTGCTGCCGGCCTGGGACCCGATGGGCGCCCTCGCCGACTGACCTTTGTACGTTCCCGACGGCCGGCGCACCTCCTGGGGTGCGCCGGCCGTCGGTCATTTCACGCCAGAGCGGTACTCCGCCTGTCGGGCTGTTCTCAGCCCAGAGCCGTGCGGATCACCGCGTTCATCTCGTCCGGACGCTCCAGCGAGGGCAGGTGGCCAGCCCAGGCGAGCTCGGTGTGCTCGACGTCCGGGAGGAGCTCGGTCAAGTAGGCCGCGCAGGCGGCGAAGAACTTCAGCTCGTGAGCGCCGGTGAAGAGCTTGATCGGCGCCGGGATGCCGCTGACCTCCCACTCTTCGTTGTCCACGTCACCGGCAGCCAGCTGTACTTCGAAGGCGTGCTTCTGCATCACCCGCACGAGCTCACGGGCCTCGTCCCCGGCCTCCAGCAGCCGGTCTTCCTCGGCCGCGAACGCCCGGAAGTCGTCGGTCGGCTGCACGTTGTCCGCCGGCGGTGACATCAGCACCAGCCGGCTGAACCGCTCCGGCTGCCTGCTCGCCGCCTGCAGTACGACGTACGCCCCGTACGACGATCCCACCACCTTCGTGCTCTCGACTCCCACCTCGTCGAGCACGTCCAGCACATCCTGAGCATCCGCGTACTTCGCCCCCGCCTCGAGCGGCGACTGGCCGTACCCGCGCAGGTCCAGCGTGATCACCCGGTGGTCCCGCCGCAGGTCCTCGACCTGCCGACCCCACATCCGCGAATCACAAACCCCCGCATGAACCAGCAGAACCGTCGGCCCGTCGCCGACCACCTGATGAAAGATCGTCATCCCCGGAGCCTCCCCGGCCCGACCACAGACCGCAAATCCTTTACCTGTCCGTGGTCAGCCCATTCGGATGACGGTGAAGGTTTCCGCGTAGTGGCCGGTGGGGAAGCCGGCCGTGGTGGCGTTCTGCCGGAACCAGCCGCGCATCTTGGTGGGGAGGGTGTCCGGGTCGGGGTGCTGGCTGGTGTGGGACATCAGCGCCGCGATCTTCTGGTCGAAGGTGTCGGTGATGTCGACGTAGTGGTTGACGTCGGGGTGTTCCATCATCCACAGCTCGCCGGCGGTCCACGCCTCCTCCTCGACTTCCGGCAGGGCGAACGGGTTGCCCGCGGCCGGGAAGTACGCCCGGACGGTGGCTTCTCCGGCCGCCAGGTGGTCCGGGTGCGAGGCGGGCAGACGGCTCCAGTTCCGCTCCGGCGACTGGCTGAGGATCCGCTGCGGCCGGACCTTGCGGATCACCCGGACGATGTCGCGGACCAGGTCGTACGTCGGCTCGAGCGACCCGTCCTCGTAGCCGAGGAAATGCAGGTCCCGTACTCCGACGTGCTCGGCCGCGGCGGTCTGTTCGGCCCGGCGTACGGCCGGCATCTCGGCCCGGTCGCGGTCGGGCTCGAACCCGCCGGCCTGCCCGTCGGTGATGACGCAGTAGCTGACCTCGAGGCCGGCCTTGGTCCACAGCGCGACCGTGCCGGCGCCGCCGAAGTCGATGTCGTCGGGGTGCGCGACCACCACCAGTACGCGCTCGATCTCATCGTCTGGGCGGGGATTGCCGGCAGGAACGCTCACAAAGGCGACCCTAACCGCTCGGAGCAGGCGCCGGAGCGGGACCCGGCCCCGGGTCAGGCACCGACGGCGGCGCGGTCGAAGGTCAGTCCGGCCGGCAGGCGGTGCTCGATCACCGAGTCGACGATCCCGTACTCGCGGGCGTCCTGCGCGGTCAGCACGTGATCGCGATCGGTGTCGTGCCGCAACCTCTCGATCGACTTGCCGGTGTGCGCGGACAGGATCATCTCGACCTGGCTGCGCACCCGGACCACCTCGTCCGCCTGCAGAATCAGGTCGGGGATGGTGCCCTGACCGCGCGCCGCCGGCTGGTGCAGCACGACCCTGGCGTGCGGGAGGATCGCCCGCTGTCCCGGGTCCCCGGCGGCCAGCAGTACGGCGCCGGCCGCGATCGCCTGGCCGACGCAGAACGTGGCGATCGGCGACCGGACGAACTGCAGGGTGTCGTAGATCGCCAGCATCGCCGTCATGTCGCCACCCTCGCAGTTGATGTAGAGGTTGATCGGCATCTCGGGCTTGTCCGCCTCCAGGTGCAGCAACTGCGCGATCATCGCGTTGGCGACGCCGGCGTCGATCGCCGTACCGAGGTAGATGACGCGTTCGGACAGCAGGTGCGAGTAGACGTCCATGATCCGCTCGCCGCGCGGGTGCTGGGTGATGACGTTGGGGATCGTGTAGCTGCTCATCGCGCGGCCCCCGCTCCGACCTCGACCGGCTGTTTGCGCAGCGGCATGATCTGGTCGAACGAGTCGACCACGTGGTCGATGAACCCGAACTCCAGCGCCTCGGCCGCCGTGTACCAGTGGTCGTGCAGCGAGTCCTCGAACACCGTCCCGCGCGGCTGCCCGGTGTCCTCGGCGATCAGGCCGAGCACGGTGTCGCGGATGTGCCGCAGGTCGTTGGCCTGGATCTCGATCTCCACGGCCGATCCACCGATTCCCGCCGACCCCTGGTGCATCAGCACGCGGGCGTGCGGCAGGGCGAACCGCTTCCCCGGAGTACCGGCGGACAAGAGGAACTGCCCCGCACTGCAGGCCAGCCCGAGCGCCACGGTGGCGACGTCGCACGGCACCAGCCGCATCACGTCGCGGATCGCGAGCATGGAGGGGACGGACCCGCCGAGCGAGTGGATCCAGAGAGCCACGTCGGTGCCCGGGTCCTCGGCCGCCAGCGTCAGGATCTGCGTCGCCAGCAAGGTGCCGTTGTCGTCGTTCAACTGCCCGTCGAGTACGACGATCCGCTGCCGCAACAACTGCAGCCGCGCCTGCTCGGTGAACAAGGGAGCCTTCGATTCATCTGCCATGTCACCACCCTGACCGCCCGGGATCCGGCACCGAAGCGATTCTGCTGCCAGCAGGTCTGCTCACAGCCGACACGGATCCCGGCCGTCCACGGTGAAGGGCCCCGGTGCCGAAGCACCGGGGCCCAGGCACCCGCCCGGCGAAGTACCGGCACTGGCGGGTGATCCGACGGTGTAATCCCGTCCCTTCTTCTCGCGGACTGCGACTTGCGTACAGCAACTGCGAACTGCGTATTACCACTGCGAACTGCGACTGCGAACTGCGACTGCGAACTGCGACTGCGAACTGCGTTACTACAACTGCGAGAAAAAGGATCGGATCCGGCGTGAAACCCGAGCCCCTTCCTTGATCGGCCCGGCGGAATCCGCCGTCGTACTACTTCACAACTTTGGACAGGTCGTCAGCTGTCCACGTCAGCTTCGCTGTTCTCCTCTGTCAACACGAGGAACCTTACCCAGCCCAGCGGGCAATGTCTAATCCATCCACCATAGATTTTCCGAGCGGCTCGAATGAGCTTCGGCGGGTGCTGAAGTCTCGCTCCGGTTGGTGAGCCGCGCCGGAGAAGCAGCCTGGCGGCGGTGGTCACCGTCGTACGGCGACTGTCGGCGGGAGCGCCTAGGCTGGTGGGCGATGACGACGCTCTTTTCTCCAGACGAACTGCCGGTGCCGCTCGAGGAGCCCAAGAAGCACCGGGCCGACCCGGAAGCGCTGCTCGAGGGGCTGAACCCGCAGCAGCGGGCGGCTGTCGTGCACGCGGGGAAACCGCTGCTGGTGGTCGCCGGTGCCGGCTCGGGCAAGACCCGGGTGCTGACCCGGCGGATCGCCTATCTGCTGGCGGCGCGGGACGCGCATCCGGGCTCGATCCTGGCGATCACCTTCACCAACAAGGCCGCGGCGGAGATGCGGGAGCGCGTCGTCGAACTGGTCGGGCCGCGGGCGAAGCTGATGTGGGTGTCGACGTTCCACTCGTCCTGCGTGCGGATCCTGCGCCGCGACATCAAGCGGTTCGGGATCTCCTCGACGTTCTCGATCTACGACGACACCGACTCGCGCCGGCTGATGACGCTGGTCTGCCGTGAGCTCGACCTGGACGTCAAGCGGTACAACCCGCGCGCGGTGCTGAACTGGATCAGCACCCAGAAGAACGAGTTGATCGACCACGAGACCGCCGCGGCGAAGACCTCGAACTCCCTCGAGGAGACCTACGCCGAGTGCTACCGGATCTACCAGGAGCGGCTGGCGCAGGCGAACGCGCTGGACTTCGACGACCTGCTGATGACCACGGTCAACCTGCTGCAGGCCTTCCCCGAGGTCCGCGAGTACTACCGGCGCCGATTCCGCCACGTGCTCGTCGACGAGTACCAGGACACCAACCACGCGCAGTACACGCTGATCCGGGAGCTGTGCGCGGACCTCCAGCCGGGGCCGAACGACGGGCCGGTCAGCCCGCCGGCCGAGCTGATGGTGGTCGGTGACGCGGACCAGTCGATCTACGCCTTCCGGGGCGCGACGATCCGCAACATCCTCGCCTTCGAGGAGGACTTCACCAACGCCGAGACGATCCTGCTGGAGCAGAACTACCGCTCCACCCAGACCATCCTGACCGCGGCGAACGCGGTGATCAGCCGTAACGAGGGCCGCAAGGCCAAGAACCTGTGGTCGGACTCCGGCCAGGGCGAGCAGATCGCGGTGTACGTCGCCGACAACGAGCACGACGAGGCGCAGTTCGTCGCCGACGAGATCGACCGGCTGACCGACGCGGACGGGGTGAAGCCGTCGGACGTGGCGGTGTTCTACCGGACCAACGCGCAGTCCCGGGTGTTCGAGGAGGTCTTCATCCGCACCGGCCATCCGTACAAGGTGGTCGGCGGCGTCCGGTTCTACGAGCGCAAGGAGGTCCGCGACGCGCTCGCGTACCTGCGGGTGCTGGTGAACCCCGAGGACCTGGTCTCGCTGCGCCGGATCCTCAACGTCCCCAAGCGCGGCATCGGCGACCGGGCCGAGGCCGCGATCGAGGCGCTCGCGCAACGCGACCGGATTCCGTTCTCCGCCGCGCTCCGAAGGGCCCAGGACGCGCCGGCGATGGCGAGCCGCAGCGTGAACGCGGTCCAGGCCTTCGTCGACATCCTCGACGAGCTGACCGCGATGGTCGACTCGGGTGCTCCGCCGGACGACATCCTGGACGTCGCGCTGCACCGCTCCGGGTACTACGAGGAGCTGCAGAAGTCGCCGGATCCGCAGGACGAGACCAGGCTGGAGAACCTGGACGAGTTCATCTCGGTGGCCCGTGAGTTCGTCGAGGAGCGCACGGCGGCGGCGGAACCGTCCGACCTGCAGGCGTTCCTCGAGCGGGTCGCCCTGGTCGCCGACGCGGACCAGATCCCCGACGCCGCGGACGACGGTGGTGTCGTCACGCTGATGACGCTGCACACCGCGAAGGGCCTGGAGTTCCCGGTGGTGTTCCTGACCGGCATGGAGGACGGGGTCTTCCCGCACTCCCGGTCGCTGACCGACATGAAGGAACTCGAGGAGGAGCGCCGGCTCGCGTACGTCGGGATCACCCGCGCGCGGCAACGCCTGGCGATCTCCCGGGCCGCGGTGCGCTCGGCGTACGGGGCACCGCAGCACAACCCGCCGTCCAGGTTCCTCGAGGAGATCCCGGCCGAGCTGCTCGACTGGCGCCGCGACGAGTCCGCGATCACCCGCTGGTCGAGTACGGGTACGTCCACCACGCCTGGCAGCAGGATCACCAGCCGGTACGAGCCACCCCGCAAGACGGCGTCCGACAAGCCGGTGATCAGCCTGAACCCGGGAGATCGGGTGGTCCACGACAGCTTCGGGATGGGCACGGTCGTGGTGGTCCGCGGCGAGGGCCAGCAGGCTCAGGCGGACATCGACTTCGGCTCCCAGGGGGTCAAGCGGCTGCTGCTGCGGTACGCGCCGGTCCAGAAGATCTGAGCCGGATCGGTTGCTATCTGAGCTGGTTCGGTTGCTATCTGGGCGCCGACTGGGACAATCGGGGTTTCGACCCTCCCCGGACGAAGGTCCTCGCCCATGCCGAAGGCTCCCGACAGCAACCGCCGGATCATCCTGGCGGGTGCGAACCCTGGCCTGCGGCTGTTCGACACCGACGGCAAGGTCACCGCGTTCGCGTCGATCTGGATGGTCGACTGGTCGATCTGCGGCGCCGGTACCGCGGTGGTGCTGTGGTTCGACGGCATCGTCCGGGTCGTCTCGGAGGATGTCGATCTCGCCTCCTGGCTGGAGCGGTACTTCGTCCGCTCGTTCCTCGAGGTCCAGGGCCTGCCCTGGCACGAGCCGGCCGTCGAGCGGGATCTCGTCCAGGTGTCGATGAACCTGGCGGACGGCTTGAGCGCCAAGGCGGCCGACATCCAGATCGAGATGGGTGGCGTGCTGGACCGGCGGCTGTTCGCCACCGACGACTTTCAGCTTGCCGAGGGCAACCACAGCCTGAGCCTGGTGATCGCCCCGGTCCGCTCGGCCACCGTCTCCATCGGCGGCGCCGGCGTCCCCGGCTTGGTTCAGGTCGACGGCTCAGCCGACCGCCCCGGCTCCTCGGCTTTCCTCACCACAGCAGAAGTCTGGCGCCGTTAGTCAGTGCGGACTGTGGCCCACCAGGTGTCCATGCGGGGCGCGACGGCGGCACTGCGGCCTTGCTCTGTCACGCGGGCGGTGCGGAACAGGTAAGCGGCTATTCCGGCGGCGCCTTGCATCCAGCCGACGCCCGGGGGGAGTAGCGGGTCTTCGTTGCGGTGTTCGATGAACTGCCAGTACGCGTGGGAGCCGTCCCGGACCGCGCGCTCGACCAGGACGTCCGCCAGATGCAGAGCGAACTTCAGGTCCGTCTGGTCGCCAGTGGCCTGCCAGGAGTCCAGCAGCACGTCGGCGACGCCCGTAGTACCGCAGCAGCGGCCGTCGTTGTCCCAGAAGCCGGGGTAGAGCCGCTCTGGCAGGCCGGACGACTTCACGCTGTGCAGGCAGCGCTGTCGCCAGGTCATTGGCGCGTCGCCGGCCACGCTCTCGACTCCGGCATGATCCAACGCGGCGAAGAGCAACGAAGTACCGGCGGGGCCGTGGCACCAGTTGTAGGTGACCGGATCCTGGTCGGAGTCTTCTTTGATCGGCACCATCCGGGGAACGGCGAAGCCCTGGTCGTCACTGACGTTGAGGGTCACCAGGTAGTCCGCGCCGCTCCGGGCCGCCGAGACGAGGTCCGGCCGGTCGAGCTCGACCCCGGCAACAGCCAGGGTGGCCGCGATCCCCGCCAGGCCGTGCGTGAGGTTGGGCATCTCCGACCGCTGATCGGTGAGGAACCGCTGCGGAACGAAGGGCCAGGTGACACCAGGCGGCGCGGGAACCGCCTCGGCCAGCAACAAGGCCGCCGCCTGTTCGGCGAGCTCAGTGGCCGTGTCCACGCCGTGCCTGCGCGCCCACAAGGCGCCCAGAAGTACTCCGGCGGTGCCCAGAGTCATGTCGTTCAGCCGCGCGCCCGGCAGGTACCTCGGCGGCATGGCGAACGACTGCGGCCATCCGTCGGGCTCTGCCAACTCTTGGAGCCGCTGCACCGCCTCAGCCACACCGGGCGAATCCAGTGCCACCAGTACGTCGATGTTGCTGACCAGCCCGTCGAAGTACGTGCAATCGGTGCTCTTGGAGATCACCGCCCGCAGCCGCTCGGCGATTCCGTCGGCGAGCACCTGCTCCTCGTCAGTCCACGGTCGGTGAAGCTTGATCTCCGCCAGCACATGCGCCAGCCCACCGATCCCGCTGTGCACCCCGTCGCGGTCTGCCGGAATCTCTGGCCGCTCCGGACCGCCCACGGACTCCGGGATCCACGGGCCATCGTCCCAGCGCACCTGGTCGAGCACCCAGCGCCAGGCGGCATCAGCCACCTCGCGGTACATCAGCCACCCACCGGCAAGGCGGCGTTGCGGAACTGAATCCCGCTGAACTCGACCTCGATCGCGTGCACGCGGGTGCCAAGCCTTAGTCGGGAGCGGCAGGATCAGGGGTTGAGGCCGCAGTCGTTGCGCAGCCACGACAGCGGGTTGATCGGCTCGCCGCCGCCCGGCCGGACCTCGAAGTGCAGGTGCGGGCCGGTGGTGTTGCCGGTCATGCCGACCGCACCGACCTGGTCACCGGCGTACACGGTCTCGCCGACCGACACGGAGAACTTCGACATGTGGTTGTACCAGGTCTCGGTGCCGTCCTCGTGCCGGACGCGGACCTGGCGGCCGTAGGCGCCGGCGAACTCGGCGCCGACGACCTCGCCCTTCTTCACCGAGCGGATCGGCGTACCGATCGGGGCGGCGAAGTCGGTGCCGGTGTGGTTGCGGGCCCAGCGGCCGCCGCCCTGACCGAAGGTGGCGGTGATGTGGTAGCCGGAGATGATCATCTCGCAACGGCTGGCGGAGGTACGGGCCTTCTCCTCGGCCGCCTCGACGGCGGCCTTCGCGTTGGCCAGCGCGGTGGCGCGCTTGGCGGTCAGGTTCCGGGTGGCTTCGAGCTTCGCGGCCCGGAGCTTCGCGGTCCGGTCGGCCGAGGCCTGCTTCTTGGTCAGGTCCGCGCCGGTGAGCTCGACCCGGGAGGAGTCACGGGTGGCGAGCTGGCGCCGCTCGATCCGGGCGGTGGTCACCTCGGAGAGCTGGCTGTTGCCCATGCTGAGCGCGGCGATGTTGACCGCGGAGTTCGCCTGCGTCGGTGAGGCCAGCGAGCTGTGGCTGAAGCCGACTGCTCCTGCCGCGGCCGCGAGGGCCGCGGTCAATCCGACTACCTGCGTACTGCTGGGGGTATTACGCCTGGCAACACGATGCTTGGCACTGTGACGTCCTGCGCCGGTCTTGCGCGCAGCGTTGCCTGGCGTGACGCGGCTGGCCGCGGCACGGTGCTGGGACACAACGTGGCCTTTCGGTCACAGGGGAGGGGCTGGGACGGGCTAGGGAGGCCTTGTCCCGCCCTCGGGAGTTTTATTCCCCCCGGGGGCTCATGCACCATAACGGAACCGCAACGAGCCGACAAACCCCGCCACCCGTTTTTGGGCCTCTCCTTCACGAAACTTTTGCATGAGCCGCTGCACGTGCATCGGCGCGGCCGCTCAGTTGCCTGCTATGTCAGGAACAACTGTCACGCAACTGTGCCCTTCTCGTCGTCGTGTTCGTCGAGGTGCGAGAGCGCCCCGGTGATCTGGTGCACGACCTCGCCGTGGAAGGGCAGCGACAGGTGGCCGACGCCGTTCACCCGGACGTTGCGAGCGGTCAGGTCGGGGTGCCGGATCCGGGCCCGCCGCTGCGGCACGATGAGTTGGTCCACGTCGCTGTAGAACGCGACGAACCGGGTCCGGCAGCCGGGCGCCGGCTCCTCGAGTTCGGCCATCAGGTCGCTGTCCGGCCGGACCTGCTTGACCAGCGGCCAGGGCAGCAGCCGGGCGGCGACGGTGCCCTGGTGCGGAGTGCCGAGCGTGACGCAGGTGTGCACGCGCTGGTCGCCGCCGAGCCGCTGGACGTAGTACCGCGCGATCAGGCCGCCCAGACTGTGCCCGACCACGTGGATCTGCTCGGACCCGGACTCCTCGCAGAGCGCCTCGATCTCCTCGCCCATCCGCTCCGCCGTACTGCGGACGTCGAGCGTGAGGGGTGAGTACGAGAACGTGTGGATCCGGGTGAACCCCCGCCGGCGCAACTGGCGGCGCATCAGCGCGAAGATCGTGTGGTTGTCGATGATCCCGTGCGCGAGCAGGATCGGCGTACCGGCGGCGCGGACGTCGCCGACGAGCAGGCTGCGCTGGGCCGGGGTGAGACCGCTGAGGTTGAGCCGGTCGGCCCGGCTGCCGGCTGCGCTGACCAGGCCGAGTGGATACATCGCCAGATGGGTGGTGATCCAGCCGAGCTCGACGGCCGCACCCTGCAGGACCCGGGGTGACAACGCGGCCTGGGCGCCGTACCGGAGGCCGTCCAGCGCCTCCCGGAGACTGCTGCGGGCCGCCTCGTCCGCGAGGGCGGCGACGGGCTCTTCTGGTGGCTCGACGGCTTCGGAGCTCATCGGCGTCTCCTCGCTGGAATCAGACCCCCCGCGACATTGGTCCGATCTCTTTCCACGGTAACCGGTTCCCCGTTCGCGTGGCCGGGAACACACACCTCCGTGTCTTATCCGTGAGGGTGGGGCTCGGATAGCCTGCGAATGCTCCTGCACCATCCGGGGCGCACTGCCGCGTCCGCGTACCGAGAGGCCCACCACATGCCAGCCACCAGCCCACTGCGGGTCGTCGTCGCCAAGCCGGGACTGGACGGCCACGACCGGGGAGCCAAAGTGGTCGCCCGGGCGCTGCGGGACGCGGGCATGGAGGTCATCTACACCGGGCTGCACCAGACGCCGGAGCAGATCGTCGAGACGGCGATCGCCGAGGACGCCGACGCGATCGGCCTGTCGGTGCTGTCCGGCGCGCACATGACGCTGTTCAAGAAGGTCCGCGAACTGCTGACCGAGCGGGACGCGGACGACATCGTGGTCTTCGGCGGCGGGATCATCCCCGAGGCCGACCTGCAGCCGCTGGCCGAGCTCGGCGTGCACAAGATCTTCACCCCCGGCGCGACCACGGTCGAGATCGTCGAGTGGGTCCGCGCCAACGTCGGCGACGCCTCCGCCACCGCCTGAGCCTTCCCCGGGACGCCTGAGCCGCCGGACGGCGGTTGCGCCACCCATTCGACCCCCCGGATCCGTTCCGGAGCGCGTCGGCGACTTTGTGCAGCCGATCCGGGCATTCCTGCCCGCGGAACCGATGTTACTAATCGGTAATACCGAATCGTTAAGAAACACCTGGTTGTGCACGGTGTGGAATCGCGGTCGCATACAGCCATGCGTTTGTCTGTTCATGACGCTGGGATCGGCAACATGTGTGGCTCAGGACACATCGCCCCCGATCTCGGTTACTGTCCGGATAAGGCGGCTCGCAGCACAGGTGGGGGTCTGCGAACGGCCGACGCAGGACCAAGGACGTCCCATCGGGAGAGGGCAGGTACACGATGAGGTTTGAACGATCACACACACGCAAAGCGGTCGCTCTGGCCGTGGCCGGCAGCCTTGCGCTGCTCGCCTCCGCGTGTGGCGGTGACGACGGGGACAGCGGTGGTGGCTCGACCGGGGGCGGATCGGCTCTGGAGGGTCGTGGCCCGATCACGTTTGCCACCGGCAAGGACACCTCCGGCAACCTGACGAGCCAGGTGGCAGCCTGGAACTCGCAGCACCCGGAGGAGAAGGTCACGGTTTCGGAACTGCCGGAGTCCGCCGACCAGCAGCGCAACCAGATGATCCAGAACGCGCAGGCCAAGTCGGACGCCTTCAGCGTGCTCAACCTGGACGTGGTGTGGACCGCGGAGTTCGCGGCGAACCGGTGGGTCACCGAGTTGCCGGAGGACAAGTTCCCCGATCTCGGCAAGTTGCTGCCGTCAACGGTCGACACCGCGAAGTACCGCGACAAGTTGTACGCGGTACCGGTGACGTCCGACGGCGGGTTGCTCTACTACCGCAAGGATCTGCTCGACAAGGCGGGTGTCAAGGCGCCGACGACGTGGACCGAGATGCAGGAGGCCTGCACCAAGGTCAAGGCGCTGCCGGAGGCGAAGGCCGCTTCCTGCTACGCGGGCCAGTTCGAGAAGTACGAGGGCCTGACGGTGAACTTCTCCGAGGCCGTCAACGGCGCCGGTGGCGTCGTCGTCGGTGACGACGGGAAGCCGAACGTCGACACGCCCGAGGCGCTGGCGGGTCTGCAGTTCCTGGTGGACGGCTTCAAGTCCGGGATGATCCCGAAGGCCGGCATCACCTACACCGAGGAGCCGGGTCGCCGGGCGTTCCAGGAAGGCAACCTGATCTTCCACCGCAACTGGCCGTACGTGTACGCGCTGGCGAACAAGACCGACGGCTCGTCGAAGATCGCGAACAAGTTCGGCGTGGCTCCGCTGCCGGGCAAGGACAAGGCCGGCGTCTCGACGCTGGGCGGTCACAACTACGCGATCTCGGAGTTCGCCAAGAACAAGGCGACCGCGGCCGACTTCATCAACTTCATGGCCAGCGAGGAGCGGCAGAAGGCGAACATCGAGAAGACGTCGCAGGCACCGACCTGGGCGTCGCTGTACGACGATGCCGCACTGAACAAGTCGTTCCCGTACCTGGCGCCGCTGAAGGCCTCGATCGAGTCCGCGAAGTCGCGGCCGAAGGTGGTCAAGTACGGCGATGTCACCACCGCCATCCAGGAAGCCGCGTACGGCGCCCTGACCGGCACGACACCGCCCAAGGATGCGCTCGCCGGTCTCCAGACCAAGCTGAGCTCACTCATCACCCAATGATCGAAACGGCGGGGCCGGTGCGCGACGTGTTCGTCGCGTACCGGCCCCGGCCTGTCCCTGCCCGGCCCCGCCGGGCGGAGAGAAGGAGGCAACGGTGAGTGCATCCGCTCCGGTCGCCCAGCGACCGAGCAAGGAGACCACCAAGGCGCGGCGCACGACCTCGTTCAACGAGGGCACCGGCCGACTCGCGGCGACGCTGCTGTCGCCGACCCTGATCGTCTTGATCCTGGTCGTCGTCTATCCGATCCTCTCGGCGCTGCGCGAGTCGCTCTACACCAGCGGCCAGCGCATCGACGAGTCCGGCTTCGTCATCCAGGGCTCGGAGTTCGTCGGGCTGGACAACTACTCGGCGATCTTCAGCGGAGAGACCGCCGACCGATTCTGGAACGCCTTCTACAACACCACGTTCTTCACCGTCACCTGCGTCGCACTGGAGACCGTACTGGGTGTCGCGATGGCCCTGGTGATGCACAAGGCGTTCAAGGGCCGCGGCATCGTCCGGGCCAGCATCCTGGTGCCGTGGGCGATCCCGACCGTGGTGTCGGCGTTGCTGTGGAAGTGGATCTTCCAGGCCGACGGTGCGGCCAACGCCCTGCTGGGGCAGCAGATCCTGTGGTCCACCGAGGGCTGGCAGTCGGTGATGTCGGTGATCATCGCGGACACCTGGAAGACGGCGCCGTTCATCGGCCTGCTGGTGCTGGCGGGCCTGCAGACGATCCCGGACGAGGTGTACGAGGCGGCGAAGGTGGACGGTGCCAGTCCCTGGCAGACGTTCGTCCGGATCACCCTGCCGCTGGTCAAGCCGGCGCTGCTGGTCGCCGTACTGTTCCGCATCCTCGACACGCTGCGGATCTTCGACCTGCCGTTCGTGCTGGTCGGCCCGAACAAGTCGTCGGTGGAGACCTTGTCGATCCTGGCGTTCCTGGAGGCCAACCAGACCAGATACGGGCCGGCCGCGGCGTACGCGACGTTGCTGTTCATCTACGTCGCGGTGGTCGCGTTCGTGTTCGTCAAGTTGCTCGGTGCCGACGTGCTCGGTGACGCGGTGCAGAAGAAGAACAACAAGAAAAAGAAGAAGAACAAGGACGTCGAGAGCGCGCCGCCCGGGGTGGCGCTGGGTTCGGCATCCGGGATGAGCGGTCCGGGGAGTGGGGTCTGATGGCTGTTGCGGAGAAGGCTCCTGCGAAGGTTGACGTCAAGGCGGCCGAGGCCAGTCCGATGCGCCGGTACCTACCGCTGCTCGGCGTGGCGCTGATCGTCCTCTACTGTCTGGCGCCGTTCTACTGGATGGTGGTGTCGGCGCTGCGCCGGCCGAGTGATCAGTTCGACAACTCGATCATCCCGACCACCTGGTCGCTGGACAACGTCAGGGACGTGTTCAAGTCGGGCACCGGCTTCGGCCGCGGTCTGCTGAACAGCCTGCTGGTGGCCGGTACGGTGACGATCCTGACCCTGATCATCGGCCTGGTCGCGGCCTACACGCTGGCCCGGCTGGACTTCAAGTTCAAGAACTTCGTGCTGGCGATCATCATCACCACCTCGATGTTCCCGGGGATCTCGCTGGTGATCCCGCTGAAGAAGCTGTTCGTCGACATCGGCTGGATCAACACCTACCAGGCGATGATCGTGCCCAGCCTGTCGTTCGCGCTGCCACTGGCGGTGTGGACGCTGACCACGTTCTTCCGGCAGATGCCGCGAGAACTGGAACAGGCGGCGATGGTGGACGGCTGCACCCCGGCGCAGGCGTTCCGCAAGGTGATCCTGCCGCTGGCGGCACCTGGTGTGTTCACCACCGCCATCATCACCTTCATCGCGGCCTGGAACGAGTTCCTGATCGCGCTGAGCATGGTGAACCGGAAGGAGATCCAGACGGCGAACGTGGTGATCTCGCAGTTCACCGGTACGTCGGGACGCGACCAACCGTTCGGCAGCCAGATGGCGGCCGGCGTGGTGGTCACCATCCCGCTGGTGATCGCGGTGCTGATCTTCCAGCGCCGGATCGTGGCCGGCCTGACCGCGGGTGGTGTGAAGTGAGCTACGACGACGAGCGGCGCCGGCGCGAGCAGGAGGATCGCGACCGCCGGGACCGTGAGGAGCAGGACCGGCGGGACCGGGAGGAACGGGACCGCAGGGATCGCGATCGTCGGTAGGCGAACAAGCAGAAGGGGCTGGGATCGGTTGCCGATCCCAGCCCCTTCTGTCGGTCAGACCTTCAGCCAGGCCGTGGCGTCCACTGGCAGTTGGCCGTCCTGCAGCGGCTCACTGGTCAGTAGTACTTCGCTCTGAGCCGGTACGTCGATCGGCTCGTCGCTCAGGTTCACCAGGCACCGGAAACCCGGGTCACGCGTGAACGACAGGACCCCCTCCGGCGCCTCGGTGTCCCAGGTCAACCGGCCCTCGCCGAGCGCCTCTTCCGCATGGCGGATCCGCAGAGCCGCCTTGTAGAGCTCCAGGTGGCTCTCCGGATCACCCTGCTGGGCCTCGGCCGTCAGCGGAGCCCAGTCCGCCGGCTGCGGCAACCACGGCTGCCCGTCACCACTGCCGAACCCGTACGGCGGCTCGCTGCCGCTCCACGGAACCGGCACCCGGCAGCCGTCACGGCCACGCACGGTGTGCCCCGAGCGCTCCCAGGTCGGATCGTCCAGCACCTCTTCCGGCAGGTCCTCGACCTCCGGCAGGCCCAGCTCGTCACCCTGGTAGATGTACGCGCCACCCGGCAGTGCCAGCTCGAGCAGTGCCGCCGCCCGGGCCCGGCGCAGTCCCAGCGCCAGGTCGACCGGGACCGCTCCGGCCGCTGCCTGGGCCTCGGTCTGGTCGCGCCCGTAGCGAGTGCGGTGCCGGATGGTGTCGTGGTTGCTCAGCACCCAGGTCGCGGGCGCCCCGACGGCCCACAGGTTCTCGGTGGTGTGGTCGATGACGTTGCGGAGTTCCTTCGCGTCCCACGCACAGCGCAGTACGTCGAAGTTGAACGCGGAGTGCAGTTCGTTCGGCCGGACGTACTGCGCCAGCCGCTCCGCGGGGGACAGCCAGGCCTCGGCGACGAACACCCGCGGTCCCTGGGGCGTGTCGGCGTACTCGTCGGCGATGGCGCGCCAGCGCTGGTGGATCGTGTGCACGCCGGGCTGGTCGTAGAACGGGTTGCCGACGTACTTGTCCCGGGTCGGCTCGCCGTTCTCCAGCGGCACGTCCGGCAGCGCGGCGTCCTTGGCCATCGAGTCGGCCACGTCGATCCGGAAGCCGTCGATCCCGCGGTCGAACCAGAACCGCAGGATCGAGTCGAACTCCTCGATCACCTTCGGGTGGTCCCAGTTCCAGTCCGGCTGGGAGATGTCGAACAGGTGCAGGTACCACTGCCCGTCGTCGATCTGCTGCCAGGCGCCACCACCGAAGGCGGCCGGCCAGTTCGTCGGCGGCAGGCCCTCCTTGCCGTCGCGGAACCAGAACAGGTCCCGCTCGGGAGAGCCCTTGCCGGCCTCCAGGGCGGCCCTGAACCACGGGTGCTCCCAGGAGCAGTGGTTCGGCACCAGGTCGATCAGGATCCGGATCCCCAGCGCGTGCGCCTCGGCGATCAGCGCGTCCGCGTCGGCCAGGGTGCCGAAGTCGGGGTTGATGTCGCGGTAGTCGGACACGTCGTACCCGCCGTCGAGCAGCGGCGACGGATACCACGGGCTGATCCAGATCGCGTCGATGCCGAGGTCGGCCAGGTACGGCAGCCGGGCCCGGATGCCGTTCACGTCACCGGTGCCGTCACCGTCCGCGTCCGCGAAGGAGCGCGGGTACACCTGGTACACGACGGCGCTACGCCACCAGTCGTCAGCTGGTCTGGTTGATCCTTCAGTCATGCCATCCAGCCTTTCACGAGAGAGCAAGCCCGCTGTGACAGTCGTCTCAGCGTGTACCCCGACTGTTGCGGCGCGCGCCAGGGTGGCTAGTCTCAGGCCGACGGAACGCGCCGGCGACCGTGCCTCTCCGCACCGCAGCCTGCCGCGGCCTAACTCGAAAAGGCGAGAGAGGGACCACAGTCGTGGACTTGATGGAGTACCAGGCGAAGACTGTCTTCGCCAAGCACGGTGTACGGACGACGGTGGGTGAAGTCGTCCACACGCCCGAGGAAGCCCGCGCGGCGGCCGAGAAGCTCGGCGGCGGCACGGTCGTGGTGAAGGCCCAGGTGCTGACCGGCGGCCGCGGCAAGGCCGGCGGCGTCAAGCTGGCCTCCTCGCCCGACGAGGCGGAGGAAAGGGCCCGCGAGATCCTCGGTCTGGACATCAAGGGCCACATCGTCAAGACCCTGAACATCGTGCCGGCCGCGGCGATCGCGGAGGAGTACTACTTCTCCTTCCTGATCGACCGCGCCAACCGCAACTACCTGTGCATCGCCTCCGCCGCCGGCGGGATGGAGATCGAGGAGGTCGCGCACACGAACCCCGACGCGGTCGCCAAGATCTCGATCGACCCGGCCACCGGTGTCGACGAGGCCAAGGCCCGCGAGATCGCCGAGGCGGCGGGCTACCCGGCCGACATCCTCGACGCGGTCGCGCCGGAGATCGTCAAGCTGTACGAGGTCTTCCTGGCCGAGGACGCGACGCTGGTCGAGGTGAACCCGCTGGTCAAGCTCAAGGACGGCAACGTCGAGGCGCTGGACGGCAAGGTCTCGCTGGACGAGAACGCCGACTTCCGGCACCCCGACCACGCCGCCTTCGCCGACTCCTCGGCCGAGGACCCGCTGGAGGCCGCCGCGAAGGCCAAGGGCCTGAACTACGTGAAGCTCGACGGTTCCGTCGGCATCATCGGCAACGGCGCCGGCCTGGTCATGTCGACCCTCGACGTGGTCGCCTACGCCGGCGAGGCCTATTCAGACGGCAACAATGGAGGCGTCAAGCCGGCGAACTTCCTCGACATCGGCGGCGGCGCGTCCGCCGAGGTGATGGCGAACGGCCTGGAGATCATCATCTCCGACCAGCAGGTAGAGAGCGTCTTCGTCAACGTCTTCGGCGGCATCACCGCCTGTGACGCGGTCGCCAACGGCATCGTCCAGGCCTTCGAGTTGCTGGCGAGCCGGGACGAGCACGTCGACAAGCCGCTGGTCGTCCGGCTGGACGGCAACAACGCCGAGGAGGGGCGCCGGATCCTCGACGAGGCGAACCTGCCCGGACTCGAGCGGGTCGACACCATGGACGGCGCCGCCAAGCGGGCCGCCGAGCTGGCTGCGAAGTAAGGGATCGCTGAAATGTCTATCTTCCTGACCAAGGACAGCAAGGTCATCGTCCAGGGCATGACCGGCTCGGAAGGCACCAAGCACACCACCCGGATGCTTGCCTCCGGCACCAACATCGTCGGCGGCGTGAACCCGCGCAAGGCCGGCCAGAGTGTGGACTTCGAGGGCAGGGCCGTGCCGGTCTTCGGCACCGTCGCCGACGCGGTCAAGGAGACCGGCGCGAACGTGTCGGTCATCTTCGTCCCGCCGAAGTTCACCAAGGACGCCGTACTCGAGGCGATCGAGGCCGCCGTGCCGCTGGTCGTGGTGATCACCGAGGGCGTGCCGGTGCACGACACCGCCGCGTTCTTCGCCGCCGCGCAGGCGTCCGGCACCACCCGGATCATCGGCCCGAACTGCCCCGGCGTCATCACCCCGGGTGAGTCGAACGCCGGCATCATCCCGGCCGACATCGCCGGCCCCGGCCGGATCGGCCTGGTGTCGAAGTCGGGCACGCTGACCTACCAGATGATGTACGAACTGCGGGACTTCGGCTTCTCCACCGCGATCGGCATCGGCGGCGACCCGATCATCGGGACGACGCACATCGACGCGCTGCAGGCGTTCCAGGACGACCCGGACACCGACGCGATCGTGATGATCGGCGAGATCGGCGGCGACGCCGAGGAGCGGGCGGCGGCGTTCATCAAGGAGAACGTCACCAAGCCGGTCGTCGGCTACGTGGCCGGCTTCACCGCTCCCGAGGGCAAGACGATGGGCCACGCCGGCGCCATCGTCTCCGGCTCGTCGGGCACCGCGGCCGCCAAGCAGGAGGCCCTCGAGGCCGTCGGCGTCAAGGTCGGCAAGACGCCGACCGAGACCGCCAACCTGATGCGCGAGATCATGCAGGAACTGAACAAGTAGTACTTCGCACCGACGGATACGGCCCCCTGGGACTTCCCAGGGGGCCGTATCCGTTTGCGAGTCCCGGGTCCTACTTGTAAGCGACGGAGCGTTCCGCGGCGCGGGTGAGCACCTCGTTGAAGGCGGCGTCGCTGATGTCGAGGTCCTCGAGGACCGGGTAGAGGACGTAGACCGAGCGGGAGCCCGCGACGGCGATGCCGATCCGGTAGGTGAAGATCTTGCCGCCGCCGGTGTCGTAGGAGGCTCGCCAACTCTCGCCCTTGATGGTGCCGAGGCTGACGGTGCCGGTCGGCTTCACGGTGGCGTTGGACGTCGTCTTCTTGCAGTTGTCGACGTTCTTGCGGATCCCGCTGACGAAGGTGTTCGCGGCCGCCGAATTGGCGAAGGCGGCGACCATCGTGTCCAGGCCGAACTCGGTCGGCACCTTGGCCTCCGGTACCACGTACGTCTGCGCCTTCGAGGTGCGCGCCTTCGCCTTCTTCAGGTCGATCTTCTCGCAGCCGGTGCCCTTCGGCGGAGTGCTGGCCGTGCTCACCCACGGCTTGTCGATCGCCGGCAGCACCGGCAGGTCGATCGGTGCCATGAAGCCGGCCGGCTCGGCGGTGGGCAGCAGGCCCGGCTTGGCGGCCGGAGTACCGGTGGCGCACTCGGCCTCGGCGCAGATCCGCTGCAGGCCCACTCCCGCGGTCGCGAGCAGGCCGTCCGGCTTGGGCGGCGTCGCGCCGGTGCTGTCGTGCTCGACCACCATCGTGGTCTGGCCGACCGTGCTCACGCTGACCGTGCGGTACTTGTTCGTCTTCGCGCCGGGCTGGCCGAACACGGCGACCACGCCGCGGGCGCCGAGACCCTCGGTGACGTAGCTCGCGACCAGCCGGACCTGCGGAGTCGCGCAGGAACTGAGCCAGCCGGTGATCGTGGTGTACGCCTTGCCGGCGGCCGCCTCGTCGTTCGAGACCTCGACGTACTGGACCGCGGTGCCCTTGGTGGTGGCGTTCTTGAAGGTGCGGATCCAGGTCCGGATACCGGCCGGGTCGGCGAACCGCTGGGCCTGGCAGACGAACGACTGGTCCGGGGCGTTGCTGCCGTTGTTCGTGCTCGCGACGGTCCAGGCACCGGTGGTGGCCAGCGGCTTGGCGCTGGTGCCGTCCAGCAGCACCTTCTCGTCGGCGAGCAGGTTGGCGTCGTCGCCGGACTTGTCGTCGGTGTTGCCGGACTTGGCGTTGTCGGCGGAGCCGCCGCCACCGAAGGCGTTCACGGCGGCGATGCCACCGCCGCCGACCAGCAGCACGACGGCCGCTCCGGCACCGATCAACTGGTTCCGTCGGCGCGCCTGAGCACGGCGCGCCTCCCGGGCAGCGGCACGACCGCCGCCCCGCGGGGCACGGTGGGAACCGGTCATCGAACTCCTTGACCTCCTGACTGATCCCACCCGACGGTACCCGGTGGCCCAGCATCATCCACCCCGAGCTACAAGCAGGAGCGAAGTCTTCCATATCCGGCGTGTCAGAACGAGCCGTCCCCCGGGCGGGGGCGACCATGGACGCAGATGACCGACATGCTGAGCCGTCCGGGCGCCCGTGACGGCGGATCTCACCAGGCGCCCGGGCCCGCCCAGCCCGACGCCACCGCACCGACCAAGCCGGTGATCGTGTCGGCGGTGATCGGTGCGGGTGCCTGCCTGCTCACCGGGCTGCTGGCCTGTGCGGCCGTCGCCGTGGTCGGCTGGCTGGCCGCATCCTTCGGCGGTGCGTCCGGAGCGGTCCGGGCGGGGGCGACGGTGTGGCTGGTCGCTCACAAGACCGGAGTGACCTTCAAGGAGGCACCGATCTCGCTCGCTCCGCTGGGGCTGACCCTGTTCCTCGGCTGGTGCCTCTACCGGGGCGGCCGGTTCGCGGCCCGGGTCAGTGGCGCCGACCAGACGAAGGACCTGGCGACGGCTTCGGGCGTGCTCGCCGTCACTTACGGCATCGGCGCGCTCATCATCGCGTTGCTGACCTCCGACGGCTCCGTGAGGGTCTCCCCGCTGTCGGCCTTCCTGGGTGCTGCCACGCTGGCCATCGTCGCGGGAACAGCTGGGATCCTCGTGGAGTCCGGCGCCGGCGCGGATATCGCCGATGCGACACCGCAGGGCCTGCGCGACGCAGTACCGGCTGCTGCGGCCGCAGTACTGGGTGTGGTGGCCGTCGCGAGCCTCCTGTACGCCGTACTGCTGGCTGTGCACTTCTCTCGGGTCACCTCGATGCTGGAACTGCTCGACGCTGGCGTGGTCGGCTCGGTGGTTCTGTTCGCCATCTGCTTGATGCTGCTACCGAACGTGATCCTGTACGTCGTGTCGTTCCTCGCGGGGCCGGGGTTCCAGTTGGGCGTCGGTACGACGATCGCGCCGACTGGGGTGGACGTGGGGAACCTGCCGGCCTTGCCGCTGCTGGCCGCAGTACCGGCGGATGGGGCTACGCCGACGTACCTGCTGGTGCTGACCGCGGTAGTGCCGCTTGCTGCCGGAGCGTTGGCCGGGCTGGTTGTTGCCCGGCGAGGCCTGGCTGCGGAGGATGCGGAGGCTCTGGGGTGGGATGCCTTCGCTCTGCGTGGCTGTATCGCCGCACTACTCGCAGCGCTCACGCTGATGGTCCTGATGGTTCTGTCAGGCGGTGCCGCAGGCCCCGGCCGGATGGCTGAGGTCGGTATCCCCGGCGCGCTGCCCGCCGCTGGGGTGCTGGGTGCGGGGATGGCGATCGGTGCCGCGGTCAGCGCGGGCCTGCTGGCCGCCAGGCGTCCGCAAGCCGAAGCCTGACAGCCGCGGGACCGGCCGCGAGGCGGCTGATGCCGGGCGATAGGGTTTGCGCGTGACAGACCCGGTTGCGCCCACTCCGCCTGTGCCTGATTCTGGGCCGGCTCGGCTTGTCGTCCTCATCTCCGGATCGGGATCGAACCTGCAGGCTCTCCTCGACGCCTGCGCCGACCCGGCGTACGGCGCTCAGGTGGTCGCCGTCGGCGCCGACCGCGACGGGATCGCCGGGTTGGACCGGGCCCGGCAGGCGGGCGTGCCGACCTTCGTGCACAAGGTCAAGGAGCACGCTGAGCGGGCCGACTGGGATCGCGCGCTGACCGCGTCCGTCGCGGAGTACAAGCCCGATCTGGTCATCTCGGCCGGGTTCCTCAAGCTGGTCGGCGACGACTTCCTGGCCGGCTTCGGGGATCGCTACATCAACACCCACAACGCGCTGCTGCCGGCCTTCCCCGGCATCCACGGCCCGCGCGACGCGCTCGAGTACGGCGTCAAGGTGGCCGGCGCGACCCTCTTCTTCGTCGACGGCGGGGTGGACACCGGGCCGATCATCGCCCAGGTCGTCGTGCCGGTCGAGGACGACGACACCGAAGAAACCCTGACCGAGCGGATCAAGGAGGTCGAGCGCCGCCAGTTGGTCGAGTGGGTCGGCCGCCTGGTCCGCGACGGCTGGACCATCACCGGACGAAAGGTTCGAACGAAGTGAGCACCGATCGCAGGCCGATCCGCCGGGCGCTGATCAGCGTCTACGACAAAACCGGTCTGGAGGAGCTCGCGAAGGCGTTGTCCGATGCCGGGGTCCAGCTCGTGTCGACCGGTTCCACCGCCGCCCGGATCGCCGCGGCGGGCGTGCCGGTGACCAAGGTGGAGGAGCTCACCGGGTTCCCCGAGTGCCTGGACGGGCGGGTGAAGACCCTGCACCCGAAGGTGCACGCCGGCCTGCTCGCCGACGTCCGGCAGCCGACGCACGTGGAACAGCTCGCGGAGATGCGGGTCGAGCCGTTCGACCTGCTGGTGAGCAACCTGTACCCGTTCACCGAGACCGTCGCCTCCGGTGCCTCCACCGACGAGTGCATCGAGCAGATCGACATCGGCGGACCGTCGATGGTCCGCGGTGCGGCCAAGAACCACGCCAACGTCGCCGTCGTCACCTCGCCGGCCCGGTACGCCGAGGTGCTGGCCGCCATCGCCGAGGGCGGCTTCTCGCTGGAGCAGCGGCAGCGCCTGGCCGCCGAGGCGTTCGTGCACACCGCGTCGTACGACGTGGCGGTCGCCTCCTGGATGGGCAACGTGCTCACCGACACCAGCGACGGCACCGGATTCCCCGCCTGGGTCGGCGGCACCTGGGAGAAGTCAGCCGTCCTGCGCTACGGCGAGAACCCGCACCAGCCGGCCGCGCTCTACTCGAACGGCAGGGGTGGACTCGCCGCCGCCGAGCAGTTGCACGGCAAGGAGATGTCGTACAACAACTACGTCGACGCGGACGCGGCCCGTCGGACGGCGTACGACTTCAGTGAGCCGGCCGTCGCCATCATCAAGCACGCCAATCCCTGCGGGATTGCAGTCGTCGGCAAGGCCTCTAAAACATTGGCCGAGGCCCACCGGCGCGCGCACGAGTGCGACCCGGTCTCGGCGTACGGCGGCGTGATCGCCACCAACGCGCCGGTGTCGGTGGAGCTGGCCAAGCAGGTCGCCGAGATCTTCACCGAGGTGCTGGTCGCTCCCGCGTTCGAGGACGGCGCGGTCGAGATCCTGCAGGGCAAGAAGAACATCCGACTGCTGGTGGCGCCCGCGCTGGACAAGGGCGACGCGGTCGAGACCCGCTCGATCAGCGGCGGCCTGCTGATGCAGCACGTCGACCGCTTCCAGGCGCCGGGCGACGACCCGGCCGGCTGGCAACTCGCGGCCGGCGCCGCGGCCTCGGACGAGGTCCTGGCCGACCTCGCCTTCGCCTGGAAGGCCTGCCGCGCGGTGAAGTCGAACGCGATCCTCCTTGCCGCTGACGGTGCCTCGGTCGGCGTCGGCATGGGCCAGGTCAACCGGGTCGACTCGTGCCGCCTGGCCGTCTCCCGCGCCGGCGAGCGCGCCGCCGGCTCAGTGGCCGCCTCCGACGCCTTCTTCCCGTTCCCCGACGGCCTCGAAGTACTGATCGAGGCCGGCGTCAAGGCCGTCGTCCAGCCGGGCGGCTCCATCCGAGACGACCAGGCCATCGAGGCGGCGGAGAAGGCCGGGATCACGATGTACTTCACCGGGACCCGGCACTTCTTCCACTGAGCTCAGGGCTTCTCCAACTGGACCACGTCGTAGTCGGTACCGGGTGGGATCCCGGTACCGAGCGGCGGCGGCAGGCCGAGGTCGAAGCGGGCGTTCACGATCGCCAGCCGGTTACCGCGTTCGGCCACCGTGGTCGGGATCCGGAACAGCTCACTGGTGATCGCGGCGGTGATCCGTCCACTGGTCAGGTCGGAGCTGAGCCGGATCTTCACCAGTCGCTCGGCGAAGTTCTCCACCACCCACAGGGTCTTGCCGTCCAGCAGGATGCCGTCCGGCGTGCCCGGGGTGATCGCACCGCCGGTGATCGCGATCGTCTGGCTCGCCCCGGTCCGCGGGTCGACGGTCATCACCGCGCCCAGCCCCGAGTGCGCGACGATCAGAACCTTGCCGTTCCGCGGCGCGGTGATGCCGTTGAGGTTGAAATCCCCGCTGATGGTTGCCGCGGGCCCACTCAGCGCGATGGTCCGCGGTACGCCGATCCGGCCGCTCGGCGAGATCGGCACGTGGTAGAGCACCGGGTTGAGCGAGTCGGTGAAGTAGGCGCCGCCCTTCGTCACCACGACGTCGTTGATGAAGCTCGGCGAGCCGGAGCGGAGGACCAGATCGGCGATCGGCGAACCGCTGCGAGTGCTGTAGACGTACGCATGACCGGTCGGCCCACCCGCGACCCACAGGCGCGGGCGTTTCGGCTCGACCTTCAGCCCGGTGGCGATCCGTCCCGGCGGGGCGTCGACGAAGACCGCGCCCTTGCCGGTGCGCAGGTTCCCTCGGTAGATGTCGCCGTCGGCGAGCGAGCCGACGTAGAACGTGTTCCCCTTCCCGATGGCGATCCCCTCCGGCGAGAACTCGGGCGGCAACGGCACCGACGCCGGGAACGGGGCCGCCGCGGCGACCGTCAGTACGACGGCCGCCACGATGAGCAGCAATTTCCTGAACCGTGACATGAGACCCTCCCCCAAGGGGACGAAACCCCTTGTTCGGAAGGTAGATCCGGCCCCTCGATGCTGTCCATCTCCGGCGGCGGTAAGAAAATGCTCCGGCGGGCTCCGGGGCGGTCGGAAATTGCTTTCGGTAGGAAGGTTGCTTAACTATTGGCAGCGACCTAGGGTGAGCGCACTATCCCTCGAACCGCCCGTTGGGGAGAAGCATGGTGCTGAAACGTCGCAGTCTCGCGCTGCTGGTGGCAGCCGCGGTCACGGTCCCGCTGGGACTGGTCGCGGTGCCTGCCGAGGCTCACAGTCAGAAGCTCGTCGTCGGTTACTACACCCAGTGGAGCGGCTACGACCGCAACTTCCTGGTCAGTGACCTGGTCAAGAACGGAACGGCCGCCAAACTCACCCACCTGAACTACGCGTTCGGCTTCCTGGATGCCTCCGGCAACTGCATCTCCAGCGACCCGTGGGCCGACTACCAGCGGCCCTTCAGTGCCGAGCAGAGTGTCAGTGGCCAGGCCGACGAGCCGGGCCAGGCGCTGGCCGGCAACCTGAACCAGCTCAAGCAGTTGAAGAAGAAGTTCCCGAAGCTGCGGATCAGCATCTCGCTGGGCGGCTGGACCGGGTCGAAGTACTTCTCGGATGCCGCGCTGCCCGCCAACCGCGCCGCGCACGTGAGGTCGTGCCTGGACATGTGGCTGAAGGGCAACCTGCCGGGAGCTCCGGCCGGTGCCGCCAAGGGTGTCTTCGACGGGATCGACCTGGACTGGGAGTGGCCCGCCAGCGAGGGCAACCCGGGCAACGTGATCCGGCCCGAGGACAAGCAGAACTTCACCGCCCTGGTCCGCGAGTACCGCAAGCAGCTCGACCAGGCGTCCTGGCCGTTCAAGGGCCGGTACAACCTGACCGCATTCCTGCCGGCCGCACCGGCCCAGGTGGACGCCGGGTTCGAGGTCAAGCAACTGTTCAAGGACCTGACCTTCGGCACCACCCAGGGCTACGACTACCACGGTGCGTGGGACCCGGTGACGAACCAGCAGTCGGCGATCGACGGACCGGAGGGTGACCCGTCGACGGCCGAGTTCAGCTCGCAGGTGACGATCGACGCCTACCTGACCCGGGGTGCGCCGCGGAACAAGCTGGTGATGGGCGTGCCGTTCTACAGCCGCGGCTGGACCGGGGTGACGAACCAGAACAACGGCCTCTTCCAGCCCGCGACGGGACCCGCGCCGGCGACGTACGAGGCCGGCTATGAGGACTACCGGTTGCTGAAGCCGAAGTTGGCCGACTTCACCGTGCACCGTGACAACAAGGCCGGGTTCGCCTGGCTGTTCGACGGGACCACCTTCTGGACCTGGGACGACCCGACCGAGATGAAGCGCAAGGCGAAGTACATCTCGGACCGGCGGCTGGGTGGCGCGATGATCTGGTCGCTCGACGGTGACACCGAAAAGGGGGAGCTGATCTCGGCGTTGCACCGTAATCTTCGCTGAGTGAATCTCGACTCTCTGCTGGATCGGTTCGGCGCCTCGAGCGCCGAACCGATCCAGCTCGGTCAGTCCGCCGCCACCGTGGTCCGGTTGTCGCGCGGCGGCGAAGTCCTTTTCCACAAGGAAGGACCCGGGGTCGACGCGGAGGCCGATCGGCTCGCCTGGCTGGGCAGTACGGGGTTCCCCTGCCCGCAGGTCCTCGACCGTGGTGACGACTGGATGCTCAGCACCGAACTCCCCGGGCGCGACGCCTCCCAGCCCTGGCCGGCAGCCGACCGCCCAGCCGTCCTCACCGCGATGGCGGAAGGCCTGCGCGCCCTTCACGCGCTGACCGATTCCCCCTTCACCTCGCCCTTCCGCGGCGCCCGCGAGGTCGTCACCCACGGGGACTTCTGCGCCCCGAACGTTTTCATCGACCCCGCCACGCTCCGCTTCAGCGGAGTACTCGACCTCGCCCGCCTGGGCACCGGCGACCGCTACGTCGACATAGCGCTGATGGTGAAGAGCCTCTCCGGCACCCTCAATCCCCAGTACGGCGGCCCACCCGCCGCCCACCAGTTCGTGGAAACCTACGGCGCCGACCCCGAAGACCCCCGCATCGAGCTCTACATCGACCTGGACAACACCGAGACCTACTGACGAAAAGACCGGCGGAAGGCACCCGGGGGTTGATTAGTTGGACTCGTGCAGGTCGGTGCCGAGGCCGTGGACGGCGGGGATCGTGCCGAGCTTGCCGGCCTGGAAGTCTTCGAAGGCCTGGATGACCTCGGCGCGGGTGTTCATCACGAACGGGCCGGCCATCGCGACGGGCTCGCGGATCGGGCGGCCGCCGAGGACCAGTACCTCGAGGTTCGGCTCGGCGGACGACTGCGACGCGGAGGCCGCGGTACGGATCGTGTCGCCGGGGCCGAAGAGTGCCAACTGGCCCTTGCGGATCGGGCGGTGCTCGGCGCCGACCGTTCCCTGGCCGGCCAGGACGTACACCAGCGCGTTGTACTGCGGCTGCCACGGCAGCACCAACTCCGCGTTCGGGCTGACCGTCGCGTGCACGAGCGTGATCGGCGTATGCGTCGAGCCGGGCCCGTCATGGCCGTCGACAGAACCGGCGATCACCCGGATCAGCGCGCCGCCGTCCTCGGTGGACAGCAGAGCGGAGTCACCACCGCGGATGTCCTGGTACCGGGGTGCGGCCCACTTCTGGGCCTGCGGCAGGTTCACCCAGAGCTGGATGCCGTGGAAGAGGCCGCCGCTGAGCACGAGGTGCTCCGGTGGGGTCTCGATGTGGAGCAGGCCGCTGCCGGCCGTCATCCACTGGGTGTCGCCGTTGGAGATGACGCCGCCGCCACCCTGGGAGTCCTGGTGCTCCATGATGCCGTCGAGCATGTAGGTGACGGTCTCGAAGCCGCGGTGCGGGTGCCACGGGGTGCCCTTCGGCTCACCCGGCGCGTACTCCACCTCGCCCATCTGGTCCATGTGGATGAACGGATCCAGGTCGCGCAGGTCAACCCCGGCGAAGGCACGGCGTACCGGGAAGCCCTCGCCCTCGTAGCCGCTGGGAGCAGACGTCACCGACCGCACCGGACGCTCGTTAGCGACGGCCGGGTCGGGCTGGTGGACGCGGGGCAGCACAGTGATGTCGCTGACGGTGACGGCGGGCATCTGGGTCTCCTTGCTCGGGTAGTTAAAGAATAAACTAACCGCTTCAACTCCGGCAAGCCCCGGCGCATTCCGCGCTCTCAGCCGGCGACGGCGAGGGCGCGGAAAGGCCTGAGGCCCGGTGGTCAGTCGACGCTGACGAGTTCCTTCTCGGGAGCCTTCTGGCCGGTGCGCAGGTTCTCGCCCTCGATGTCGACCTTCGGGGTGATCCGGTCCAGCCACTTCGGGAAGGCCCAGGCGCGGTCGCCGAGCAGGGTCAGCACCGCCGGCACCAGTGTCATCCGGACCACGAAGGCGTCGATCAGGACGCCGATGGTCAGGCCGAAGCCGATCGTCTTGATGATCGGGTCGTGCACCAGGATGAAGCCGGCGAACACCGCGGCCATGATCAGGGCGGCCGCCGTGACCACCCGGGCGCCGTGCCCGACGCCCTGGATCGTCGCCTCGGTCGCGTGCTTGCCGTGCACGAACTCCTCCCGGACCCGCGACACGATGAACACCTCGTAGTCCATCGCGAGCCCGAACAGCACGCCCATCATGATGATCGGCAGGAAGCTGACCAGCGGACCGGGTGAGTCGACGCCGAGCAGTTCGGCGCCCCAGCCCTGCTGGAACACCGCGACGGTGATGCCGAAGGTCGCACCGATCGTGAGCAGGAACCCGAGCGTCGCCTTCAGCGGCACCAGGATCGACCGGAAGGCCAGGAGCAGCAGCAGGAACGACAGCCCGATCACGACCAGCAGGTACATCGGCAGCGCCGCGGTCAGCTTGTTCGACACGTCGACCCCGACGGCCGTGTTCCCGGTGATGGAGATCGACGCGTCCCCGGTCGCCAGCGGACTCACGGCCGACCGCAGATCTTTCACCAGGTCGGCGGTCTCCTCGCTGGCCGGACCGCTCTTGGGAACAACGCTCACCAGCCGCGTCGATCCATCAGCACTGGCCGGACCAGGCTGCGCGGCGACGACGTCCGCCAGGTCCTTGGTCTTCGCCATCACCTGCTGAACCAGTACTTCGGACGCCGCCGCGTTGTCGCTCTTCACCACGACGACCAGTGGCCCGTACGACCCCGGGCCGAAGGCCGCCGCGGCCAGGTCGTACGCGACCCGCTGGTTCGTGCCGGCCGCGGCCGCAGCGCCGTCGGGCAAGGCCAGCCGCATGTCCTGCGTCGGAATCGCCAGTACCCCGAGCCCGATGATGCCGACGGCAACGATCGGGATCCGGAACCGGGTCACCAGCCGGGCCCAGCGGAAGCCGAAGCCCTCCTGCTCCGGCGCCGCCGCCGTCTTCCGGATCTTCCGCGGCAGGATCCGCCGGCCGACGAACCCGAGCATCGCCGGAAGCAACGTCAGAGCAACCAGTACCGCGGTCAGCACCGTCGCCGCCGCGGCAAGCCCCATCGCCGTCAGGAACGGAACTCCCACCAGGCTCAACCCGGCCAGCGCGATCACCACAGTGGCGCCCGCGAACAACACAGCCGAGCCGGCGGTTGCCGTAGCTCGCGCGACTGACTCCTCCTCGTCCATCCCGGCAGCGAGTTGGGTGCGGTGGCGCGAGCTGATGAACAGCGCGTAGTCGATGCCGACCGCGAGCCCGAGCATCAGGGCCAGGATCGGCGCGGTGGAGGAAACGTCGATGACGGAGGTGGCCAGGAACAGGCCGGCCATTCCGGCGAGGACGCCCAGCAAGGCCGTCAGCAGGGTCATCCCGGCGGCGACCAGTGAGCCGAAGGTGACGACCAGGACGACGGCGGCGATCGCGACGCCGATGGCCTCGGTCGACCCGATCTCCGGCGGTCCGCCGACGACCTGTCCGCCCGGCACCACCTGGAGATCGGCGTTGCTCAGCGACGACAGGTTGTCGTAGGCCTCGGTGCTCTCCTTGGACAGCTCATCGGCGGCCTTGTCGAACTGGACGCTGATCAGGCCGGTCGCGCCGTCCGGGCTGACCGCCTTGCTGGTGAACGGATCGATCGCGGCGACCACCTCGGGCACCTTGGCGACCTGAGCGACGGTCGCGCCGACCGCTGCCTTCACGGCCGGGTCCGTCAGTGTCTTGCCCGCGGGTGCTTTCACAACGACCGATGCCGACGCGCCGCTGGCGGCCGGCAGATCCTTCTGCAGAGCGTCCAGGGCGCGCTGCGACTCGGTGCCGGGGATCGAGAAGGTGTTCGTGGTCCCGCCGCCGAGGGTCAGTGCCCCGACGCCGAGCAGGATGAGGACGAGCGCCCAGATCGCGGCGACGAGCCGCCGGTGGAGGTAGGAGAACCGGCCGAGCCGGTACAGCAGATTTGCCATCGGGAATGCGTCCGTTTCGCTGGTCGGGCGGGATCAGGCGGGCGGTTGAAGGAGGCGGCGCAGGGCCGTGTCGCACAGCTCGTGGAGCTCGGCGTCGGTGCGTTCACCCGGGTGGCGGCACTCGCCGAGCAGGCCGTTGATGGCGAACTTGGCCACGTCCAGCTCGAGCCGGCTGCCGGTGCCGCCGGCGAGGATCTCGGTCAGCCGGATGCCCTCGGCGACCAGGTCGGCGAACTCGGGTAGTTCATCGATCATCGGCAGCACGTCCTGCAGCACGCTGATGAGTCCGCGGAACTCGACCGCGAGCTCGACGAACCGGCTGATCGCCAACTGCTGGGCCTCGGCCGCGGGCAGCTTCGAGGTCTCCGCGACCACCTCGGCCAGTGCCAGGTGCGACGGCTCCAGCACGGCGGCGAGCACCGCCGCCTTGCCGTGGAAGTGGTAGAGCACGGTCGCCTTCGAACAGCCGGCCGCGGTCGCGATGTCCTGCAACGAGGTCGCGTTGTAGCCGTTGCTCTGGAACAGCGCCATCGCCTGCTGCACGATTTCGCGCCTGGTGCGCTCCCGCACCGGGGTGGTTGCTGCCATACTCGCCATGGTTCCTGACCGCTCGGACAGTTTTCAACCGATCGGTCAGATTGTGGCTGAGGTCACCACCTCCGGCTGCTGTCCGGGGTAGTGGCAGCGCGTGGCAGACTCTTGCCTTGTGACGGCGCAGATTCTGGACGGAAAAGCCACCGCGGCGGCGATCAAGAGCGAGCTGGCCGTGCGGGTGGCGAAGCTGGCCGAGCAGGGAGTGGTGCCCGGGCTGGGGACCATCCTGGTCGGCGACGATCCGGGCAGCCGGGCCTATGTGGCCGGCAAGCACCGTGACTGCGCGGCCGTCGGGATCGCCTCGATCCAGGTCGAGCTGCCCGCGACCGCGAGCCAGGACGAGATCGCGGCCAAGGTCCTCGAGCTGAACGAGAACCCGGACTGCACCGGCTTCATCGTCCAGTTGCCGCTGCCCAAGCACGTGGACACCAATGAGATCCTCGGGTTGATCGACCCGGCCAAGGACGCCGACGGGCTGCACCCGGTGAGCCTCGGCAAGCTCGTGCTCGGTCAGGACGGCCCCCTGCCCTGTACTCCGAAGGGCTGCGTCGAGCTCCTCCGCCGGTACGACGTACCGATCGCCGGGGCGCACGTGGTCGTCGTCGGCCGGGGTGTCACCGCGGGGCGCCCGATGGGCCTGCTCTTCACCCGCCGGTCCGAGAACGCGACCGTGACCCAGTGCCACACCGGTACCAAGGACCTGGCCGGGGTGGTTCGTACCGGCGACATCGTGATCGCGGCCGCCGGCTCGGCCGGGCTGATCACCGCCGACATGGTCAAGCCGGGTGCTGTTCTGCTCGACGTCGGCACCAGCCGCAGCGCCGAGGGCAAGATCGTCGGTGACATCGAGGAGGCCGCCCGCGAGGTGGCGAGCTGGATCGCGCCGATGCCGGGCGGTATCGGCCCGATGACCCGGGCGACGCTGCTCACCAACGTCGTCGAGGCAGCCGAGGCCGCTCAGCCGAACGCGGCCCAGGAGAACGCAGCGCAGGCAGGGTCGGCCCCGGCAGGGTCGGCGGGGTGATGGCGGGCGAGGCCGAGCGCCGCAGTGAGTGGCCGCTGGCGTTGGCCGGTGCCGTCGCCATCGCGGGCCTGGTGATTCTCACTTTCTACGACTGGCGCGACGGCGTTCTGGTCTTCGCCGGCGGCGTCGGGCTCGCCGCCCTGCTCCGAGCCGTCCTGAGTGACAGCGCCGCCGGCCTGCTGCACGTCCGCGGCCGGATGTTCGACACCCTCCTGCTCGTCGGCGTCGGTGCCGCGATCCTCCTGCTGGGGCTGATCGTCCCGAACTGACCGCTTATAGAAAATGATTGTCATGTGCTAACTTACCGCTCGACCCGTCCGCCATTCCGGGAAGAGACTTCGTGCGCACCCCTGTCGCCCTCACCGCCTGCCTGCTGTCCTCATCCCTGCTGCTGACCGGATGCTTCGCCGGGGCCGGTGCGCAGACCGCCGCGACCGACGAGGCGGGCGGCGGTGGCCGGATCAAGCTGGCGATGATGCAGCCACCGCGCTCCGGCTTGTCGCCGTTCAGCGATGACGCGTTCAAGCTGTCCCGCTGGAGCACTGCCGAGACCCTGGTCAAGCTGGACGAGGTCGGTGACGCCCAGCCGGCATTGGCCACCTCTTGGAAGCGAATCTCGCCGCAGGTCTGGGAGTTCACCATCCGGTCGGGCGTGACGTTCCACGACGGCACCGCGCTGACAGCCGACGTGGCCGCTTTCGCCCTCACCAGAGCCACCTCCGCCTCGCCCAAACCGCGCATCCTGGACGGCGTACGGCTGACGGCGGTTGCCAAGGGCAACAGCCTGGTGGTCACCACCGCCGAGGCCGACCCGCTGGTCCCGCAGCGGTTGTCCTCGCCGCAGCTGTCGATCCTGGCCAAGGCCGCGTACTCCGCGACCCGGGTCAACCCCGTCGGTACCGGCTCCGGCCCGTACCGGCTCGTCGAGGTACGCGGCACCAGCGGCGCCCGTCTCGATCGGTACGACGGGTACTGGGGCGGCAAGGCCCGTGCCGACGGCATCGATGTCTCGTTCGTCCCTGACGGCGCCGCTCGGGCCGCCGCGATCCGGAGCGGCTCAGCCCATCTGGTCGAGTCGGTGCCGGTGTCACAGGCGGCGCTGCTCGCTCCGGAGACGATCACCGAGGTGCCGATGCCCCGGACGAACACGCTCTATCTCAACACTCGATCGGGACGTCTGAAGGATCCGGCTCTGCGGGCAGCCATTCGTGCGGCCGTCGACCGCGAAGCCCTGGTGAAGGGTGTGTACGAGGGCCGCGCGGACCTGGCCACCGGCTTGCTCGGTCCTGCGCTGCCTTGGGCCGCGAAGGGACGAGCCGAGCTCACCGGCCGTACCGCGGCCAAGGCCCCGGCCGGTACGACGATCACGCTGGCCACCTTCTCCGATCGCGCCGAGCTTCCCGAGGTCGCCTCGGTCCTGCAGCAGCAACTCCAGCAGGCGGGCTTCGTCGTCAAGCAGGTCGTCCGCGAGTACGCCCACATCGAGGAGGACGCGCTGGCCGGCAAGTTCGACGCGTTCATCCTGTCGCGGGCCACCGTGCTGGACTCGGGTGACCCGATCGCCTACCTGTACAGCGATTTCGCCTGCGAGGGGTCCTTCAACATCGCCCAGTTGTGCGACCCGCGGGTGGATGCGGCGCTGACCACGGCGAAGGGAACCGCCGCCGGTGACGCCCGCCGCGCCGCGATCCTGGCGGCCGAAGCGGCGGTTCTCCGCACCGACGCGGCCGTCCCGCTGCTGCACGAGCGAGTTATCCAGGGTGACTCGGCCGACCTGATGGACTCTGCCAAGGACCCGCGGGAGCGGATGCTCGTCACGGCGGAGACCCGGTTGCGGTGAAACGCAGGACGACGGCGCTGACCTCCCGGGTCGGCGCGATGGCGATCGTCGTCATCGCCATCGGACTGCTGCCCTGGCTCTCCGGCCGCGATCCCGCCTTGTCGGTACTCCGGGCCCGCTCGGCCGAGCAGGACCCGACCCCCGAGGCGATCGGCGCGGTCCGCGCGGAACTCGGGCTGGACGCGGGACCACTGCACCTTCTCGGTCGCTGGTTCGGTGGAGCCCTGCGCGGCGACCTCGGACGGTCCTGGAGCAGCGGCGCAGAGGTCCTGCCGTCAGTCTTGTCCGGCGCCGGGGCGTCCCTGACTTTGATGGCTGCCGCGCTGATCATCGCCGTGGCGATCGCGGCGGCGTTGTGCGTACCCACGCTGGTTCGCGGTGCCCGCGGGACGTTGCGGACGGGTGGAACCGGTGTCGGTGCGAGCACGCTGGCCGCGCTGCCCGAGTTCCTTCTGGCCACGCTGCTGATGCTGGCGTTCTCGGTCTGGCTCCGCTGGCTCCCGCCGTACGGATGGGAAGGGCCACGCGACCTGATCCTTCCGGCCCTCGCGCTCGCCCTGCCGGCGGGCGGGATCCTCGGTCGCCTGGTCGATGACGCCTTGCCTGCGGTGTTCGCCGAACGCTGGGTCAGCCTCTGGCGATCCGCCGGCTGTACCCCGGCGCGGATCGCGGCAGCCGCCGTACGCCGGGCAGTGCCGGCCGTCGTACCGCAGCTTGGATTGGTGGCGGTCGGGCTGACCGGCGGCGCGGTCGCTGTGGAGACAGTGTTCGCGGTACCCGGTATCGGCCGTACTGCGTTGGGCGCGGCCGAGTCGCAAGATCTGCCTTTGCTGCAAGGCGCTGTCCTGACCCTGGTGTTGCTGGGAGTCGTGGCCGGGCTCGTGGCCCAGGCGGCAAGGCGTCGCTTGCTAGGGCCGGGACTGCGGGACGAGATTTTGTCTCTGCCGGTCCCGGTGGCGTCCTCCGGGCGCATGCATCAGGTGGCGCCGGCCGGCTGTGCCGCTCTGCTGGTCATCGTGATCGGCTGGGGTCTGTTCCTCGATCCGCTGCAGCTGGACACGACTGCCCGGCTCGCGGCGCCGAGTTGGGCGCATCCGCTGGGAACGGACTCCCTCGGTCGCGACGTTCTCGCCCGGGTTGGCCATGGTGCCGCCGCTACTGCCGGGGTGGCTGTCCTCGTGTGTGCCGCCTCGTACGTCGTGGCGATCGCCGCGGGTTTCCTGCCAGGGTTCACGATCGGTGCCTCCGAGACGGCGAACGCGGTACCGCCGGTGATCGCCGGCATCCTGGTCGTGGCCGTGCTCGGCCCGGGCACCACCGGCGCGTCCATCGCCGTGGCGCTCGTCTCCTGGCCGCCGCTCGCCGCGCATGCCGCGGCACTGGTACAGGAGACCCGCGCGGCCGGTTATCTGACCGCCCAGCGGGCGATCGGGTCGAGTCCCGGCTGGATTCTCACCCGCCATGTCCTTCCTGCCGTCGCAGGGCCGGTCGCCCGTCATGCCGTCCTTCGGCTGCCCGGAATCGCCTTGGCCCTTGCCTCGTTGGGATTCCTCGGCCTCGGCTCGCAGCCGCCGGCTCCTGAATGGGGCTCGAGCCTGGCCGAGGCGCTGCCGTACGTGGAACGCGCGCCGTGGGCGGCACTCGCGCCGGCGGTCATGCTCCTGCTCCTGGCTGCTCTGGCGGTCTCGTTGTCGACGCTGCGCGCCAAAACCCCTTTGCTGCGAGGGATTCGCGGATGACCGCGCTGCTCGAAGTACGCGACCTCGAGGTGACGGTGCCCGGCCGGAGTGGTGAGGTGCGAGCTGTCCGCGGACTGTCCTTCGAGGTGCGGCCCGGAGAGGTCCTCGCGATCGTGGGTGAGTCCGGTGCGGGGAAAACCCTTACTGTCCAGGCGGTTCTCGGCCTGCTTGGGTCCGCGGCCGTCGTACGGGGCAGCGTCCGTTTCGACGGGCAGGAGCTGGCCGGGGCGTCGCAGAGTTCCTATCGCGGGCTTCGTGGCCGGCGGTTGGGCTTCGTTCCGCAGGACGCGCTGTCGGTCTTGAGTCCGATCCACAGGGTCGGCGACCAACTGGCCATCGCGGTACGGTCCGTC
Organism: Kribbella sancticallisti; assembly: GCF_039530625.1. Taxonomy (NCBI): domain Bacteria; kingdom Bacillati; phylum Actinomycetota; class Actinomycetes; order Propionibacteriales; family Kribbellaceae; genus Kribbella; species Kribbella sancticallisti. The sequence goes on along the minus strand of NZ_BAAAOS010000007.1, from coordinate 289,699 downwards.
CAAGGCGGTGGCCGGAAGGCGGCCTGGGACGTGGCCGTCCGGGCTCTCGACCAGGTCGGGATTCCCGACGCCGGCCGCCGGGCGCGGGCCTATCCGCACGAGTTCTCGGGCGGGATGCGGCAGCGGGCCGTCATCGCGATGGCGATGATCAACGAGCCGGAGCTGATCTTCGCCGACGAGCCGACCACCGCGCTCGACCCCCGGATCCAGGCGCAGATCCTGGCGTTGCTGACCCGGCTGCGCGACGAGTCGGGCACCGCGGTGGTGCTGGTGACGCACGATCTGGCCGCCGTCGCCGGATCGGCCGATCGAGTGCTGATCATGCAGGCCGGCCGCGAGGCCGAGTCTGGTCCGGTGGATCGCGTGCTGTCCGCTCCGCGCTCGCCCTACACCGCGGGCCTGATCGCGTCGCTCCGGGAGCTCTACCGATGACCGCGCTGCTCGAAGTACGGGACCTGACTGTCCGGTACGCCGGCCGCCGGCGTCGGGCGGAGCCGCTCGTGGCGGTCGACGGGGTGTCGTTCGAGATCAAGGCGGGGGAGACACTCGCGCTGGTCGGGGAGTCGGGGTGCGGCAAGTCCAGCACCGCGGCGGCGGTGTTGCGGCTACGCCGGCCCGATGGCGGCGAGGTCCGGTTCGGGGGAGTGGATCTGGCCACCCTCGACGAGTCCGCACTGCGTGGGTTGCGGCCGGCGCTGCAGCCCGTGTTCCAGGACCCGTACGGCTCACTCAGCCCGCGGCTGCGGATTCGTGCCGCGATCGCCGAACCACTGCGCGTCCAAGGGCGCTGGGATCCCGCCACCGGACCGGCCCGGGTGGCCGAACTCCTCGATCTCGTCCAGCTCGACCGATCCCTGGCCGGCCGGCTGCCGCACGAGCTGTCCGGCGGTCAGTGCCAGCGGGTCGGTATCGCGCGTGCTCTGGCGAGCGAACCCCGGCTACTCGTTCTCGACGAACCGGTGTCGGCGCTGGACCCGTCGATCCGGGCGGGGGTGATCAACCTGCTGACGAGGCTGCAGGCTGATCTCGGGCTCGCCTACTTGTTCATCTCCCACGACCTCCGGCTGGTCCGCCACCTCGCGCACCGGATGGCGGTGATGCGGCAGGGGCGGATCGTCGAGTCCGGCGACACCGCGGAGATCTGCGCGATGCCGTCGTCCGCCTACACCCGCGCCCTGCTGGACGCCGTACCGCCGTTCCCGCCGTCGCATTTCCGCAAATAGGGTCGATAGGCAACCAAACCGGCGAACCCGCGCGTCTCGCTCTTCGCGGTGCCCGGGGCTTCGCACAGTGAGGTCCGTCGGGGTGCCGCTGTTGAGGCCACCGACTTCACTGTCTATTCGCTGGGAACCCCTTGCTGCGTCCGGACACTGACCGGGTGATCCTCCTGGCTCCTTGGCTGTGTCTCGAAGGGGTGGGGAGCCCGACCACACCGACGAACTGAGGACCGAGTGGCGCACGTGGTGATGATGGTTGCCAACAGCATCGACAACGACAGCAGGGTGCTGAAGGAGGCCGTCGCGATCGCGCGCACCGGGGTCCGGGTCACACTGCTGGGGGTAGCGCCGACCGGCGGCTTGTCCGTCGACTGCCTGGACGCGAGTGCGGTGCTGGCACGGCTGCCGGCCGCCTTCCCGCTCCGCGACGAGCGTCGGCGACGGCTCGGCCGGCGCCGGGCCCGCCGGTTGCCCTTGCTGGGTTACCGGATCACCGCTGACCGCCTCGCCCGCCAGGCCTGGATCGGAGCGCGCCAGGCGGACCTCAAGGCCGAATCGGGCTGGGCCGTGGCGAACCGCCGCAGCGGGGCCCTCGGATCACTGCGCTACCGGGCCGGTGTCGCCGATCGCCGGTTGCGCCAGGAGTTGCTGCGCGTCGCTGCCAAGGGCGTGCGGGTGCGGGTCGCTCTCACTAGCCGGCAGAACAAGTGGTTCACCTCTGCCTGGGGACGCTGGGACCGCACGCTCTCCCGGATCGAGAGGCCGGCCCGGTGGCGGCGGGTCGTCCCGGAGGCCTACGACTACGAGCGGATCTTCGGTCAGGCGCTCGACGAACTCGCACCGGACGTGCTGCACGCCCACGATATGCACCTGGTCGGTGTCGCCGTTCGCGCCGCGGGCCGGGCCGCACTGCGCGGCCGGAAGATCGAGGTCATCTACGACGCCCACGAGTACGTCGTCGGCCTGTCCCGGTACGGCGGCCGCACGCCGCGGTTCATTTCCGCCTGGGCCAATCACGAGGCGGAGTACATCGGCGCGGCGGACCGGGTGATCACCGTCAGCCCGGCGATCGCCCGTACGCTGCGGGACCGCTACCGGCTGGACCGCGAACCGACGGTCGTGATCAACACCCCGAGGCGGGCCGAGATCGCCGCCGGCGTAGTCGATGTGCGCACCCGGCTCGAGTTGCCCTCCGACGTGCCGTTGCTGGTCTACAGCGGCGGGATCACCAAGGCCCGCGGGGTGGAGACCGCGATCCAAGCGCTCCCGTCCCTGCCCGGCGTTCACCTGGCGGTGGTTTGCGTGCCGTCGACTGAGACCGGGCCGGTGCGGGAGTTGCGGAAGCTGGCCGAATCACTGCGGGTCGGCGACCGGATGCACTACCTCGATCCGGTCGAGCCCGACGAGGTGGTGTCGTTCCTGCGGACGGCCGACATCGGGCTGATCCCCATCCTGCGTTATCCGAGCCACGACATGGCGCTGCCGAACAAGGTCTTCGAGTACGTCTTCGCCGGTCTGCCGGTGGTGACCAGCGACATGACCAGCCTGACGGAGTTCGTCCGTCGGACCGGGATCGGGGAGGCCTTCGAGGCGGAGAACCCGGCCGACCTGGCCGCCAAGGTGACCCGCGTCCTCGCGGACCCGACGCCGTACCGGGAGCAGGCGAGCCGTCCCGACTTCCAGGAAGAGGTGTCGTGGGAGGGGCAAGCCGCGAAACTGCGGGAGTTGTACGGCGAACTACTGGGCCAGGAATTGGCAGTAGCCGAGCGGCAGCCGACCGAGCCACGCTTGCTGATCACTCCCATCGACGGGAGTGGACAGGCTTCGCAGTGGGCGCAAGCGGTCGAGCGACTCCAGCCGCGGATCGGAGCCGAGGCGATGCCGGATCACAGCTCTGGTACCGGCCGGCTGCTCGGGCACGCCGACTACCTGCTGAACAACGTCAGCCATGTGCTTTTCCAGGCGGGACAGACCCCCGATGGATGGTTCCCGCTGGACCCGCGGTTCCTCGATGCGGCTGGGATCGCTCACGCGGTGGTGCTGCACGAGCCGGAGGTCCACGGGACGGGCTGGGCCGGATTGAAGGATCGCTTGGCCGATTACAAGGGGCTCCGGTTCGTCACGTCACCCGAGTTGCTCGACTACGTCGACGACAGCCTGTGGTTGCCGCTGGTGGTGGAGCTCGGCCACGAGGCGAATCCGCCGGTACTGGAGCGCGCAGTACCCAGAGTCCTTGCGGTGAAGGGAAGTGGGGCAGATGCGGCGCTCGGCGGGCTGGCCGAGCGCGGCCTGATCGAGTACGAGCTGATCAATCCCGCGCCGTCGGCAGATCTGCGGTCGAAGATGCGGGCCGCGGATCTGGTGATCGAACGGCCCGGCTCGTACGGCGTAGTCGCGGTCACTGCGATGGCCGCCGGCCGACTGACGATCGGCCACGTCCCGAGCAACGTCCGGGAGCGGCTACCGCTGGACCTCCCGATCGTGGAGGCAACACCCGAGACCGTCGGCGAGCTGATCGAAAAGCTCCTCATCGAGCGGGACGAGCCTCGGCAGCAAGCGGCGCGCGGCCCCGCCTACGTCCATCAGGTCCACGACGGAGGCCAGTCCGTCCAGGCGCTCCTGCCCTTCTTGCAGCAATAGCGAAACCCCGGGGCTCGATCCGCCCCGGGGTCTCCGTCGCGCTGAGGGTCAGCGTCAGCCGAGCAGGCCGAGCGCCTGTACTGCGTCGCGCTCCTCGCCGAGCTCCGCGGTGCTGGCGTCGATCCGGGCGCGAGAGAACTCGTTGATCTCCAGGCCCTGGACGATCTCGTAGTTGCCTTCCTTGGTGGTCACCGGGAACGAGGAGATCAGCCCCTCCGGTACGCCGTACGAGCCGTCGGAGACGACCGCCATCGACAGCCAGTCACCGTCGGCCGAACCGCGCAGCCAGTCGCGCGCGTGGTCGACCGTGGCGGCGGCGGCAGAAGCAGCCGAAGAGGCGCCGCGGGCCTCGATGATCGCCGCGCCCCGCTTCTGCACGGTCGGGATGAAGTCGTTCTCCAGCCAGGTCTGGTCGTTCACGACCTCGGCGGCGTTCTTGCCGGCCACCTCGGCGTGGAAGATGTCCGGGTACTGGGTGGCCGAGTGGTTGCCCCAGATCGTCATCTTCTTCAGGTCCGTCACGTGGCTGCCGGTCTTCTTCGCCAGCTGGGCCAGGGCGCGGTTGTGGTCCAGCCGGGTCAGCGCGGAGAAGCGCTCGGCCGGGATGTCCGGGGCGTTGCTGCGGGCGATCAGCGCGTTGGTGTTGGCCGGGTTGCCGGTCACGGTGATCCGGATGTCGTCGGCGGCGTGGTCGTTCAGCGCCTTGCCCTGGACGGTGAAGATCGCGCCGTTGGCCTCCAGCAGGTCGCCGCGCTCCATCCCCTTGGTGCGGGGGCGGGCGCCGACCAGCAGGGCCACGTTCGCGCCGTCGAGGATGATGTTCGGGTCGTCGCCGATCTCCACCCCGGCCAGGGTCGGGAAGGCGGAGTCCTCGAGCTCCATCACGACGCCCTCGAGCGCCTTCAGGGCCGGGGTGATCTCCAGCAGCCGCAGCTCGATGGGCGTGTCCGGGCCGAGCAACGCTCCGCTCGCGAGACGGAACAGCAGGCTGTAGCCGATCTGGCCGGCAGCGCCGGTGACGGCGACCTTCACGGGTGAATTGCTCACGACACGCTCCTCAGGAGGGTTCAACGACGGACTTGCTTCGGACGCTAGCAAGTCGGCCCGGAGTAGGCGACGGTGGGTCAGGTGATCCACACCACCCGTTCATCGACAGGTTGCCGTCCGGCCCTCTGCCGGCCGTCACCCGCGCTGAGGGTGTGCTCAGTCCCTGACCTGTAAGGAGAAGCTTGATGAGAACGGTGCTGCCTCGCCGGTTCATCCCGGCGACCGCCTCGGCCCTGGCCGTGGCCGCCGCGGTCCTCGTGCCGCAGGTGTCTGGTTCGTCACACGAGTCCGCCCCGAACGCCGCCGCCTCGGCGGCCGCCGCGACCAAGCACGACGACTTCGTGGTGGTCGGGCACCGCGGCGCGTCCGGCTACCGCCCGGAGCACACGCTGGCGTCGTACGAGCTGGCCGCGCGGATGGGCGCCGACTACATCGAGCCCGACCTGGTCACCACCAAGGACCGGGTCCTGGTCGCCCGGCACGAGCCCGAGATCGGCGGTACGACGGACGTCGCCGCGCACCCGGAGTTCGCCGCCCGGAAGAAGACCAAGATCCTCGACGGCGCGCCGCTGACCGGCTGGTTCACCGAGGACTTCACCCTGCGGGAGCTGAAGACGCTCCGGGCGAAGGAGCGGATCCCGGCGATCCGGCAGCAGAACACCGTGTTCGACGGGCGCTACCAGGTCCCCACCCTGCAGGAGGTGATCGACCTGACCAAGCGGCTGTCCCGCGAGCTCGACCGGCAGATCGGGATCTACCCCGAGACCAAGCACCCGACCTACTTCCAGCAGCAGGGCCTGGCGCTCGAGCCGGCACTGGTGAAGACGCTGAACCGCAACGGCCTGAACCGCCCGGACGCGAAGGTGTTCGTGCAGTCGTTCGAGGTGTCGAACCTGCAGGCGCTGGACAAGGACCTCCGGGTCCCGCTGGTCCAGCTGACCAGCTCCTCCGGCGCGCCGTACGACTTCGTGGTGCGGGGCGACACGCGCACGTACGCCGACATCGTGTCCGCCAACGGACTGCGCGAGGTCTCCACGTACGCCGATGGGGTCGGTCCGTCGAAGGACCAGGTCATCCCGCTCGACGCCACCGGCAAGCTCGGCACGCCGACGGCGCTGGTCCGGGACGCGCACCGGGCCGGGCTGGTGGTCCACCCGTACACGTTCCGGGTGGAGAACAGCTTCCTGCCGGTGAACTTCCGCAGTTCGGCCGTCCCGGACGACTCGGGCAACCTGTTCGGCGAGATCGAGGCGTACCGCAAGGCCGGCATCGACGGGCTGTTCTCGGACAACGCCGACATCGCCGTGGCCGCCGACGCCGAGGCGGGCTGACCCAGCTGACAAGATGACCGGGTGGAACGGAAGGTAGCCGGCGGGACGGCGACGGTCGAGGCGGAGCCGGACGGCACCTTCGTCCTGCGGGTCGACGGGTCGCTGCAGTCCCAGGTCGACCTCGCCGACCCCACCCATCTCGGGTTCGAGTACGTCCGCCGCATCGGGGACGTACTCGACCTGGTCGCTCCCCGCCGGCAGCCGATCTCCGTGGTGCACGTCGGGGGCGCGGGGTTCACGCTCGCCCGGTACGTCGCCGTCACCCGGCCGCGGTCCCGGCAGATCGTGCTGGAGCCCGACGAGGATCTGACCGAGTTCGTCCGGGAGACGCTGCCGCTGCCGAAGCGGGCCGGGATCAAGGTGCGCGGCGTCTCCGGCCGGGCCGGGATCACCGACCTCTACGACGACTCCACCGACGTCGTGATCATCGACGCCTTCGTCCGCGAGGCGGTCCCGCCGAACCTCGTCACCGCCGAGTTCGTCGCCCACTGCGCCCGGATCCTACGGCCGACCGGACTGCTCGTCTTCAACCTGATCGACGGAACCGCCGGCCTCGGCTTCGTCCGCCGCGTCGCCGCGACGGTCCGCGCCGGCCTCGGCGACGGCGTGGTACTGGCCGAACGCAAGGTTCTCCGCGGCAAGGGCTTCGGCAACGTCGTGCTGGTCGCCTCGGCCCAGCCAGTCCCGCCGCTCGAGGCCTCCGGCCGCCGCGCGCAACCGCCGTACGAGGTCCTCCCACTCGCGGACCTGGCCGGCAAGGCCCAGCCGCTGACCGACGCGGAAGGCTTCACCACCCCAGCCGCCCCGGCCGGCACCTTCGGCCGCTGAACAGCCTGCCGGCAGGTCGAACTGGACAAAGTGCGGTCAGGTTCGGTCGATCCACAGGAAACCGGAGGCCGCTGCCGGGTAGCTTTGGCGGGTGTCTGACGCCAGAGTCTCAGCTTTGATCCACTACCCGGTGAAAGGTCTCGCCGGGGTTCCCGTCGAGCGCACCGAGGTGGGCGCGACCGGCCTGCGGCACGACCGGAACTTCATGCTGGTCGACGCCGACGGGGTGTTCCTCAGCCAGCGCAGCGTGCCCTCGATGGCCCCGCTGCGGGTCCACGTCCTGGCTGACGGCGACGCGCTCCGGCTGTCCGCCGACGGCGCCGACGACCTCGAAGTACCGGTCGCGTACGACGGGAAGCGGCGCGACGTGAGCCTGTTCGGCAAGTGGTTCGGTGCCGGGGTGGTGCAGGCCGCCGCCGCCGACGAATGGTTCTCCGAGCGTCTCGGCCGGCCCGTCGGACTGGTCCGGGTGACGCCCGAACACGATCGGCCGGGATGGGGCGTGCATCAGGGGCAGACCGGGTTCGGTGACGCGCACGCGCTGATGATCACCTCGCTGTCGTCCCTGGACGGCCTGAACGAGCGGATCGTGGAGACCGGCGCCGACCCGATCCCGATGAACCGCTTCCGCCCGAACCTCGTCGTCTCCGGCTGGCCCGAGGCCCACACCGAGGACCGGGTACTGCGCGCGTCGGTGGGCGAGGTCGAGTTCGGGTACGCGGCCCGGTCGATCCGTTGCGCCGTACCGACGGTCGACCAGGCCACGGGGGAGAAGCGCGGCCCCGAGCCGACGCGGACGCTGGCGACGTACCGGCGGCAGCCCGACTACGGCGGCGGCGTCAGCTTCGGCATGAAGGCAGCCGTCCTGAGGCAGGGCGTAGTCGCCGTCGGCGACGAGATCCTCGTCCACGACTGGCTCCAGGACGGCCCCGACCCCGCGCCCTCCAGCCGCTAGCGCGTCCCGTTTGGCAAGTGCACTCGAAGTACGAGGAGCTCACAGTGACAGGGGCTTTCCGGCGGGTGGGAGGTGGAGGTCGAGACCTGCGGCGGCGAAGGTCTTGGCGAGGACTTCGGGACCCTCGGAGAAGTGGGCCCAGCCTTCGGTGTGGACGGGGACGATGGCGGCGGGGGCCAGGAAGCGGGCGGCTTCGACTGCGGCTTCCGAGGTGAGGGTGAGTGGGGCGCCGCCCAGGAGGGGAGTGCGTGCCGCGCCGGCGAAGAGTACGGCGACGTCGACCGCGCGGGCGGTGATGCCGGGGATGGTGCCGGCTGCCAGGCGGGTGGTGAGGTCGGCGACCAAGTCGACCGAGGCGTTGTCGCCGGAGACGTAGACCGTCGGCAGGTCGGAGCCGCTGAGCAGGAAGCCGGTGACGACGCCGGTGATCGGCTCGCAGCCCTCGGGCCCGTGTCGCGCGGGTAGCCCGGTCACCGTCAAGGTGCCGCCATCGGGTCGGGCGAGTTCGACCGACTCCCAGTTCTCCAGACCGCGCACGCCCTCGATCCGCCCGGCGGCATCCGGTGTCGACAGAACCACCGGCACCGACGACAGCAGTTCCCGGCCGGACTCGTCGAGGTTGTCCTTGTGCTGGTCGTGTGAGAGCAGCACCGCGTCGATCGGGCCGAGGCTGGCCACGGACACCGCGGGCCCGGTCAGCTTGGTCATCACCCGCCCGGCCAGGTGGTACTCGCGGGGTTCGTCGAAGGCAGGATCCGTCAGCAGGGACAGTCCACCGAGGCTGATCAGAGCGGTCGGCCCGCCCACATGGGTGATCTTCATGCCTTCATCCTCCGGCCTGGTTGGCCGCCGGGCCATTGGCCCGAGGGACATGCTTCCTTAAGATCGGGCCATGAGGTCAGTTGCCGTTCTCGCTTATGACGGGATGAGCCCGTTCCACCTGTCCGTGCCCTGCCTGGTCCTCGGGGACCGCCTCGGCGGCGAGCGCCAGTACGACGTGCTGGTGTGCGCGGAGCGGCCTGGTCGCCTTCGCACCAACGCCGGCTTCGACCTCCATGTCGAGCACGACCTGGCCGTGATGGAGCGAGCCGACCTGGTCATCCTGCCGAGTTGGGAGCCTGACCAGCAGCCGTCCGGGCTGCTCATCGAGGCCATCCGGGCGGCTCATGCGCGAGGTGCCACCGTGGTCGGGTTGTGTATCGGGGCTTTCCTGGTCGCCGCCAGCGGGATCGCGGACGGGCGGGAGGTGGTGACGCACTGGCGCTGGGCCGACCGCCTCGCTGCGCAGTACCCGAAGGTGGATGTCCGGGCGGACGTGCTCTGGTCGGATCTGGGCGACCTCGTGACCTCCGCCGGTACTGCGGCCTCCCTCGACTGTTGTCTCCACCTGGTCCGCGCCCACCACGGGGTGGAACTGGCTGAGCGCCTGGCCCGCTCGATCGTGGTCGCGCCGCACCGGAGTGGGTCGCAGGCGCAGTACATCCCCGTGCCGGTGCCGCCGGATCCCTCGGACGACGTGATCGAGCGCGCGATGGTCTGGGCTCGATCCAGGCTGGACGAGCCGATCTCGCTGGACGAGTGGGCCGCGGCGGTCGCGTTGTCCCGGCGTACGTTCACCAGGCAGTTCCGGTTGCGGACGGGAAGCAGCGGGCAGGCCTGGTTGCTGCGCCAGCGGCTGGATCGGGCCCGGCTGCTGCTCGAGACCACGGACCACCCGGTCGAACGGGTTGCGACGGACAGCGGCTTCGGCTCCAGCGCCGCGCTCAGGCACCACTTCCACCAGATTCTCGGTACTACGCCGCAGCGGCATCGGCAGGAGTTCGGGGTGATATCTTGACGTCAAGAGATATATCTTGATGTCAAGAAACCTGACCGAGGGGACCGATCCATCGCCATGGCCAAGATCAGAGTGACCAACCCTGTCGTCGAACTCGACGGCGACGAGATGACCCGGATCATCTGGCAGTTCATCAAGGACCGCCTGATCCACCCGTACCTCGACCTCGACCTCGAGTACTACGACCTCGGCATCGAGCACCGGGACGCCACCGGCGACCAGGTCACCATCGACGCGGCCCACGCGATCAAGCGGCACGGCGCCGGCGTCAAGTGCGCCACGATCACGCCGGACGAGGCCAGGGTCGAGGAGTTCGGCCTGCAGAAGATGTGGGTCTCCCCGAACGGCACCATCCGCAACATCCTCGGCGGCGTGGTGTTCCGCGAGCCGATCATCATCTCGAACATCCCGCGCCTGGTGCCGGGCTGGACCAAGCCGATCATCATCGGCCGGCACGCCCACGGCGACCAGTACAAGGCGACCAACTTCAAGATCCCCGGCGCCGGCGAGCTGACCATCACCTTCACCCCCGAGGACGGCTCCGAGCCGATCCAGCACGTCGTCGCGAACTATGGCGCCGACGGTGGCGTGGCGATGGGCATGTACAACTTCACCAAGTCCATCGAGGACTTCGCCCGCGCCTCGTTCTCGTACGGTCTGCAGCGCGACTACCCGGTCTACCTGTCCACCAAGAACACCATCCTCAAGGCGTACGACGGCGCCTTCAAGGACATCTTCCAGCGGATCTTCGAGACGGAGTTCAAGGAGGAGTTCGACAAGAACGGGCTGACCTACGAGCACCGCTTGATCGACGACATGGTCGCCACCGCGATGAAGTGGGAGGGCGGTTACGTCTGGGCCTGCAAGAACTACGACGGTGACGTGCAGTCCGACACCGTCGCGCAGGGGTTCGGCTCGCTCGGCCTGATGACCTCGGTGCTGATGACCCCGGACGGCAGGACCATCGAGGCCGAGGCCGCGCACGGCACGGTCACCCGGCACTACCGCCGGCACCAGCAGGGCAAGCCGACGTCGACCAACCCGATCGCGTCGATCTTCGCCTGGACCGGTGGCCTGAAGCACCGCGGCAAGCTGGACAACACCCCCGAGGTGATCGGCTTCGCCGAGGCGCTCGAGCAGGTCTGCGTCGAGACCGTCGAGGACGGCAAGATGACCAAGGATCTGGCGCTGCTGGTCGGCAAGGACCAAGAGTGGCTGACCACCGAGGGCTTCCTGGCCGCGCTGGACGAGAACCTGCAGAAGAAGGTCGGCTGACCTTCCTCCCGCGTCTTCAGACCAGCAGGAACAGGGTGTACAAGGCCGGCGCGGCGAACGTGACGAGCAGGACCCAGGCCATCATCTTGTGGCCTGGCTTCGCGCCGTCCAGCTGGGCCGCGAAGTGCACGACCGCGCCTTCCTCGGTATGACGGCTCAACCCGACCCGCTTGGCGTCCTCGGGGCGGCGGTCGGGCCGCTCGTCGGCGAGGGCGTCCGGCGGGATCCCGAACAACGCAGGCCGGGCCGGATCGAGATCGTCACGCTCGCCGTACATCCGGCCTCCCGCGGAATGGTGGAGGCTCAAGCTAACCCCGCGCCGGCGGCCGGCTCAAGCACCTCACTCCATCGTCCCACCCACAAGACAGAACGGCGGCTCAACCTGCCGAGCCGCCGTTCTGCGTAGTCTTGCGGTTACTTGAAGTCAGCCACCCAGGCGACCCGGGTCGACGTACCGACGCAGAGGCCCAGCAGCTTCGAGGAGCAGTAGTCGGCCTCCGCGCGGCCGACCCCGAGCTCGTCCAGACCGCAGTTGAACAGCGTGCCCGAACTGTCGGACTTGAGCCGGTCGAACGCCGCCTTCGCCGTCATGCCCTTGCCGCCGGCGGCGGCCTTCGACGACGTGGTCCCGGAGAGCTGACCGCTCTCGGCTCGGTCGCCCGCCTCGGACCGGGCGCCGCCGGTCAGGTTGCTGTCGCGCTCCAACGGCTGGCAACCGCGCTCGACCCGCGCGTTGTCCACCAGCGTGAAGAGCTCCTGCTCGGCAGCCTCCATGTTGCCGTCGTCCGCGGGCGGCGGCGGGGTCGTCGTCCTGGGCGTACTGGGCGTACTGCTCGGGGAGCTCGACGGCTTCGGGTCCTCGGTGGTCGGCGGCCGCGTCGGAGCGGACGTCGTACCGGGACCGTCCGTCGGGGCGGTCGTCGTCGGGCCGTCGGTCGGGGTGGTCGAAGGGGTCTGGCCCGGTGTCGGCGTCTTGGATGGTGTTGGCGTCGGCGTGCCGGTGGTCTGCTCGGGCGTCGGAGTCGGGCTGTCGTCCGGCGCGGGCGTCGGCGTATCCACCACCGGCTCGTTCGACGGCTCGAGGTAGGTGTCGTCGTCCCGGGTGACATACGGGACCGAGGCGTCGGCCTGGTCGGACTGTGGTTCGTGCAGCAGGATCCAGGAGATCGGGGTGATCACCAGGACCACGGTCCCGAGAGCGACCAGGGTGCGCTTGGCCCGCGATTCCGGCCGGGCGGCCGCTCTTCTGCTGCGCCGCCCCCAAGAGGCGGTTCCTCGCTGTGACATTACGTGCGTGTTCCCTTCACGGTCGCCCCCAGGACGTGCCTCATTCGTCTCACCGCGGCGCTGTGAGGAGCGCCCGATGGCATAGCAAGGACGGATCTACCCGCAGTGATCGGCCACCAACCGGAGAGTCGTCGTGGTGCGGCCACAACAAATCCGGCGAACACGGTGGCCGCAGTACAACGGTCAGCCGCGACCAAAGTCCTGCACCCAACTGCCGGCGCCCCACTGGGACTTGACCTGCCCCGGGTCGTACCCGATGCCGATCTTGGTGAACTTGCAGTTCAGGATGTTCGCGCGGTGCCCGTCGCTGTTCATCCAGGCGTTGAACACCCGCTGTGCGGAGTCGTAGCCGGCGGCGATGTTCTCGCCCCAGCCCGAGCCCTGGAACCCGGCGGCCTTCATGCGGTCGCCCGGTCCCTTGCCGTCGGGATTGGTGTGGTCCATGTAGTGCCGGCGGACCATGTCCGACGCGTGCGATCCGGCGGCCTCGACCAGGCTGTCGTCCAGGCTCAGCGCCCGGCAGCCCTGGTTGCGCCGCGCCGCGTTGGTCAGTTCGAGCACCTCGCGCTCCTGCGCGTTGGTGCCACCTCCGCCCGGCGGTGGCGGCGGCGGGTCGTCCGGCGTCGGCTCGCTGGTGACCGTCCTGGTCGGCGACTTCGTCGGCCGGGTGGTGGTCCGGGTGGCTGTCTTGGTCGGCTTCGGCCTGCCGCTGCCGGAGGTCGTCCGGCGCGCGCTCGGCGTGACCGTCACGGTCTCGACACCGCCGGCCGGGGTGGTGCCCGCGGTCGTCGGTACGCCGGACGACGCCGGCGTGCCGGCGATCGACTCGGCCGAGCCGATGGCCGGAGTACCCGACGGGGTGATCGTGGTGGTGAGGCCGTTCGGCAGCGTCTGGGTGACCGTGACCTTCGGCCGGTTCACCCGGCCGTCACCCGCGGCGCCGCTGGCGTCGAGGCCGGCCGGACCGGCGTTGTCCTCGGAGACGTTCAGGACCTTGTTGGCATCGGCGACCGCGGAACCGTCCCGCGCCGTCATCACCCAGACCACGGGTCCGATGGCGAGGAGCACAGACAGAGCACTGACGATCGGGCCGATCAGGCCTCTTCGTCGGGATGCCTTTCGTCTGCCGCGGTGCCGCCCAGGGGTAGGCGAGTCCGTCATGGGTGGGCGAGTCCTCTTCAGTTTCGTCGTACCGGAAGTGCGTCGAACACCAGCGCGTTCGTTGCCAGGCCCCCCTGGTTACCGAACAGCGACCTTAACCGACACGAAAGGTCACCGTTACGGGTCGCTCACCGGTCTTAACGAACCCCAAAGGTTTCGTTGTCAGGCACCGAAGTTCTGCACCCAACTGCCGTTGCCCCACTCGCTCTTGACCTGGCCCGCGTCATAGCCGATGCCGATCATCGTGTAGTCGCAGTTGAGGATGTTGCGGCGGTGTCCTTCGCTCTTCATCCAGCCGTCGACGACGGCGGCCGCGGACTTGTAGCCGACGGCGATGTTCTCCGCCATCGCGCCACCCTTGAACCCGGCGGCCTTCATCCGGTCGAACGGCGACCGGCCGTCCTGGCTGGTGTGGTCGAAGTAGTGGTTCACCACCATGTCGGTCGCGTGCAGGTCGGCGGCCCGGGTCAGCGCGCTGTTGGTGCGCAGCGGACCGCAGCCGGACTTGGCGCGCTCGCTGTTGGTCAACTGCAGGACCTGCGCCTCCGCGCCGCCGCTGGGCGCCGGTGGCTGCGTGCTCGGCTTGACGGTCGGTTTGGGGCTGGGCTTCTTCGTCGGAATCGGCGACCGGGTGCTGTCACGGCTCGGCGCGGTAGAAGACCGGGTCGGCGTCGGCGTGGTCCTCGGTGTCTTCGACGGCGTTCGTGACGGCGTCCGTGAGGGCGTCACGCTCGGAGTCTTGGTGGGGGTTTTCGACGGAGTGACCACCGGAGTGCTCTCGGCCTCCGTCGGTGTGGCCGATGTCTCGTCGGTACCGGTGACCAGCGGCGTGTCCTGGCTGGTCGGGCTGGTGGTGTCGCGGGTGACGTACCAGCCGACGCCGGCCAGCAGCGCGAGTACGGTCAGCGCGGCCAGGATCGGGCCGGCGACACCGCGCCGCTCCCGCCGCCTGCGCCGCGACGGGCGCGGCTGCTGCTGCCGGGGTTCCTGCGGGTGCTGCTGGTAATAGGGATCGTTTGGTGCGTCGGTCATGGAACTACAGAACCTCTCGTCGTCGTCCGTCGATCCCCGTGATCCCCAGACGTGCCCGCTGATAACGAAGCGGTCACGCACGGGACCGTAGCGGATCTCCGCACGCTCCACGACCCCTTGCGGGATACCTCACCTCGGCATTGACGAACCTTTTACGGCGGGTCGTACTGTTCTAGACCTCTAGCAAGGGGGTCGCACATGCGGGTCGTAGTGGGCGCCGGGCCGGTCGGTACCGCGGTATCGCGGCAACTGGCGGATCGCGGCGAACAGGTGCGGCTGATCACTCGCAGTGGCAGCGGGCCCGAACACCCTCGGGTGGACAGGGTCGCGGCCGACGCCACCGATCCCGCAGTACTGCTCAGGCTCGCGGATGGCGCGGACGCCATCTTCAGTTGTGGTGGTCCCGCCTACGACCGGTGGCCCGTCGACTGGCCACCGCTTGGGGCGTCGTTGATCCAGACCGCGGCGGCGACCGGCGCGGTACTGGTGACCACCGGCAACCTCTACGCCTACGGGCAGCCGAATGGGCCGATGAAGGAAGGCGACCCGGACCGGCCGAACTCGGTCAAGGGTGCGGTCAGGGCGAAGCTCTGGGCCGACGCGCTGGAGGCGAAGATCCACACCGCCGAGGTTCGCGGCTCCGACTACCTGGGCGCGGGGGCGTCCTCGTTCTTCACGGTTGGAGTGCTGCCGGGAGTGCTCGCAGGCAAGAAGACCGCGGTGCCAGCCGACCTGGATGCCTTGCACAGTTGGACCTACGTCGGCGATGTCGCCCGGACGTTGGTTGCGGTTGCTTCGGACGAGACGGCCTGGGGACGGGTCTGGCACGTTCCGACGGCCGCACCCGTCTCCATCCGGGAGCTTGCCACCGCGGCCACGGAGATCGCCGGAGTACCGGCGCCGCGGTTGTCGGCGATGCCGCCCGCAGTACTGCGGCTCGGTGGGCTGTTCAACAAGCAGGCGCGCGAGATCCGCGAACTGCAGTACCAGTTCCGGGCACCGTTCGTGCTCGACTCGTCACAGGCGCAGGATGCCTTCGGCATCGAACCCGTCCCGACCGCCGACGCGCTCGAGGAGACGATCAAGAACGGGCGATGACGATGTCCGCGACAACCTTCCAGCCGAGGCTGCGGTAGAGGCGCAGGCCGTCGATCGAGGCGATCAGAATGCCCCGCTTGGCGCCCTGGGCGGCCGCGGTCTCAACCAATGAGGCCATCACCGCGCTGCCCAGGCCGCGCCGCCGGTGGGCCGGATCGGTCTCGATCCGGTCGGCGACGGCGTCCTCGCCGACCACTGCCATCCGGCCGCTGGAGACCACCCCGCCGTGCAGCGTCGCGCGGGTGATGATCAGGTCGGACTCGAGCTCGGAATGCAGCGCGTACCGCTCGTTCAGCTTCAGCGCGGGCTGCTCGGACAGCTGGATCGTCATCAGCCAGTCCTGGTCGCGTTGCACCTCGAGACCGAGGTCCTCCAACTGCTCGATCCTGGCCTCGCGGTCGTCGGTGGCCAGCGTCACCCAGCCGGCGCCCCGGCCGCTGCCCGCGGCCTTGGCCAGCTCGGCGGCCCGTTCGACCCGCTCGGGTTTGTCGTCGGCGTCCAGCACGACGTACTCCATCGCGCGGTTCTCCTCGCCCGCACGGACGGTCAGGATCCCGTCGTTGTCATCCTCGACGGTGGTCCAGCCACGCGATACAGACCACCCGGCCTGCCAGCGGCGGACGAGTTCCTCACGATCTCTCACTCGTCGATTCAACCAGTCAGAACGTTCCACGGCGAGGGGAAGATGTGTCGGCTGTCACCAACTGGTCGCGCAGGAGCAGATTCGTTACCTTTCCGCACCAGGTTTCCCGTCCCTGGCGCCGGCGTCGGTGACCAGCAGGTCGAACCCGTACGCGTCGCGGAAGTCACCGTCGCGGGTCGGGCCGGCCGCGCGCTCGATCCCGAAGCGGGTGAACCCGTTGACCTCGGCAACCCGCATCGACGCGGTGTTGCCCTCGGCAGCGAACAGCACCAGCCGGCGCCGGCCGAGCCCGCCGACCTCGATCGGGGTGAAGGCGTGACGGATCACATAGCGGACGGCGGTCGACATCACGCCCCGGCCGCGAGCGTCGGGGTGAGCCCAGTAGCCGATCTCGCCCATCGTCTTGTCGATCCGGTTCCGCAGGTCGAACACGCTCACACAGCCGAGCAGGTCGTCGGTGTCCGGGTCCGCGATCGCCCAGGAGACCCCCTCGCCGCCGGCGAGATTCTCCTGCCGGCTCTCGATGAAACCCTCGGCATCCTCCACCTGATAGGGCGACGGCAACCCGGTCAGCCAGTACTGCGTCCGCTCGTCGTCGCACGCCTCCGCGACCCGCTTGGCGTCGGTGGCGCGAAACTCCCGCAGCCGTACGCCGTCGGCCTCGATCACAGGCACCCGCCACCAGTTCCCCTGCGGCACGGGCTCGTCGTCGCGGGCGATCGACGCGACCCACTCGTCCTTGCGTACGCCGCGCGCCACGCCGCCACCGGGAATCGTCACCAGGTTCCGGAAGCCGCACTTCCAGGCGACCCGGCGGGATCCCCAGTTGCCGGTGAAGGCGCGCCAGATCACCCGGTCCCAGCCCTGCTCGAACGCATACCTCACGGTCAGCTTCAGTGCCCGGGTCATCACCCCGTGGCCGCGGGCCCACGGAGCCACCGCGAATCCGACCTCTCCGACGTTCCCGTCGCCCGGACGCAGGTCGATCGTGCCGGCGTAGCGTCCGTCGTACTCGATCGCCCAGGCCCAGGAAGAGCCGCCGCGCCAGCCGGCCGGGATCTGCTCGGTCAGGTACTGCTCGGCGTGCCGGCGCTCGTACGGGACCGGGATCGTCGTCCAGCGCTGCATCTCCGGGTCCTGGCAGACGTCGTACGCCGGCTCGATGTCCGCCGGCGTGTGAGCACGCAGCGTGATCAGCTCATCGGCGAGCGTGGGGACGTCCTCGGGAAATCGCATGCCTCAGGGTGACAAGCCGAACCCGGCGCGGCAACGACATTTCGGGCCTTCGGTGAGTGCCGGCGCCGACCCGCGGCACAGGAATCAACACAATCCGACTGCGATCGAGCATCGCAGACCTTAGGCTGTCAGATGTGAACGCAGCCTCGAACGCCGAACCCTCCCGCGGCCGGGGCGGTCAACTCGCCGCCCAGCGGCAGGCCACGATCGTTGCCGAGGTCAACAGCCGGGGCGCGATCACGGTCGCCGAACTGGTCGAGCGGTTCGGCGTGTCCGACATGACGATCCGCCGCGACCTGGACGCGCTGGACTCGAGCGGCCTGCTGCACAAGGTGCACGGCGGCGCCACCTCGGTCGGATTGCGCAGTGCGCACGAGCCCGGCTTCGACGCCAAGCTGACGCAGGAATCGGCTGCCAAGCAGGCGATCGCCGCCGAGGCCGCCCGCCGGGTGCAACCGGACAGCGCGATCGGCATCGGTGCCGGCACCACCACCTACGCCCTGGCCCGGCAGTTGCTCCGCGTCGAGAACCTCACCGTGGTGACCAACTCCGCCCGCATCGCAGACGTCTTCCACGGCAACGGCCGCTCGGACCGCACCGTCGTCCTGATCGGCGGTATCCGTACTCCGTCCGACGCGCTGGTCGGCCCGATCGCCACAGCGGCCTTGCAGTCGCTGCACCTAGACCTGCTCTTCCTGGGCGCCCACGGCGTAGACGCCGAGCACGGCCTCAGCACCCCCAACCTGATGGAAGCCGAAACCAACCGCTCCTTCATCGCCGCCAGCCGCGAGGTAGTCCTAGTAGCCGACCACACCAAGTGGGGCACGGTCGGCCTGAGCACCTTCGCCACCTGGTCAGACCTCAACCTGGTAGTCACGGACTCCGGCCTACCCCCCGCAGCCCGCAAAACCATGAAAGAAACCGGCTGCGAACTGATCATCGCGTCGTAGGGCCGCTGGCCGCGGCGGTCAGCGCTCTGGGGCGACTAGTACCGGGCGGGCTTCGGCGACGGTGAGGGCGGTGGCCGGGCCGGGGATGTCCACGGTCCTCGGCAGGGTCGTCCACCCGCGACCTGGCAACCGATAACGAGCGGTGTAATGCACGACTACGCTGACCGCGACCGCGCCGCGCTTCTTGTACCGGTGAACGACATCGAGCGCCGGGTAAGGCCGCCCTGGTGAGGTGGTCGTCTTGGTGCTCCCGTCACCGAAACTCCAGGTATAGCTGGAAGCCGTGGCTCGCACCCCCACCGGCCAGGTGAGAACCGGCACCACTCGATCCACGGGAACCGGCTTCGTGTAAACGATCGTTTCCAGATTCACCAACGTCCGAGTCCGCGGCTGCACCTGCACCACCAGCGCCGGAAACTCCACGTTCTTCAACTCAGTCCGAACCACCTCGGTAGTGATCTGCTCAACCCGAGGCCGAGCCGGCTCCCCAGGCTCCTGCGGCGTCACCGGCGGCGGCGGATCAATACACCCCCGCTCCACCAACATCGCATCCGTAGCCCCCGTCAACACACAAGACCCCTCCTCAGCCTCAATCCCAGGAAACCGATCAACCTCCTCAGGCGCGACCTTCGCCTTCTTACCGGACCCCTTGCCGGTCCCGCTCCCGTTCCGGCCAGATTTCGACGGAGGATCGAACACGTTGAAACGGTCGTCCCTCTTGGTGTCCTCGCCGATGATGGTCAGCCCTTTCTCGCCTGAAATGACATCCGGTGGGTCGGCGTCGGCAAGTTGCGGGTGCGCGAGCGCGAGCGCGAGCGCGAGAAGGCCGGCCGCCAGCAGGCCAACGACGCGGCGGCTCATTGGTCTCTCATCTCGTACATGACCCAATGACCGCTCTGGTTCATCAGAGCCATCTGCCACTGTGATTGGCCGCCGGGAAAGACGGTCGGCTTGGCACCTTTGCTGGGAACGATCGTGTGCCGACCCTCGGTGAACTGCAGCGTGATGTCGGCTGCCTTGGTGTCCTTCAATCGAGCAGAGGTGGTCTTGGCGTTGGTCGAGCGGAAGTTGCCGGTGACTGAGCCGCCTGCGCCATAAACGTCTGTGTAGTGCTTGATGAGCTTGTTGCAGGAGATGCAGCCCTTGTCGGACCAGGTGCGGAGGGTGGTTACGTCTCCGGTGGCTGCGGCGTGGTCGATGGCGGTTAGGTAGAAGCGGGCGAAGGCGTCTGCGGAGGTGACGGTGATGCCCGCGGCTGCGGCGGGGGGCGTTGGGGCGGGGGCGACCGAGGGAGTGGGGGGCGAAGGCGGCAGCGTGCTTGACGAGGGTGGGGAGGTGGCGGGGCCGCCGGGGGGTTCGGGATTGTCGGTGCAGGAGGTGGTGAAGGCCAGGACGACGGCGGCGGTGAAGGCCGTGGTCGTACGGAATCG
The DNA here is from genome assembly GCF_039530625.1 of Kribbella sancticallisti. NCBI lineage: Bacteria > Bacillati > Actinomycetota > Actinomycetes > Propionibacteriales > Kribbellaceae > Kribbella > Kribbella sancticallisti. Next base: position 269,732 of record NZ_BAAAOS010000007.1, on the reverse strand, counting down.
GCGCCTGCTCATTGGGGGTTCTCCCGTTTGAAGTCGAACATCATCCAGTGCTGTCCCTGGGCTGACAGCGTCAGGCGGAGGGAGAATTCCGTGGGTGCAGCCGTTTCGATCGGTGCCGTCGGGGCGGGCTTGATCGAGTACGCGCCTTGGCGGGCGGTCATTGTCACCTCGGCGGTGCTCGGGTCGAGGAGTTTCGCACTCGATACCGTGACGTCGCGCCAGGCGTAGTCGCCGGTGACCGCATCGTTGGCGCCGTTGGCTTTGCGGTACGTGGTGAGCATCGCGTTGCAGGGTTTGCAGCCGGGGTCGGCGGCTTGTGTTGTGGCGCTGTCGTCGCCGGTGGTCTTCAAGTAGTTCAGGGTCTCGAAGAAGTACCGGACGAAGCCCTCTGCCGCAGGCACTGTCAGGCCGACTGCGGCCTCAGGCCTGAGCGGCGCTTCGCCCGCCTCAACCGCTGACGGTGCGCCGGGCTCGGCGGTGGGCGCAGGCGTGGTGCCGTCACTCTGGAGCGGCGAGGCGGAGCGATCCTCCGCAGCACTGGCACTGGCACTGGCACTGGCACTAGCGCGGGCGCTGGCACTGGCGGTGGCGGTGGCGGCGGCGGCGGCGGGAGCCGAGCCGGCCTTGGGGTTCGACGCGCAGGCCGCGCAGAGGCCGAGACAGAGCAACAACCCCAGCCCGGCCTTCAGCCGACTCCAACCTACCGTGAACATCCGCTCCCCCAGAGTGATCGCGAACCTCGATGCTAACCGCAGTCGCGGTCACTCTGCGTGGAGTGTTGTGGATAACTCAGGAGACGCGGGAGGCGCCGGGGGAGGGGGTGGCGTCCAAGGACGTCGGCTTGGTGAAGGAGTGCGCGGCGAAGGCCTGCTCGATGGCGGTGAGGACTGTGGCGGTGGCGGAGGCTTCGACCAACGCGATGATGCAGCCGCCGAAGCCGCCGCCGGTCATGCGGGCCCCTAGGGCGCCAGCCGCAAGGGCGGTGTCGACTGCTACGTCCAGTTCGGGGACGGTGATCTCGAAGTCGTCGCGCAAGGAGACATGCGACGCAGTGAAGAGTGGGCCGACGTCGCGCAGGCGGCCGGCCTGCATCAGGGCGCCAGCATCCTCGACCCGGCGTATCTCCGTGACCACGTGACGGACTCGGCGGCGTACGACGTCGTCTGACAGGCGAGCCAGCGCGTCGTCGAGGTCGTCGAAGGCAACCGACCGCAAAGCCGGTACTCCGAGCTCTGCCGCGGCTTGTTCGCAGGCCTTGCGCCGGGCGGCGTACTCGCCGTCGACGTGGCGGTGCGGGGCCTTCACATCGACCACCAGCAAGGCGAGTCCGTCGGCCGCCGGGTCGAACGGGATCTGGTCGGTCGTCATCGCGCGGATGTCGAAGTACAGGGCGTGCCCGGCCGTGCAGCACATCGACGCCATCTGGTCCATCAGCCCGACCGGCGCCCCGACGTACTGGTTCTCGGCGCGCTGGGCGAGCCGGGCCACCTCGGCCGGGTCGATCTCCAGACCGCGCAAACCCAACAACGCAACGGCTGTCGCGCACAGCAGCGCGGCCGACGACGAGAGCCCGGCGCCCGACGGAAGGTCGGACTCGACCAGCAGGTTCGCGCCGCCGATGTCGTAGCCGGCCTCGCGCAGGACCCACGCGGCGCCGGCCGGGTACGCGGCCCAGTCCTTCACCGAACCGGGAGCCAGGTCGGCCAACTCGAACTCGATCACGCCGTCCTGCCCGGAGGAGGCGACCGCCACCTTGCCGTCGGTGCGGGCCGACGCGGTCACCAGGATCCGGTTCGGCAGCGCGATCGGCAGCACCAGGCCGTCGTTGTAGTCGGTGTGCTCACCGATCAGGTTGACCCGGCCTGGCGCCCGCCAGGCGCCGTCGGGCTCGGTGCCGTAGATCTCCGCGAACCTGCTCACGATCCAACCTTCCGCAAAGACTCGGCCACGTCCTCGGGCCTGGTGTCGGAAATGAAAGCACCCATCCCGGACTCGGACCCGGCCAGGTACTTGATCTTGTCCTTGGCCCGCCGGATCGACAGCAGTTCCAGGTGCAGGTAGCCCAGTTCGCGATCCACCCGGACCGGTGCCGAGTTCCAGGCGGCGATGTAGGGCAGGGCGTCGTCATACTGGCTGTCGAAGCGGTGCAGTACGTCGAGGTACAGCTGGGCGAAGTCGTCGCGCTCCTCGACCGAGAGCTCGGCGAGGTCGGCGACCTGGCGATGCGGGTAGAGGTGCACCTCGACCGGCCAGCGGGCGGCCTCGGGAACGAAGGCGGTCCAGTTGCCGTTCTCAACGATCACCCGGCTGCCGTCCTTGCGCTCGGCGGCCAGTACGTCGGCGAACAGGTTGCTGCCGGCAGCTTCCTGGTACTCCCGCGCCCGCGCCATCAGCGTCTTGGTCCGCGGCGGCAGGAACGGGTACGCGTAGATCTGGCCGTGCGGGTGGCTCAGCGTGACGCCGATCTCCCGACCCCGGTTCTCGAACGGGAAGACGTACTCGACGTCCGGGCGGGCGCTGAGTTCCGCAGTACGGTCGGCCCAGGCGTCGACCACCAGCCGGGCCTGGCCCTGCGACAGCTCGGTGAACGACTTGTTGTGGTCGCTGGTGAAGCAGACCACCTCGCACCGGCCCGGCCCGGAGAAGGACGGGAACCGGTTCTCGAAGACGGCCACGTTGTAGTCGAGGTCCGGGATCTCGGTAGGGTTGCCCGGCTTGCTGGCGTCCAGCGGGCACTGGTCGGCCGGCGGCAGGTAGGTGCGGGTGTTGCGATGCGTGGCGTAGGTGATCACGTCACCGGTCAGCGGGTCGGTCCGGAACTCGGCCTGCGGCTTGGGCGCCGGCAGTCCGCGGGTGTCTTCGAGCGGGACCCGGACGGGTGCGTCTGCGGGGTCGTAGTAGATCAGTTGCCGGCCGTCGGACAGGGTGGTGTCCGTCCGGCGGGCACCGCGCGGGGTGGTGTTCATCGTCCGACCTTCCGAGTAGAGCCGAGAATCGACGCTCCTGTCACAAACCCGGCCACCAACCATCGTAAACCAACATATTCGAACATGCATGGTCGGACCCGCCGCCGGTACGCTGGATCGATGGACGACGCCCAACCATCGCGTCCTCTCCCGCCGATCCGGAGAGGGCGTAGGCACCTCCCATCTGGATACCGCCAGCACTCGAGCACCACCGACCCAGAGGCGCCGAGAACTCCCCTGTCATGAACGAGACCCTGCTCAACATCGCCCTGATCTTCGTCTTCGTGCTCATCGGTGGCGTCTTCGCCGCGGCCGAGATGGCGCTGGTCTCCCTGCGGGACAGCCAGCTGAAGTCGATCTCCCAGCGCGGCCGACGGGGCGAGACCGTCGCCCGGGTGGCCGCCAACCCGAACCGCTTCCTGTCCGCCGTGCAGATCGGCGTGACCGTGATGGGCTTCCTGTCCGCCGCCTTCGGTGGCGCGACGCTGGCCGACGGGCTGTCCCCGCACCTGCAGGACCTCGGCCTGCCGGAGTCCTTCGCGAACACCGTCGCCCTGGTGCTGATCACCATCGCGATCTCGTACGTGTCGATCGTGCTCGGCGAGCTCGCGGCCAAGCGGCTCGCGCTGCAGCGGGCCGAGACGTTCGCGCTCGGCCTGGCCCCGCTGGTGGACCGGATCGCCTCGGCGGTCCGGCCGGTGATCTGGCTGCTGTCCAGGTCCACCGACCTGGTCGTCCGGGCCCTCGGCGGCGACCCGAACGCGAACCGCGAGGTGATGTCGGACGAGGAACTGCGTGAGATCGTCTCCGCGCACGAGTCGCTCGGCGAGGAAGAACGCCGGATCGTGGACGACGTGTTCGAGGCCGGCGGCCGGCAGTTGCGCGAGCTGATGCTGCCCCGGACCGAGGTGGACTTCGTCGACGCCGAGATGCCGGCGTACAAGGCGGTGAAGTTCGCGGCGGAGCGGCCGCACTCGCGCTACCCGGTGATGAACGGCTCAGCTGACGACATCGTCGGGTTCGTGCACGTCCGGGACCTGTTCGATCCCGCGGTCGCGTCCCGGTCGGTCCGGGTCGGCGACCTGGCGCGCGACGTACTGATGCTGCCCGACACCGCGAAGCTGCTGCCGACCCTGACCGAGATGCGCCGGCGCAGTACGCATCTGGCCATCGTCCTGGACGAGTACGGCGGTACGGCGGGCATCGTGACGCTGGAGGATCTCGTCGAGGAGCTGATCGGCGACATCAAGGACGAGTACGACGAGGAGTCCGCCGAGACCACCCGGCTGCGCAGCGGCGACGTCGAGGTGGACGGCCTGCTCAACCTGGACGACTTCGCGGACGAGACCGGGGTGGAACTGCCGGACGGGCCGTACGAGACAGTGGCCGGCTTCCTCGCCGCCCAGCTGGGTCGAGTCCCGGCTGTCGGTGACGAAGGTGGCGTCGACGGCTACAAGATCACCGTCACGGAGATGGACGGCCGCCGGGTCGCCCGGGTCCGCGTGCACCGGGTCAGCGCCGACGACGGCAACCCGGTCACGACCACGGACTAGCAGGCCCTCTCGGAGATAGGGCACTAGGCGGCGAGCTCGACGACGTCGCGTTCAGGAGCGAGGATGCGCAGGCGGCTGAGGATGACGATGCCGCCGACGAAGAAGCCGAGACCCTGGACGACCAGGACGGGGATGATGCCGACCACGTCGCCGAGCACGCCGGCGGCGGAGATCCCGACCAGGACGGCGAGGCCCTCGGCCGCGAACAGCGCGCCGAAGACCCGGCCACGGGAGGCGTCGTCGGTCAGTCGCTGGATCACGGTCATCGCGCCCGCGACCAGGAAGGCGCCGGGCAGGCCGACCAGGATCATGCCGGCGAAGGCGGGCCACAAACCGTCCCAGAACAAGGGATACAGGAAGATCGCCAGGTCGATCAGCCCGAACGCGACCGCCCCGACGCCCCACATCATCGCGGCCCGGAAGCGCGAGCCGAGCGCCGCCGCGACCAGCCCGCCGATGATCCCGCCGACCGCCTGGGACGACGTGATCAGCCCGTACGCCGTACCGTCGCCGCCCAGTTCCGCCGAGACGAACGGCGCGAACAACGTGCTCATCACGCCCTCTCCCACCCCGGTCACCACGCCGAACACGAACACCAGCCGCATCGCCGGCCCACTCAGGCAGATCCGGATCCCCTCCACCCACTCGGCCTTCATCTTCAGTACTGCGGGCCGCACGCCACCGGCGCGCTCCACCTTCAGCCGCTCCGGCCGATGCCGTACGCCGAGCAGCAACGCCATCGCCACCACGTAGGTCGCCGCATCCACCAAAGCCAGCAAGGCGATTCCGCCGGTCGCCGCCAGCATGCCACCCACCGCCGCACCGATGAGTCGGGCGATGTCGCTGGTCTGGCTGTTCAACGCGTTTGCCGTCAGCAACTGACGGGACTCCACCAGCGACGGCACCAACGACTGCTCGGCCGGCCGGAAAAATTGCTGCAGGCAACTTTGTCCGAGAATGACCAGGTAGATCAGCCAGATCGCGCTCTCGTCGTGGACCAGCAGCAGCGGCAGGAGCACGATCGCGTGCAGCAGGTTGGTGACGATCATCGTCCGCCGCCGGTCCCACCGGTCGACGAAGACCCCGGCCAGCGAGCCGAGCAGCACCGGCGGCAAGAACGATGCCAGCAGCAACCCACCGGAGGCCAGGGTCGAACCGGTCAGCACGTAGACGTGGAACGCGAGCCCGGTCCGCAGAATCCAGTCGCCGGTCAGCGAGACCAGGCCTGCGCTCAGCACCAGCCGGTAGTCCCGCTGGCGCGTGAGCACCTGCCACAAGTCCTTCATCGATCCCCCTCGACCGGGTGCACGGTGACGATCCGGGTGATGTCGACCAGCCGGCTCCCGGCGGGCCGGGTGGACTTGTCGTCAATCGGCCGCTCGTCGACGTAGCGCTGCAGCAGCGCGCTGATCTGCTCCTCCAGTTCGGCGAGTTCCTCGCCGGTGAGGTAGATGCCGGTGTGCCCGATGCCCGCGTTGTCGCGCCAGACCGGGTCTTCTTGCGGCCGTCGCTGCTGCCAGTCCGCGAGGTCGCCCAGTGCCCGCTCGGCCAGCAACTGCTCCAGGATGTCGGCGGCTGCCAAGGCCTCGGGAGTCAGGTCGGCTTTGCGCCACGACTGCGAGGTCGAGACCAGCCGCCACGGCCGCTCGCGGTTGTCCTTGCCCGGCGCCGGCTCGACGAAGTCGTACTTCGCCAACTGCCGCAGGTGGTGCGAAGCCAGCGCCTGGCTGATCCCCAGTCGCCGGGCCGCGTCGGCGGCGGTCAGTGGACCTTCCTTGCCGAGCAGAGCCTGCAGGTCCAGCCGGACCGGGTGGGCCATCGCCCGGATCGCCAACGGATCGTCCAGCAGTCGCCGGCGGCGGGGATCATCCGATTCCAAAGACATGCTTGGAATATGACGCGCACGTCAGGCGATGTCAAGCCTTTGCTTGGAATACCGCGGCCGCAGGGCAGTCGGGGCGGTTCCCACGGAACGCCGCGGCCGCGGCGCCGTAGTCAGTTGCTGGCGATCATCGTCGAGTACGGCGCGCGGATATAGGTCTCTGCCGCTGCCGCTGCCGCTGCCGCTGCCGCTGCCGCTGCCGCTGCCGCTGCCGCTGCCGCTGCCGCCTGGTTAGCCCTTGGTCTTTCTGGGCTCGGCGGGCTTGCCGGGGGGCTTGGCGGGCTTGCCTTGTCTGGCCGCGTTCGGGTTGCTCGGCTTGGTGGAGGGCTCGTTGCCGGTCGACGTCGTGGACCTGGCCGGCCCAGCAAGCGCCTTGCTCGGCTTCTGCGATTGCGGCGGTGCGGTGGGCCGCGTCGTGGAGACCGCGCGCACCGAGGGCGTAGTACCGGGCTTGGGTGCCGGCGTGGTGGTGCTCACCTTGGGACGGAGGTCGTTCGTCGCGGGCAGTTCAGCGGTCTTCGCTTCGAGCAGGAGGCCGCCCGTCGCGACCAGCGCAAGCGTTAGCGTCGCACCGGCCGCGGTAAGTACTCTCCGCCGCCTCGCTTGCGTCGGCAGGACGGCGGTCTCGGTGATCGCGTCCTGAGCGAGCGTTTCGCCCGCGATGACGACAGGCGGCGTCGCACCCTCCGCGACCTGAGCCGCAGTAGGCCGCTGCGCCGGATCCTTGGCGAGCAGCCAGAACAGGAAAGCCTCGAAGTCGCCGGCCAGCTCAGGGCGCAGCTCGCTCGGCGGCGCCGGCTTGGTCTCGACGTGCTGGTACATGATCGAGGCGGGGTCCTCGGCCATGAACGGCGGATGACCGGCGACGAGTTGGTACAGGACGCAGCCGAGCGCGTACACGTCCGAAGCGGCCTCGGCCGGCTTGCCCAGGGCCCGCTCCGGCGACAGATAGTGGCTGGTGCCGACGATCTGCCCGGTCGAGGTCAGCGTCGTCGTGGTGTCGTTCAGGAAGCGGACGATGCCGAAGTCGGCCACCTTCACCTGACCGTCCTCGGTCAGCAGCAGGTTGCCCGGCTTGATGTCGCGGTGCACGATGCCGACCTGGTGCGCGGCCGCCAGGCCGGCGGCGGCTTGCCTGATGATGTCGACGGCCTGCTCAGCCGGCAGCGGTCCGTTCCGCCGCAATTCCTCGCTGACGGTCCATCCCTCGACCAGTTCCATCGCGAGGAAGAAGCCCTCGCCGTGGGGGCCGAAATCGTAGCCGGCGACCACGTGGGGGTCGGAGAGCATCGCGGCCGCCCGGGCCTCGCGCTCGAACCGTTCGACCGCGGCGAGAGTTTCCCGGACGGGGAGAAGCAGCTTGATCGCCACCTCACGACCGAGTACCTCGTCCGTGGCGCGGTAGACCTCACCCATACCGCCACGGCCGAGGGCCGCCCCGAGCCTGTACCGCTCCGCAACCAGCATCGTCCCTACGTACCCACTGGGGTGGATCGGTAACACCTGGGGAGCCGGCTAGTCCCTGGGGGTTGGTGATCCCTTGCTCTGGGTGTCTGGTGAGGGAGTGCCTGTTGACGGAGTACTCGTCGAGGGACCGTCAGTAGGCGGTGTGCTCGACGGAGGGTCTGTCGGCGGAGTGCTCTTAGTCGGGGTGCTGGAGGTGCTGGTGCTCGTGGCGGGTGCACTCGGCGACGGCGCGTTCTGCGACGGAGTACTGGTTGGTGGGGTGCTTGAGGGCGGGGTGCTCGGCGTGGGCGAGGCTGACTGAGAGGCGCTCTGCGAGGGTTGAGCGGTTTGAGTCGCTGGATCCACGGCGCCGGGTTGGGTCGGGCCTGTTGTGGATGGATTGGTCGTCGTGGTCCCCGGAGTAGCTGGGGTGACGACGCCTGGTTGCGGGCCGACGTCGGTCGTCGCGGGCAGTTTCGGGTCGTTCCCGTTGAGCAAGATGCCGCCCACCACCGCCGCTGCGGTGGCGGCGAGGGCGATCCCGCCGGCGAGCAGTGTCTTACGCGTCCGGCTGGGCCCCTGCTCCGCGGGAAGCGCGCTGGTCGCAACGGTCTGCCCGGCGCCCGCGCCTGCGTCCGCAGCCGCGGCGCCCGCAGGTACGGCGGTTGCCGCCGCGGTCGTGGAGTCGGCGGGCGAATCCCCGGCCGCAGGGGTGGCAGCCGCTTGGCCGGCAACGCCGCCGACGGCAGCGGCTTGCCCGGCTACACCGGCGGCGGCGGCTTGCCCGGCTACACCGGCGGCGGCGGCTTGCCCGGCTACACCGGCGGCAGGCGCGGCGGCGAGCGGCCAGGCGGTGACCGGGCCGGTGCGTAGGGAGCCAGCCGCAATCTCAGCGGCGGTCGGTCGGTCGGCGGGGTTCTTGGCGAGCATCCGGAGTAGAACGCTCTCGAACGGGCCGCTGAGCTCCGGACGGCTCGCACTCGGCGGCACCGGCGGAGTGTCGACGTGCTTGTAGAGGATCGCCGTCGGATGTTCCGCCGTAAAGGGTGGCTGACCGGTGACCAGTTGATAGAGCACGCACCCCAGCGCGTACACATCCGATTCCTTGCCGGCCCGCCCACCCTTCGCCCGCTCCGGCGCGAGGTAGTGAGTGCTGCCGATGATCTGTCCGGCCGCCGTCAGCGTGGTCGCACCCTCACCCGGCAGATGAGCGATCCCGAAGTCCGCGACCTTCACGGTCCCGTCGCCTGCCAGCAGCAGGTTGCCCGGCTTCACGTCGCGATGGACGACGTCCAGGCGATGCGCCGCGGCCAGGCCGGCGGCACTCTGCTCGACGATGTCGATCGCCCGGTCCTTCGGCAACGGCCCGTGCGCCGCGAGTTCGTCCGCGACCGTTCGGCCCTCGACCAACTCCATCACCAGGAAGAACTGGTCCCCATGGCTGCCGAAGTCGTACACGGCGACCAGATGCGTGTCGTTCAGCATCGCCGCGGCCCGAGCCTCGCGCTGGAATCGCTCCGCCGCCCGGGGGTCGCGATCCGTCGGCAGCAGCAACTTGACCGCGACCGGCCGTCCCAACAGTTCATCCGTGGCGCGGAAGACCTCTCCCATGCCACCACGGCCCAACGACGGACCCAGTCTGTATCGCTTCGCTACCAGCACCCTGCCACCCGTACCCACCGTCGCCGAGAGCCAACCTGTTCGACCGGCGAGCTCAGCTCACGGTAGCGAGCCACTCGAGGCCGGCCTCGGCCCGCCCCAGGATCGAGATGTGGCTGTCGGAGGGGGAGAGTCGAAGCTCAGCAGTCGGGCAGTGGTCCGCCAACCAGGAGCCGTGCGAGCTCGGGATGATGCGGTCCTGCTCGCCGTGCAGCAGCAGCACCGGCGCGGTGATCGTAGCGAGGTCGCAGCCCCAGGGAATGACGTAGGAGACATCGTCATCGATCAGGCCGTACGGCCCCGCAGCCATCCCGGCCTCGCCTGCCACGCTTCCCAACCACCCCCACGGACCTTCGAACATCGCCAGATCCGCGTCGGTGAATTCCGGGTCGTACTCGGCGCCCGACGTCTCGTGCTCGGTCTTCACCTCGCGCCCGCCGAGCGCCGCCTGCAACGACGCCACCCCGGACGGGATCATCCCGGCGAACCAGTCCAGCCCGCCAACGCCGTACGGCGCGATGGCGGCGAGCGTGAGCACGGCCCGCACCCGCTCGCCGAGGGTGGCGGCGCTACCGAGCGCGTACGAGCCGCCGCCCGAGTAGCCGGCGATGGCGAACCGGTCGATCCCCAGCGAGTCCGCGACCGTCGCGACATCGCCGGCAACCGTGGCCATCGTGCGACCGGGCGCCGGTGTGGACCCGTCGTACCCGGGCCGGTCGACGGAGAACCAGCGGACCCCGAGTCGTTCCGCCGCGGGGAACAGGGGAGCGGGCGGTGTGCCGAGGTTCGGGGTGCCGTGGTGCCAGAAGATGGGCAGGTCGCCGCGGCCCGAGTCGTAGACGTGCAGTTGGCGTCCATCGCTGAGCAGCAGATCGGTCTCGTTCACGGGCTCACCCTAGAGAAACACCGAAATGTCGAGCACCGCCGGCAGGCTCCGACCTCTGCTGCGAGGATCCACCCACCGCGGATCCACTCGACTGAAGGGAACTGCCGTGAAGTACTTGTTGTTGATCCACAGCAACCCGCTGACCTGGGGACATCCCTCCTTCCTGCACACCGAGGAGGGTCGCAAGCTGCCGAAGTCGGCCCGGGATGCCCTGTCGGCACAGCTGGAGAAGCTGCTGGCCGAGCTGAGCGAACGCGGCGAACTGGTCGTGGCCGAGCCGCTGGCGGCCCCGAGCAGGACGAAGGTGGTCCGCGTCCGCGACGGCGTCCGCGCCACCACCGACGGCCCGTACTCCGAGGCCAAGGAGCAACTGGCCGGCGTCTTCATCGTGGACGTCGACTCGCCCGAACGCGCCGAGGAGATCGCCGCCCGGATCCCCGAGGCCGAGTACTTCGGCGTGGAACTCCGCCCGATCTCCGTGTCCGACTGACCTCGTTCTGTACTACGTACGCGCGCGCGTACGTAGTACAGAAGGTCTAGCTGACCAGACGGGCGTGGTTGGAGCGGGTGGCCAGGGCGGGATCGAGGACGCCCAGCGCCAGCCAGGTCGCCCCACCCACCCCGTCGCGGGCGGTCAGCACCTCGCCGTCGAAGTGCTCGTGAATGCTTTGCCGCAGCAACCGGCCGACCGGCGAGGATTCGCCCGCGACACTGCCGGCCAGTACCAACGGGCCGTTGTCCGACGTTGTCCGGAGCCGGCTGACCGTTTCTGTGAGCAGTTCGGCTGCGCGTTTCACGATGGCGTGTGCGGTCTTGTCGTTCTGGTCGAACGCCGTCACCACGGTCCGGGCCAGTTCGGCCAGCAGGACGGGCGGACGGGCGTTCACGGTGCGAACCAGGTCGTCACGGAGCCGGTCGTACCCTTCACGCTCCGCCACAGCGGCCCGATCGTGGTCCGGCAGCAGCGTTTTCACGACCTCCTCGCCGAGCAGCCCGATCGGCTCGCCGAGATCGAGAGCGCGCAGCAGACTGCGCACTGCCTCCCGGCCCAGCCAGAACCCCGAGCCGTCGTCGCCGAGCAGCCAGCCGTGGCCGTCCGCGGTCCGGGTCAGGCGATGGTCGCGGACCAGGCCGGCCGCGGACCCGGTGCCCGCGATCAGCACGGTGCCGTCGGGTTCCGGCGTACCGGAGGCGAAGGCGACCTCGAGATCGCCGATGTAGTCCGCCTCGCAGACCAGTCCGGCGCCGCTCCAGGCCGCGTCGAACTGGGCCCGGACGCCCGGGTTGGACAGGGCGGACCCGCCCGCCGCGCCGATCACGGCCGTCGTCACCAGAGTGGGATCGAGGCCTTCCAGGGCCTGGTGAATGGCCTGTCCGAAGTTGGCCGCGGCACTTGCGGGGTGGCTTGTCGGGTTTCCGCCGGCAGCGGCCCCTCGGCCCACTACGTTGCCCTCATGGTCCGCGATCACGATCCGGGTGGAGGTGCCGCCGAGGTCGCCGCCCAGGACCAGTGTGGATGCTGGCATCAAGACCATTGAATCCTTTGGTTGCGCGAGTGGGCGTTCGACCGACATACGCGATGCTCCAAACTGCTCAAAAGAGGCTATTCGTGAACAACAATGGACAAGGTCACGCAACGGTCCCGATCTGGAGGGAAGAGTGAGATGACCCTTGACTTTAGCTGCCAGGTGAGAAAAGTTCTGTCCAGCAAACCGCAAACTTGCGCACTTGTCGGCACCAGGAGTGTCGCGGCGAACACATTAGTCGAGGGGTGGGGCCTCTGATGGCCAGCACGGCAGACGGCAGCGACCAGGCCGCCAACGGGGACGGGGACGCTGTGAGCGCGCAGGCGTATGTTCACGCGCTGACCCCGATCATGGCCGCGGTGACCGGGCAGATCGACGGCCCGATCCAGCAGGCGGCCGACCTGTTCACCGAGTCGCTGCGGAACAACGGCGTCATCCAGGCCTTCGGCTCCGGCCACTCCGAGGCACTGGCGATGGAGATCGCCGGCCGCGCGGGCGGCCTGATCGCGACGAACCGGATCGCGCTGCGCGACCTGGTGCTGCTCGGCGGCGAGTCGCCCGAACTGCTCCGCGGCGGCGAGCTCGAGCGCGACCCGTCGTACTCCCGCAAGCTCTACGACCTGTCCGCGGCCCAGCCCGGCGACGTCTTCGTGATCGCCTCGAACTCCGGCGTGAACGGCTCGATCGTGGAGCTCGCCACGGTCGTCAAGGAAAAGGGTCACCCCCTGATCGCGATCACCTCGCTGCAGCACACCAGCGGGGTGGACTCCCGGCACCCGTCGGGCAAGAAGTTGATCGACTTCGCCGACGTGGTGCTCGACAACCACGCTCCTTACGGCGACTCCGTGCTCGATCTTCCCGATGGCGGGAAGGTTTGCGCCGTGTCGTCCATCACTGCCGCGCTGATCGCGCAGATGCTGGTCGCAGAAGTACTGCGCCGGCTGACCGAGGCCGGCGAGAAACCACCGGTCTACCTGTCCGCGAACATCCCGGGCGGCGACGACCACAACCACGCCCTTGAAGCACAGTACGTCGGCCGGATCCGTCGTACTGCTTGAAACACTCCTCGGAAGGCGGGACCAATGACCACTCCCAACAACCTGTCGCGGCGGCTGTTCCTGCAGCGCGCGGCGGTCGGCACCCTGATGGCCTCTGGCGGCGCGACGCTGCTCTCGGCCTGCGCGAGCGGCGGCGGTGATGACAGCGCCAGTGGCGGCGGTGCCGAGAAGACGTCGGACAACCCGTTCGGTGTGAAATCGGCCGATCCGCTGGACGTGGTGATCTTCAAGGGCGGTTACGGCGACGACTACGCCAAGGCCCATGAGGAGCTGTACAAGAAGAAGTTCCCCGAGACCACGATCAAGCATGCCGGTATCACCGACATCACCCCGCAGCTGCAGCCGCGCTTCAACGGCGGCAACCCGCCGGACGTGATCGACAACTCCGGTGCGTCGCTGCTGCCGATGTCGACGCTGGCCAGCACCGGTCAGCTGGCCGATCTGACCGAGCTGTTCGACGCGCCGTCGATCGACGACCCGAACAAGAAGGTCCGCGACACCCTGGAATCGATTGCGATCGACGCCGCGATGATCGAGGGCAAGCCGCAGGTGCTCGAGTACGTGCTGACCGTGTTCGCGCTCTGGTACAACAAGAAGCTGTTCACGGAGAAGGGCTGGAAGCCGGCCGAGACCTGGCAGCAGTTCCTCGACCTGTGCGGGGAGATCAAGAAGGCCGGCATCGCGCCGCTGGCGCACCAGGGCAAGCACCCGTACTACATCGGTCAGATCCTGCTGGACATGGCCGTCAAGCACGGTGGGCACGATGTGATCAGGGCGATCGACGGCCTGGAGCCGAACGCGTGGAAGCACCCATCGATGAAAGCGGCGGCCGAGGCGATCCTCGAGCTGAAGGGCAAGGGCTTCATGATGCAGGGCACCGAGGGCCTGGACCACATCCAGTCCCAGACAGCCTGGAACCAGGGCAAGGCCGCCTTCATCCCCAGTGGTTCGTGGCTGGAGAACGAGCAGAAGCCGGTCGCGCCGAAAGACTTCGAGACTACTGCGACCTTCACCCCGCTGCTCGACGGCGCCAAGTTGCCGGTCGACTGCACCGAGATCAGCGCCGGCGAAAACTTCATCGTGCCCTCCAAGGCCAAGAACAAAGCCGGCGGTCTGGAGTACCTGCGGATCATGCTGTCGAAGGAGGCGGCCGGCAAGTTCACCGAGATGACCGGCTCCCCGACAGTGGTCAAGGGGGCGGCCGAGGGCAAGAAGCTCACCCCGGGCGCTTCGTCGGCCGGTGCTCTGCTGGCCAGCGGTGGTGAGAACAACTGGACGACGTTCTTCGCGACCTGGTACTCGACCATGGACAAGCCGATCCGTAACGTGTACGGCGAGCTGGCTGCCGCGCGCATCACGGCCGACGAGTTCTGCACCCGGGCGCAGAAGATCGCCGACGACACGGCGAAGGACCCGAAGACCAAGAAGCAGACCCGAAGCTGAGCTGATCCTCCACACCCCCTGCTCTGAAGGAGAGAGATGCGGCACGGCAGTTACCGGTTCGTCGCGAGCTTCCTCGCGATACCGCTGGCGTTGTATGCGATCTTCGTGATCTCGCCGTTCGTCCAGGCGTTCTACTACTCGCTGACCGACTGGACCGGCATTTCGCCGAAGTTCGAGTTCGTGGGTCTGGAGAACTTCCAGACCCTGGCCCGCGATGCCGTGTTCCGGCAGGCGCTCGGCCACAACGTCATCCTGCTGATCGGTGTGCCGCTGATCACCATCTTCCTCGCGCTGGTCTTCGCCTATCTGCTGAACGTCGGCGGACGGTCGAACAGCGCGGGGGTGCAGGGGGTGCGGGGGAACGGCTTCTACAAGCTGGCGTTCTTCCTGCCCCAGGTCTTGTCCATCCCGGTGATCGCGGTGATCTGGTCGGTGGTGATGACCTCGACCGACACCGGTCTGGCCAACTCCGTGACGAAGCGGCTGGGTCTGGGCACGTCGCAGTACCTGGCAAGCCCGGACATCGCCCTGTACTGCGTGATGTGGGTGATGATTTGGGGCAGCGTCGGGTTTTACCTGGTGTTGTTCAACGCAGCCATGTCGGGCATCCCGAAGGACATCTTCGAGGCCGCGATCATCGACGGCGCGGGCCGTTTCTCCACCTTCTACCGGATCACCCTGCCGCTGCTGTGGGACACCATCCAGACGGCCTGGGTGTACCTGGCCATCCTGGCGCTGGACGCCTACGCGCTGGTCGCGGTGATGACGGCCGGGCCGGGTGGACCGGACAACTCCACCCAGGTCATGGGTCTGCAGATCGCGGACAACGGCTTCCAGTACGGCCGGGCCGGCTACGCCTCGGCGATGGGTGTCGTGCTGTTCTTCCTGACCCTGCTCATCGCGGCAGTGATGCTCCGGGCCACCCGGCGCGACCGGATCGAATACTGAGGGGCCTGAGATGACTGTGTTGAATGCCGCGCCTCCGGCGCGGGGGCCATGGGGCTCAACCTCCTGGTCTTCCCTCGTCGCTCCAGTCGCTTCGCTCCTTCCGCTCCTCAGTCCAGACCAGGAGGCCCCATGACCCTGCAGATCGACGTCGAGGGCACCCGCTCCGAGCCTGCGCCGAAACTCCAGCCCGTCGGAGCGAAGGACCGTGCCTTCAGCCCGGTGAACGTGTTCTCCCACACGGTGCTGATCGCCTGGAGCATCCTGGTGGTCGTGCCCTTCGTCTGGGCCCTGATCGCCTCCCTGAAGAGCACCGGCGAGATCTTCGGTGACAACCCGTGGGCGCTGCCGAAGGAACTGCTGTTCGACAACTTCTCCAAGGCCTGGGACAAGGGTGTCGGGGACTACCTCTTCAACAGCTTGGTGGTCGTCACCGGCGGTGTCTTCGGCACCATGCTGTTCGGCTCGATGGTGGCCTACGTGCTGGCCCGCTACGAGTTCCCGGGCAACCGCTTCGTCTACTACCTGTTCGCCGCCGGGATGATGTTCCCGACCTTCCTGGCGATCGTGCCGCTGTTCTTCGTGGTGAAGGGCTTCGGCATGGTGTCCACCTACCAGGGCCTGATCCTGGTCTACATCGCCTACTCGCTGCCGTTCACGGTGTTCTTCATGCACGCGTTCTTCCGGACGCTGCCGCAGTCGATCGCCGAGGCCGCGATGGTGGACGGGGCTTCGCACGCGACCACGTTCTTCCGCGTGATGCTGCCGATGGCCAAGCCCGGCCTGATCAGCGTCGGCATCTTCAACGTGCTGGGCCAGTTCAACCAGTTCGTCCTACCGTCGTTCCTCTCGCCCGAGAAGCCGGTCCTCTCCCAGGGCATCGCCACTTTGCTGGGCAGCCAACGCTACGAGAACGAGTGGGGCATCCTGTTCGCCGCCCTCACCATCGCCATGGTCCCGGTGGTCGCTGTCTACCTGGTCTTCTACCGCCAGGTCCAGGCAGGCCTCACCGGCGCCACCCTCAAGTAGTCGATGCTCAGACGGAGGACAGTTCTGCAGGGGGGTGGCCGGCGCTCTGCTGAGTGGGTGTTCCTCTGGTCGGTCGGACGACGGCGCGGTGGTCGATCCGCGCAACCCCTTCGGCGTGGCTGACGATGCCGCTGGAGGTGGTGGTCTCCGAGGAGTACGGCGGGTTCGGCGCGCCGCAGTACCGGAGGAAGTACGCGAAAGCGGCCGTCACCGTCACGTCGGGGCGGCCGTGGATGGACAGGTTCGCCGCGGGGAGTCCGCCGGATGTTGTGCTCAACACCGGCGACAAGGCGCTCGTGGTGAGCCGGCTGGTTGCGGAGAACCGCCCGGCGGACCTGCAGCAAGTGCTGGATGCGCCGTCCTGGGAGGACGAGGGCAGCCCGGTCAAGGACACCGTGCTGCCCGGCATGCTCGACGCCGGGCGGTACGAGGGCACGCTGAGGAGCATCTGCTGCGTAGCGACCGTCTACGGGTTCTGGTACTCCGCCAGGCTCTTCCAGAAGTACGGCTGGGAGGTCCCACGCAGCTGGCCTGACCTGTTGGCGTTGGGCGCGGAGATGAAGGCCAAGGGACTCCCCGCCTTCACCTACGCCGGCACCCACCCGTACTACGTACTCGAGCCGCTGCTGACTCTCGCGGCCAAGACCGGCGGGCAGGACGTCCTCAAGCGGATCGACAACCTCGAGGACGGTGCCTGGCAGGACGAGAGCGTGAGCCGCGCGCTCAAGGCGTTCGGCGAGTTGAGCAAGCGCGGCCTGCTCCTCAAGAACACCGCCAAGCTGGATCACCTGGGCTCCCAAACCCAACTGCTGACCTCGAAGGTCGGCCTGCTGCCGTGTGGCAACTGGCTTGAGAACGAGATGAAGGCGGTTATCCAGCCCGACTTCGGCCTGACCATGGTCGGGATTCCGCCGCTCGACGCTTCGCCGGCGCTGCCGAAGGCGCTCCACGTGGCTCCGACCGCTCCGCTGCTGGTGTCTGAGCAGGCGAAGAACAAGCCCGGCGGGCTGGAGTACCTCCGGGCCTTGCTGTCCAAGGACGTAGCGGCTCAGGTGACCGCCGAGAGCAACCAGTTGACGTAATACGGGGTACGGCGGATGGCCTGGAAATCAGTACTGCGCTCCGCTCCGCCCGGGACCTCCTGACAGCCGCGGGCGATCAGGTGGTCACCTGGTACTTCGCCGATTGGTACCCCGACCTCGCCCAGACCGCGGCCCAAGCCACCGCCGACTACCTGGCTGTTGGATCCCCGCAGAGGAATGGACCGGCCAGATCCAGGCGGCAGCCGACAAGCTCAAGAAGAACGACACGGTCACCAAGTATCACCGCGAGTGAGCGTGAACTCCCGCGCGAGGCCGCCGGGCAGGATGATCGCCTCGCGTGAGCTCATAATTGCGACCCTATGCACGTCCCAGGGCCGCCCGGGTGTGGCCGAGAGCCGGGACGCTGGCAGAATCGAGCCCATGTCAGCAGCCGTCTCCGACGACACCCCTGTGCCGGCCGCCGGATCCGAGCGACGCCCCCGCGTCCTCTCCGGAATCCAGCCGACCGCGGATTCCTTCCACTTCGGCAACTACCTCGGCGCGGTCCGCCAGTGGGTGGCGCTGCAGGACGACCACGACGCGTTCTACTGCGTGGTCGATCTGCACGCGATCACGGTCGAGTACGACCCGAAGGTGCTGCGGGAGCGGATCCGTCGCTCGGCCGCGCAACTGCTGGCCGCCGGGATCGACCCGGCGCGGTCGACGCTGTTCGTCCAGTCGCACGTCCCCGAGCACGCCCAGCTCGGCTGGGTGCTCGGCTGCCTGACCGGCTTCGGCGAGGCCAGCCGGATGACCCAGTTCAAGGACAAGTCCGTCAAGGGCGGCGCCGATCGGGCCACCGTCGGCCTGTTCACCTACCCGATCCTGCAGGCCGCGGACATCCTGATCTACCAGGCCGACCGGGTCCCGGTGGGCGAGGACCAGCGCCAGCACCTGGAGCTGACCCGCGATCTGGCGCAGCGGTTCAACCACCGGTTCGGCAAGACCTTCCGGCTGCCCGAGCCGTACATCGTCAAGGAGACCGCGAAGATCTCCGACCTGCAGGAGCCGGGCGCGAAGATGAGCAAGTCGTCCTCCTCGCCGGGCGGCATCATCGACCTGCTGGACGACCCGAAGGTGAGCGCGAAGAAGATCCGCTCGGCCGTCACCGACTCCGGCCGGGACGTGATCTTCGACCCGGAGAACAAGGCCGGCGTGGCGAACCTGCTGACCATCTACTCCGCCCTCAGCGGCCGCAAGATCAGCGAACTCGAGGACGAGTACGCCGGCCGCGGCTACGGCGACTTCAAGAAGGACCTGGCCGAGCAGGTGGTCGAGTTCGTCACCCCGTTCCGGGAGAAGACGCTCGCCTTCCTGGACGACAAGGCCGAACTGGACGCGATCCTGGCCGCGGGCGCCGAGCGCGCCCGTGCCGTCACCGAGCCGACGCTGCAGCGGGTCTTCGACCGGCTCGGCTTCGTGCCCGGCCCGGCACTGGGCCGGTAGGCCCGGATGGCAACGATCGGTGTGGCGATCCCGATCGCGGAACCGTACGGCACGGAACTGCAGAAGCACCGGGCCGAGTTCGGCGACCCGATGGCGTCGTCGATCCCGACCCACGTGACGCTGCTGCCGCCGACCGAGGTGGCCGACGAGGACCTGGCCCGGATCGACGAGCACCTGCTGGCGGTGGCGGCCCGGTTCCCGAGCTTCCGGATCCGGCTGCGCGGTACCGCGACCTTCCGGCCGATCTCGCCGGTGGTGTTCGTGCCGCTGGCGGAGGGGATCTCGTCGTGTGAGGTGCTGCAGTCCCAGGTCCGCTCGGGCCCGCTCGAGGTCGAGCTGCGGTTCCCGTACCACCCGCACGTCACGGTGGCGCACGACCTGGACAAGGAGGCGCTGGACCGCGCCTACGACACGTTGTCGGAGTACGACTGCGCCTTCGACGTGGACGCTTTCAGCCGCTACGAGCACGGCGCCGACGGCGTGTGGCGCCCGCAGAGGTCCTTCCCGCTGGCAGGGTAGCTCTCCTGACTCGGGGTACAGGAGACCGCATGGGGATCAAGGATCGGGCCAAGGCGGTCTGGGCGCGCTTCAGCCGGACACAGCTGTGGCGCGCCTGGAAACGGTACGGCGACCGGCGCGGAAACCGGTTGGCCGGGGCAACGACCTTCTTCGCGTTCCTGTCGATGTTCCCGCTGATCGTGCTGACCGCCGCCGTCACCGGCAAGCTGCTGAACGAGAGGGCCGTCGACCGGCTCAAGGAGGGGCTGAGGGCGAACCTGCCGGGGATCGGCGACCAGATCGACCTGGACTCGCTGATCAGCAACGCCGGCACGATCGGGGTGGTCTCCGCCGTCACGCTGCTGCTCACCGGCCTGGGCTGGATCGACTCGCTGCGGGCGTCGATCCGGTCGATGCACGAGCTCGACGACCAGCCGGGGAACGCGGTCAAGCTGAAGCTCCAGGACCTCGGCGCGCTGATCGGTCTGGGCATCATCGGCGCGATCGCGACCGGCGCCTCGTCGGTGCTGACCGGCTTGTCGAACCGGATCGTCGACTGGGCCGGCCTGGAGGGCAGCTGGCTGGCGACCTGGGGTCTCCAGCTGATCAGCATCGTGGTGGGCGTCGCGGCCGGCGCGCTTCTCTTCCTGTACCTGCAGACCGCGATGCCGCGGATCCTCCTGCCGCGGAAGGCGGCGCTGATCGCGGCCCTGGTCGGCGGCGTGCTGTTCTACATCGCCCAGCAGTTGGGCAACAGCTACGTGAAGAACGTGATCGGCAACAACGCGGCGTACGGGACGCTGGCGCTGCCGCTCGCGCTGCTGGTGTGGATCTATCTGATGACGCGCGCGATCATGCTCATCGCCGCCTGGACCAAGGAAGCCACCCTCGACCACCGCTGGCGCACCGGCGAGGCCGAGGAAGCCGCGCGCGCGGCGATGCCGTTCGAAACCCCGTCCAGTACTCCGTACGCGACCGCGGCGCGCACGTCCGGGCCCGACGAGGACGGCCTCCTGCCCGGCCCGCCCGGCAAGAAGTACAAGGTCGTCCCCATCCCGGCTCGCAAGGCAGACACGGTCGCCGTAGCCGCCGGCGCAGTCCTGGGCGCCACAGCCACAGCCATAGCCGTCCAACTGGCCCGAGCCACCCGGTCCCTCCGCCGCTAGTTGTACTCGGTCAGGACAGCTAGTGGCGTCTGGCTCGGGCTGCGCGGGCTCGGGCCTTCAGAGCCTTTGGGCGGCGGAGGAACAGGCCTAGCAGGAGGATGGGTGGGGCGGCGTAGGCCCACTCTGGGATCCGCAAGACAACCGCCTGGACGGCGACCCCGGCAGCCAAAGCTGCTCGAGTTCGCCTCGGAGGCAGCGCGGGCGCCTTCTTGGAGGTCGTCGGGCCGGTGCCTTCAGCGGTCTTCGGAGTAGCGGCGGCAGGCTTCACCAGCGTGCCGACCGGCTTCAGTACGCCGTACGACTTGAATCCCCAGTCGAGCAGGTTCGTCGCGTCCGCGGTGATGCCGTGCGGTGAGTTCACCAGCGTCACCACCAGGGTGTGCCCGTTCCGCCGGGCCGCGCCGATGAACGTGTTCCGGGCCAGCGTCGTGAAGCCCGTCTTCACCCCGAGCGCGCCGTCATAATTGAACAGCAGCTTGTTCTGGTTGGCGACCTGGTAGGTGCCCTTCTTGGCAAGCGGGAAGTTCGTGTACTTCGTCGCCGCGTACTTCGCGAAGTCCGGCCGCCCGAGTCCTGCCTGCGCGAACAGCGCCAGGTCGTACGCGCTCGAGTACTGGCCGTCCGCGTCCAGCCCGGTCGGATCCGTCACGTGCGTGTCGCGTGCTCCGAGCTCAGCGGCCAGCTTGTTCATCCGCTGGATCGTTGCCGGGACACCGCCCTCGTCGTGCGCTGCCAGGGCGTGCACTGCGTCGTTACCCGACGCCAGGAACATCCCCTCGAAGAGCAGATCGACGGAGTACTTCAGTCCCGGATAGACCCCGACCTTGCTGCCTTCGATGCCGGCGTCCTTGTCCGTACCGATCACCTGGTCGGACTTGTTCAGCCTCGGCAGCAGTACGAGCGCGGTGAGTGTCTTGAGCGTGCTGGCCGGCCGCAGCTTGGCGTGCGGCGCCTTGGCGGCCAGTACGGAGCCGGTCGTCAGGTCAGCCACCACGAACGCAGATGCCTGTACCGCCGGCGGTGTCGCCCCGCTGGCGACAACCGTCGACTCCGTGGTCAGCTGCGCACCGCCGACCGGGCTGTGTGAGCCCTGGCCGACGGCAGTCGCAGCAAGAGGACCCGCCACCACAAGTGCCGTGGTAGCGAGAGCCGTCATGAGGACACGCATCGGCGGAACCCTAGACGGCCTTCAGTCCACAAGTCACGCGCGGTACGCGGTCCAGGCGTTGCTGATGCGCATGGAAGCGCTCCTCGGAATCATGGGCCGCTGGGCGGTGCGGCCGGGTCAGCCGATTTTGAGCGCCATCGCGGTAAGTGAGAAGCCGATCACTGTCCGAAACGTTCCAAGGCAGTACTGCGCCGAGGCGCCGTCAGATCTCGTCCAGGGTTCCGGTCAGTCGTTGATCGACGATCGATTCCAGCCCGTTCCCGCTCGTGCGGTTGAGGAGCAGCCGCCGCTCCCATCGGCCCGGAGTGTCTCTCAGGTGCAGGACCATCGTGCTGTTGGCGTCTACGTCGCAGACGACCTCGACGGCAGGGGACGGACACTTGAACTCGACGACGCCGAGGGGTGTGAATCCCATCGACGACCACGGAGACTTCAGCTCCACCAGCCGCAGCCGGTAGGTGACGTCGGGCTGATGGCCGCCCAGCTCCACGCGCTCCGAGCGCCTCGTCGGGACCGTTGTTCCCTTACGGAGGAGATCGAGCACAACGGTGTTGGCCTCGTCGGTCCGAGCCAGCCGCGGGAGCGTGCCCTCGGTCCCGGGGTCGGACTCGACCAGAACGCCGATACCTTGCTGGATCGTGTCCAGCAGCAGCTGGTCTGTCCGCAGTCCCTCGAGAACCCCGGCCTGCGCCGCGAGCCCTTGCAGAACAGCGTCGTTCTGGTAGCTGGTGATGAGCGGAGCCGGCGTGACGGACGAGATGGCGCGGACGAGACTCGGCAGTCGGCTCGCCTGGCCACAGAGCATCACATGTTTGAGTCCGCGCAGAGCGCTGATGACGTCGTGGTCGGACGGAATCGTGTCGGGCACCCGCGAACGCAGGAGCCTCTCCCGCATCACAGCCATGATCGATTCGGAGACCCGAAGATCGAGGTGCCTGACCGCCGTTTCGAACGCCGCCCGGTCCACCTGGAACTGGAGGTCGTGATAGGTCCCGCCCTCACCTTCGACGTCGGAGATGATGACCTCACAGGACTCGCGGGCCGACAGCACATGCTTGGCCCGCATCGCCTCCCGCTTGACCTGGTTGCGCACAAAGGGGGAGAGCGGCGCGGACCCCAGTTGTGCCTCGACGCGCCGCAGGAGCAGTTTCTCGAGAGCCTCGTCGTAGTCGATCCCTCCCAGCCGACCGTCGCCATGGGTCGCCTTGACCTCCGTCACACCCTCGGCGTTCTCGTAGACGGCCACATCGAGTGTTCCGCCACCGATGTCGACGATCAGCATGTCCTCGAGGACGTACGGAGAGCCCTCCGGACCGATCATCCCGCTGGCCGAGGGTTCGGGGACCAGCCGCATCACCTCGAGTCCGGCGAGGTCGAGAACCTGCTGCAACGCATTGGTCTGGGCGATGCTGAAACTGGCGGGATAGGACGCGATGACGCCCCGGACCGGTTCGCCCAGGAACTCCTCCGCGTTCTTCACCGCCGAGCGCACGATCAGGCTGCAGACGAACTCGGCGGTCAGGCTCTTGTCGTGGACGGTGAAGCCGAGCGGCGAACCGAGGCCGCGCTTCGGGTACCAGACGGTCCCCTCCGGACGCAGCCGGTCCAGTTCGAGGGCTTCGCCACCGACCACGTAGTCCCAGTCCGTGTCGAAGTTGACGACCGACGGGACGAAGGGCCGCCCGTCGGCGGCGGGAACGGCGTGCATCCGCCCCTGCGAGTCGAGCAGTGCGGCGAGGGTGGTGCTGGTGCCGAAATCG
Organism: Kribbella sancticallisti; assembly: GCF_039530625.1. Taxonomy (NCBI): domain Bacteria; kingdom Bacillati; phylum Actinomycetota; class Actinomycetes; order Propionibacteriales; family Kribbellaceae; genus Kribbella; species Kribbella sancticallisti. The sequence goes on along the minus strand of NZ_BAAAOS010000007.1, from coordinate 246,219 downwards.
AGCGCCAGTTTCGGCCTCAGCCCCCGGATCGGAGCCGGAGGAACCCGGCCCGCCCGTCGTTCGATGCCTACGCTCAGGGACGTCCGCCACTCGCTACGCTTGGTTTGGGACACGATCTCCAGGGCGAGCACCTCGGCCGGCTCGAGTCTCGCGACGGGGTCCTGTCGCGGTTTGCCGTAGAGCTTGCAGAGCTCCGGGACGCGACGCTGCACGAAGGAGTTCAGATCGTGCAGAGTGCGGCATCGGCCGCGGTCGCTGAGCCCCTCGCACAGCGCCGCGGTGAAGATCCCGCTCCCGATCGCCTGGTGTTCGTAGGACCGCTGCCCGGGCGAACACGAGCTGAAGATGATGTTCCCGGTAGGGAGGAGCTTGTTGACGTCGACCCCCGGCACCTCGTCCTCAGCCCCGCCCTTGCTCTCGCCGACGGCTTCACGGCAGGCGTCCACGAGCAGGACGAGATGGCGCGGGCCCCACTCCTGGAGCCGGGCGATGACGGTCTGGACGGCGAGCGCGGTGCGCTCGAGGTCCTCGGCCACCGAGTCTCCGAGCAGCAGGTACTCGCTCCCGTCCTCGACCGAGTGGTAGCCGTGGCCGCTGAAGAAGAAGAACAAGGTGTCCAGGTTGGCGGTCCGGCCGTACTGCCTTGCCCGGGACAGCGTGCGCAGTACGTTGGTGAACGTCGGACGGGAGCGCAGGTCCTCGGCATCCTCGCTCAGCAGGAGGATTTCGTCGTCCTGCAACCCGCAGGTGGTGCGCAGCGTGTCCGCCATCCGGCGGGCATCGGCGGAGGCGAAGCGCAGTGACGGGATCGGGTGCTCGTAGGTGGCGCAGCCGACGACGACGGCGAGGTTCATGGCGTGGTGCTGCTGTCCTTCTTCTTGAAGGTCAGCCGTACTCCGCCGGTCACCTCCAGCCCGACCGAGCCGATCAGCCGGACCTCGCCGGATCCGGTGAACTCGGCCGATACCTCGAAGCTCTCGAGCTCGTACGGTCCGTTCGTGGACCGGATCCGGTCGAACACCTGGTCCATGGTGCGGCTCAACCGGGCGACGCTGTCGGCCAGCCGGTCGGCGTTGACCTCGGTCACCTTGAGCACCGGGTCCCGGCGGCCGAAGACCTTGGCGTCGGGGTCCAGCTCCCGGTCGGCGTACACGAGTTCAACAGATCCGAGATCGTCCATCCCCAGCTCCACCCTTCGGTCGCCTTCACCGGCCCTGGCCGCTTCAGTCATTCAAGCAGGGGCAGGGCTCCCGTGGAGCGTCCGGACGACGTCAGTTGATCGACGGCCCGGCTCGTAGGACCCCACGCACCTCGTCGAGCCGTAGCGCTTCCGGATCGAAATCCGTCAGCCACCAGGTCGCGCCTGCCGCCTCGTACGGTATGGGGTCGGTGCCGGGCTCCAGCGCGACCACGAGGTCGAAGGAGTCTTTGGTGCCGATCTCCGCGAGCGTGCCGGCGATCTCGGCCACCTGGTCCCAATGGGTCAGGTTGACCGGGAAGAACCCGTCGTACCGCGCGGCGCGCCGTAGCGGCTTGAGGTTGCCCGGGAACCCGGCGGCCCAGACGGGAACGCCAGGGCGCTGGGCGGGCCGGGGCAGGAAGCGGAGATTGTCGACGGTGTGGTGAGTGCCGTGGTGATCAACGGGCTCGCCGGACCACGCAGCGGTCAGAACGGCCAGTGACTCGTCCATCAGTTGAGCGCGGACGCGGTCGTCGGTCTGGTCGCCGGTGGCGGAGAACTCGCGGCCGAAGCGATCGCTGCCCAGGCCGACGCCGAGCGTCAGGCGCCCGCCGCTCAGTTGGTCGAGCGTCGCGGTCTCCCGCGCGAGCTTGACCGGGCGGCGGCGGGCGATCGGCGTCACCATCGTGCCGATCCGCAAGGCCGACGTCCGGACCGCGACCGCCGCGAGCACGATCCAGGGGTCCGCCACCGCCTGGACCGGCTCGCGCCAGTTCACGTGGTCCCAGACGAAGAACGCGTCCCAGCCCACCTCCTCCGCCTCCACGGCCAGCTGTACCGCGACCGCGGGGTCGGCCAGTTCGTCGAAGAGCGGCACCCAGAGCGCGGCCTTCACGACAGTTCGGACTCGGCCTGCTGGATCGCGGCGAACTCCTCTTCGGGAGCGGACGCGACCAGGTGGTGCCGGCTGTAGAACCAGAAGTAGGCGAGGGCGACCACGAAGATGCCGGCGGTGATGGCGGCGGCGAGTTCGTCGACGATGAAGGTGGCGACCACGGCCATGCAGGCGAGGGCGAGAGCGATGCCGGTCGTGACCATGCCGCCAGGAGTCCGATAGGGGCGTTCCAGTCCGGGCTCGCGGACTCGGAGCACAATGTGGGCCAGCATCATCAGCACGTACGACACGGTGGCGCCGAAGACCGCGATGTTGATCAGCAGCGCGCCGTCCTGGGTGATGGCGGCCAGCAGGAAACCGATCAGGCCGGGAACGGTCAGCGCCAGGTACGGCGTCTTGCGCTTGCCCGTGACCGACAGGAAGCGTGGCAGGTAGCCCGCACGGGACAAGGCGAACAGTTGCCGGGAGTACGCGTAGACGATGGAGAAGAAGCTCGCCACGAGCCCGGCCAGGCCGACGTAGTTGACGAAGTCGGCGACCCACGTGTCACCGCCGAACGCGGTACGCAAGGCCAGTGGGAGGGGATTGTCGGACTCCGCGATCACCGAGGAGCCGGCGCCGCCGGCCGTGAAGACGAGCATCAGGGCGGCGAACACGAGCAGGATGCCCATCGCGGTGATAATTCCGCGCGGCATGTCCTTCCGCGGATCGCGAGCCTCCTCGGCGGCCAGCGGGACGCCTTCCACCGCGAGGAAGAACCAGATGCCGTAGACCAGCGCGGCCAGTACGCCGGCGTACCCGAACGGGATGAAGTCGCTCGCCCCGGCGGCCGTGTTCGGCACGATGTCGAACAGCTTGTCCGCGTCGAACTTCGGGATCATCGCGATCACGAAGACGACCAGCGCGACCACGGCGATCGCGGTGATCGCGAGCGTCAGCCGCAGCGCCTCGCCGACGCCGTACAGGTGGATGCCGATGAAGATCACGTAGCAGGCCAGGTAGACCGGCCAGCTGGAGGTCAGCCCGAACAGCCCGAGCGCCTCGATGTAGCCGCCGATGAAGGTCGCGATGGCGGCCGGCGCGATCGCGTACTCGATCAGGATCGCCGTCCCGGTCGCGAATCCGCCGAGTGGACCCAGCGCGCGCCGGGCGAACCCGTACCCCGCGCCGGCCACCGGGATCGCGGAGGCCAGTTCGGCCAGGCCGAACACCATGCAGGTGTACATCGTCGCCATCAGCACGGTCGCGATCAGCAGACCGCCCCAGCCGCCCTCGGCGAGGCCGAAGTTCCAGCCGGCGAAGTCGCCGGAGATGACGTAGGCGACGCCGAGCCCGGCCAGCAGCACCCAGCCGGCCGCGCCCCGCTTCAGCTGCCGCTGTTCCAGATACTCCTTGCCGACCTGCTGGTAGTCGACACGGGCGTTCTTCCGGCTCATCGCTGGGCCTCCAATGGTCTACGTCCATACCACTAGGAATGGCCACGAGGTTCCTCGCGCGGCGGCCCGCTGTCAAGGGAACGGCCGGATTGACATCGGGCCGCCCACTTGCGTCAATGGACTGACCGCAGACCAATAGAACCTCCGGGAGCGACCGTGGCGAACACCGGCAAGCTGACCGTGCAGGAACTCCGGGACCAGGTCGGGGCGGGCCGGATCGACACCGTGCTGGTCGCGATCACCGACATGCAGGGACGGCTGCAGGGCAAGCGCTGCGGTGCCAGGTACTTCATCGAGGAGGTGCTGCGGCACGGCACCGAGGGCTGCAACTACCTGCTCGCGGTCGACGTCGACATGAACACCGTCGACGGCTACGAGATGTCGTCCTGGGAGCGCGGCTACGGCGACCTGCTGATGGCGCCCGACCTGGACACCCTGCGGCTGCTGCCCTGGCACGAGGGCACCGCGCTGGTGCTCTGCGACGTCCAGTGGCTCGACGGCAGCCCGATGCCCGCGTCGCCGCGGCAGATCCTCAGGGCCCAGCTGGACCGGCTGGCCGAGCGCGGCCTGAAGGCGTACGTCGGGACGGAGCTCGAGTTCATCGTCTTCAACGACACCTTCGAGCAGGCCTGGTCCAAGAGCTACAAGGGCCTCGACCCGGCCAACCAGTACAACGTCGACTACTCCCTGCTCGGCACCGCCCGGATCGAGCCGCTGCTGCGCGACATCCGCAACTCGATGGAAGGCGCCGGCCTGTACGTCGAGTCCGCCAAGGGCGAGTGCAACCTCGGCCAGCAGGAGATCGCGTTCCGGTACGCCGAGGCGCTGGTGACCTGCGACAACCACTCGATCTACAAGACCGGGGCCAAGGAGATCGCGGTCAAGCACGGCAAGAGCCTCACCTTCATGGCGAAGTTCGACGAGCGCGAGGGCAACTCCTGCCACATCCACCTGAGCTTCCGCTCCGACGGCGGCGAGGCCGTGCTCGCGGGCGACCGGCAGTACGGGTTCTCCGAGTTGATGGAGCAGTTCATCGCCGGGCAGTTGGCCTGCCTGGAGGAGTTCACCTACCTGCTCGCGCCGAACATCAACTCCTACAAGCGGTTCGTGCCCGGCAGCTTCGCGCCGACAGCCGTCGCCTGGGGGCTGGACAACCGCACCTGCGCGCTGCGAGTGGTCGGCCACGGCGAGTCGCTGCGGGTGGAGAACCGGCTGCCCGGCGGCGACGTGAACCCGTACCTCGCGGTCGCGGCGCTGATCGCGTCCGGCCTGCACGGCATCGAGAACGAACTCGAACTGGAACCGATGCTCGAGGGCAACGCCTACACCTCGGACAAGCCGCACGTGCCGACCACGCTGCAGGAGGCGTCGGCGTTGTTCGGCGGCTCGAAGATCGCCCGCGAGGCCTTCGGCGACGAGGTGGTGGACCACTACCTCAACGCGGCCCGGGTGGAGTTGGACGCCTACAACGCCGCCGTCACCGACTGGGAGCGGATCCGTGGTTTCGAGCGACTCTAGGCGGCCGAGAATCGGCATCACCACGTATCTGGAGCCGACGATCTGGGGAGTCTGGGAGCGGGACGCGTCGCTGCTGCCGCGGGTGTACCTCGACGCCGTGGCGGCGGCCGGTGGCGTACCGCTGCTGCTGCCGCCGGTCGGGACGGACCCGGCCGTGCTGGACATCCTCGACGGCCTGATCATCGCCGGCGGGTGCGACGTCGACCCCGGTTCGTACGGCGCCGCTGCGCATCCGGAGACGGTGGACACCCGGCCCGGGCGGGACGAGCACGAGGCGATCCTGATCCGGGCGGCGCTCGACCAGGATGTTCCGCTGCTGGCGATCTGCCGGGGGCTGCAGATGCTCAACGTCACGCTCGGCGGGACCCTGCAACAGCATCTGCCGGACGCGGTCGGGCACGACGAGCATCGGCCGTCGCCCGCGGTGTTCGGCCAGACCGACGTGAAGGTCGAGCCGGACACGCTCACCGGGAAGCTGTTCGGCGACCGCACCACCGTGCACTGTTACCACCACCAGGCCATCGCCGTGGTCGCGCCCGGCCTGCAGGTGACCGCGCGGGCGGGCGACGGAACCGTCGAGGCCGCCGAGGTGGCCGGCCACGACTTCGCATTGGGCGTTCAGTGGCACCCGGAAGAGGACCCTGAGGACCTTAGGTTGTTCACGGCCCTGGTGGCCGCATCGACAAGGAGGACGACTCCGTGACGTACGACGTACTGAATCCCGCGACGGAGAAGGTGGTTCGCAGCCTCCAACTGGCCTCCGTCGAGGACACCGACCAGGCGATCGCCCGAGCCGCTGCGGCCTTCGAGACCTGGCGTGAGGTGACTCCTGCCGACCGCGGCCGGCTGTTGCGGCGTTTCGCGGACGCGGTCGACGCCGACCTCGACAACCTGGCGGCGCTGGAGGTGGAGAACGCCGGGCACACGATCGGCAACGCGAAGTGGGAGGCGGGCAACGTCCGGGACGTGCTGACCTACTACTCGGCAGCGCCCGAGCGGTTGTTCGGCAAGCAGATACCTGTTGCCGGGGGCATCAATGTCACCTTCCACGAGCCGCTCGGCGTGGTCGGCATCATCGTGCCGTGGAACTTCCCGATGCCGATCGCCGGCTGGGGGTTCGCGCCCGCACTGGCGGCGGGGAACACGGTCGTCCTGAAGCCCGCCGAGCTCACCCCGCTGACCGCGATCCGCCTGGGCGAGCTGGCGCTGGAGGCGGGACTGCCGCCGGGCGTGCTGGAGATCGTGCCGGGCGCGGGGACCGTGGTGGGACAGCGGTTCGTGACGCATCCCGCGGTACGGAAGGTCGTGTTCACCGGGTCCACCGGGGTCGGCAAGCAGATCATGGCCGGCTGCGCGGACCAGGTGAAGCGGGTGACGCTCGAGCTCGGCGGCAAGTCCGCGAACATCGTCTTCGCGGACTCGGACCTGGCCAAGGCGGCCGCCCAGGCGCCGTACGGGGTGTTCGACAACGCCGGGCAGGACTGTTGCGCGCGGTCGCGGATCCTGGTCGAGCGGTCGGCGTACGACACCTTCCTGGAGTTGCTCGAGCCGGCGGTGAAGTCCTTCAGGGTGGGCGATCCGTCGGATCCCGCGACCGAGATGGGTCCGCTGATCTCGGCCAAGCAGCGCGAGCGGGTCGCGGCCTACACCGAGCACGACGTCGCCTTCACCGGTACCGCGCCGGACGGTCCCGGGTTCTGGTTCCCGCCGACGGTGCTCACCCCGGCGGCGGATTCGCCCGCGGTACGGGACGAGATCTTCGGGCCGGTGGTCGCGGTGGTCCCGTTCGAGGACGAGGCGGACGCGGTGCGGATCGCGAACGACACGGAGTACGGGCTGTCCGGCTCGATCTGGACCCGCGACGTCGGCCGGGCGCTGCGGGTGTCGCGCGGGGTCGAGGCCGGGAACCTGTCGGTCAACTCGCACTCGTCGGTGCGGTACTCGACGCCGTTCGGCGGCTACAAGCAGTCCGGGCTCGGTCGCGAGCTCGGCCCGGACGCGCTGGACGCGTTCACCGAGACCAAGAACATCTTCATTTCCACGGAGGACTGACTGAGATGGCAGACGACTACAAGGCGCACCGGCTGGAGGGCCGCGTCGCGGTGGTGACCGGCGGGGCGAGCGGGATCGGCCTGGCCAGCGTCCGGCGGCTGGCCGGCGAGGGCGCGAAGGTCGTCATCGGCGATCTCGACCCGGCGGCCGGCAAGGCGGCCGCGGACGAGGTCGGCGGCCTGTTCGTGGCCACCGACGTGACGAACCAGACCGAGGTCGAGAACCTCTTCCGGCAGGCCTACGACACCTTCGGCTCGGTCGACATCGCCTTCAACAACGCGGGCATCTCGCCGCCCGAGGACGCGTCGATCCTCGACACCGGGCTGGACGCCTGGCGCAAGGTGCAGGAGGTCAACCTGACCTCGGTCTACCTGTGCTGCAAGGCGGCCATTCCCTACATGCAGCGCCAGGGCAAGGGCTCGATCATCAACACCGCCTCCTTCGTCGCCCTGATGGGTGCCGCCACCTCACAGATCTCGTACTCCGCGTCGAAGGGCGGCGTGCTCGCGATGAGCCGGGAGCTCGGCGTCGAGTTCGCCCGCGAGGGCATCCGGGTGAACGCGCTGTGCCCGGGACCGGTGAACACGCCGTTGCTGAAGGAGCTGTTCGCCTCCGACCCGGAGCGGGCCCAGCGCCGGATGGTGCACGTCCCGGTCGGGCGCTTCGGCGAGCCGGAGGAGATCGCCGCGGCGGTCGCCTTCCTGGCCTCCGACGACTCGTCGTTCATCACCGCCAACACGTTCCTGGTCGACGGTGGCATCTCCGGCGCGTACGTGACGCCGCTGTAGCTACCCTGAGCAGACGACCACGGGGAGAAGGTGGCAGGTGAGCGAGCACGCCGACCCGGCGGCCCGGGCCGACGACGCCCTGTTCCGCCCGGTGCGGGCCGGCAACCCGTTCGAGGAGACCGTCGAACGGTTGCTCCAGGCAATCAAGCTCGGGGTGGTCGCGCCCGGCGACCGGCTGCCGTCCGAGCGCGACCTGGCCGCCCGGCTGAGCGTCTCCCGGGTCACCCTCCGGGAGGCGATCCGCGCCCTGACCGAATCCGGGTACGTCGAGTCCCGCCGCGGCCGGTACGGCGGGACGTTCGTCAACGACCGGCTCCCCAAACCCCGCCGGGTCGCGCCCAAGCGGCTGGCCCGGGAGCTCGGCAGCGGCCTCGAGGACGCCCTCGTCCTCCGCGCCGCGCTGGAGGTCGGCGCGGCCGAGGCCGCCGCGTCCCGCGACCTGAGCGACGAGGAGCGGGACCACCTGGGCAGCCGGCTCGCCGACACGGCCGGTGCCAAGCTCGCCGACTACCGGCGGATGGACTCGCGCCTGCATCTGGCCATCGCCGAGGCCAGCGGATCTCCCTCGCTCACCTCGGCGGTGGCCGACGTCCGGATGCGGCTGAACGCGCTGCTCGACGCCATCCCGCTGCTCGAACGCAACATCGTCCACTCCGACGAGCAGCACCAAGCCGTCGTCGAGGCGATTCTGGCCGCCGATCCGGCGACGGCGCGCCGGGCGATGCAGGAACATGTGGCCGGCACCGCGGCGCTGCTCCGGGCCTTTCTGACCTGATCCCCTCTCGGCGCGTTTTGGGCGACACGCCGCGGAATTGCGCAAGGGTGAGCGCAGTACCGGATGAACGGATAGGTAACGAGGTGGTGGCCGGGCGGTCTCCATATGTGACACTCGCCGTGTCCATTGGCACTCGACTGTGATGTCGGCGAATGTAATCCTTCGGGGAGAATGTGGATCGATGACTGACGACGAGCTGGTCGGGCGCGCCGGACTGGTCGAGCGTGCCAAGAAGCAGCTCGAGACCAGTGGCTCCGTGCTGCTCTACGGCCCGACCGGGGTCGGCAAGTCCGCCGCAGCCCGTGCGCTGGTCGCGGAACGCACCCGGGCGGGCTGCCGGGTGCTGAGCGCCGCACCCTCACAGAGCGAGGCCGGCCTGCCCTATGTCACGCTCCTCGACCTCCTCTCGAACCAGCTCGAGCTCGCCTGGCAGGTGCTGCCCGACCACCTCCGCCAGCCGCTGGAAGTAGCCCTGCTCAAGGCGAGCGCGCCGGACACCGTCCGGGACGAGCTCGCGGTGCGCCTCGCAGTACTGCACGTACTGCGTCGCCTGGCGGCCTCCGGGCCCGTGCTGCTCGTGGTGGACGACATCCAGTGGGTCGACCCGTCCAGTCTCGAAGTGCTGACCTTCTGCGCGCGCCGCCTGACCGAAGGCGTCCACATGCTCGCCACCGAGCAGGTGGCCGACGGCGATCTCCCGCTGATGGCCGAGGCCTGCCCCGAGCCGGTGCTGCAGGTGGAGGTCCCACCGCTGGCCGAGGCCGACGTACTGGCTCTGCTCCGCAATCGGCTCTCCAGCCCGCTCCCGGTGCGTACCGCCCGGCGGATCTTCACCGCGAGCGCCGGCAACCCGTTCATGGCGCTGGAGCTCGGCCGAGCCGTGCTGCGCCACCCGCAGGGCGTCTCGCCGAACGACCCGCTGCCGGTGTCGAGCCGCCTGAAGACCCTGCTGGGAGACCGGCTCGCCGACCTCAGCCCTTCGACGTACGAGTTGCTGCTGCACGCGGCCTCGTCGCCGCGGCCCACGACCAGCCAGCTCGCGCAGTCGCTGGACCGTTCTCTCGACGCCGAGCTGACCGAGGCGGAAGCACTCGGGCTGATCGATGTGTCGTCCGAGCGGCTGCGGTTCACGCACCCGCTGCTCAGAGAGTTCGTGTACGCCGAGGCGTCGTCCGCGGCCCGTCGGCAGGCACACGCCCAGCTGGCAGCCGTGGTGGACGAGCCGGTCGAGAACGCCACCCACAGGGCGCTCGCGACGCAGGAAGCCAACTCAGAGCTGGCAGCGACGATCGAGGAAGCAGCGATCGTCGCAGGCGGGCGAGGAGCTCTCGGCGCGGCCGCGACGCTCTGGCGGCTCGCTGCCGAGCGCACTCCGACGGACGCGCAGGACGACCGGGCCAGGCGGTTGTCGAGCTCGGCGGACGCTGCTGCCGCGGCCGGGCACCTGGTGGAATCCGCCGAGATGGCGCGCCTCGCAGTACAGGCTGCGACGACTCCGGAGACCAAGGTCGGGGCGCTGCTGCTCCTGGTGGACGCGGCCTGGCCCGAGCGGGACCAGCGGCTGGAGCTACTCGCTGACGCCTTCGCCGCCGCCGACGGAGACGACCGGCTGGAGGCACGGGTCCGGATCATGCGCAGCCACAGCGCGTACTTCGACCGCCGCCTCGACGACGCGCAGGAAGACGCCCGGGTGGCCGAGCGGCTCGCCCGCAAGTGCGGCGACATCGAGGGCGTCGTCGACGCGCTGAGCGCGGCCAGTTCGGTGCAGATCGCCCGCGGCGGCGAGCAGACCGCCGATGCGCTGCTGGAGCAGGCGGCCGAGCTCTCCCAGGGACTGCCGCTCACCAAGACCGTGGTCAACGCCCGGCAGATGGCCGCGATGCGCGAGCTGTTCCGCGGCCGGACCAGCGAGGCGATCGAGGCGATCAGCGCGCTGGTCGACGAAGTACGGGCCGGTGGCGCGGTTCGCTGGCTGGCCTCGGTGCTGGTGTCGGCGACGGCGATCTACGAGCGCAGCGGGCATGGTGCGGCGGCGGTCGCGGCCGGGCACGAGTGCTACCAGTTGATGCAGGATCTGGGTGACGAGCCCGAGGTCGGCCTGGTGGTCGCCTGCCGCGCGGAGTGGGCCGGCGGTACCGCGACGATGGCGCGCGAGCTGGCCGAGGCGGCACTGGAAGGCGTCCGGCTGGTCGGCAACGACGAGTGGAACGGCCCGGCGCTGGCCAGCCTCGGCCTGGTCGGCGTGCTCACCGGTGATCCGCAGCGCGCGGTGGAGGCGTTCGACGCGATCGCGGACTCCGTCGAGGCCGCCATGCCGTTCGACCCGGCGGTGATCCCGTGGCACGCGGACTATGCCGAAGCCCTGGTCGCGGCCGGCCGGCTGGACGATGCAGCGGCGCTGATCGCGGAGATCCGGGAGCGGGCCGAGACGCTGGATCGTGGCGTCGTGATGGTTGGCCTGGCCCGGTCCGAGGCGCTGCTGATCGCCAAGCAAGGCGATCCCGCCGCCGCGTTGGAGCTGCTGGAGAAGACGATCAGTACCGCGGGGGACCACGTCTACCCGCTGGATGTGGCCCGCTGTGAGCTGACCCGCGGCCGGGTGGCCAGGCAGGCCCGCCGCCGGTCGGTGGCGCGGACCGCGTTCCTGGACGCGATCGAGCAGTTCGAGGCGTACGGCGCACCCGCCTGGCGTGAGGTGGCCGAGACCGAGCTGGCGCGACTCGACGTACCGAGCCGGAGCCGGCAGCCGTCGGAGCTGACCGACAACGAGCTGCAGATCGTCGCGATGGTCCGCGACGGCTCCACCAACCGCGAGATCGCGGCGGCGCTCTACCTGAGCGTCAAGGCGGTCGAGTCGCAGCTGACCCGGCTGTACCGCCGCTTCGGCGTGGCCAACCGCACCCAGTTGCTGCGCACGGTCGACCGCGGCAGTTCCTGACGGTCCGAGTGAGGTGCGGCCCGCCCTCGCTACGCGGCACGAGGGACAATGGTTGGGTGAAGCTCGAGCGAAAGCACGCCCTGGTCCTGATCGGCATCGCCGTCTGGAACGTCGTCACCTACGTGACCTTCATCAAGAACCTGGCCGGCACCTCCGGGCGCCCCACCGGGTACTACGTCGCCCACACGGTGCTGATCGTGGTGAACCTGTTCATCGCCGCGCTGCTCGGCAACTGGGGGTATCGCGCCTTCAAGGCGTCCCAGAGGGAGAAGATCAAGGCCTGACGAAGGCTGCCGGCGTCACGCCGAGCATCTTGCGGAAGTGCCGGTTCAGGTGCGACTGGTCGTAGAAGCCGGCCAGCCCGGCGACCTCCGCGGGCGGCCTGCCCTCCAGCAGGAACCGCCTGGCCAGGTCGACCCGCCGCCCGGTCAAATAGCGATGCGGCGGCATCCCGTACTCCCGGCTGAACGCCCGCACCAGGTGCGCCGGGTGCGCGTGCACGAGCTTCGACGCCTCGTCGAGGGTGATCCCAGTCGGCAGATGCCCGTCGAGCACCTCTCGTAGCTTCGCCGCCACCCCGGCGTCGCGACGGTCGGGCGGGTCGGTGACCTGCCGGCGCAGATGCTGCTGCAGCCGCTCCTCGATCAGCGTGAGCCGGCTCTGGGCCTCCAGGTCCTCGCGCCCATCGACGAGTACGCCGTGCAACTGGTGGAGGCGGCGCCGCAGTACCGGGTCGACGTACTCCGGGTGGTCGACCGCCGCGCCGACCAGGCCTTCACCGCCCAGCCTCTGCGGGTCCAGGTAGAGCACCCGCTTGCGGAATCCTTCGGGGTGGACCGAGCGGCCGTCGTGCGGGACGTTTGGGGGTAGCAGCGAGACCTGCGCCTGGGCGAGACCGTGCTCGCGGTGGTCCAGGTCGTACCGGACCGCGCCCTCGTCCACGATCAGCACGGTCCACGCGTCGTGCGTGTGGCTCGGGTAGGCGTGCGACGGGAAATAGGCGTGCAGCACCTCCACGACCCCGTCGATCCCGGGTCGCCAGGCCCGCACCTGCGCGCCGCCGCTCATAGCTCAGAACATACTCTCGGGGACGGAATCATCCCCTGGGAGAGGTGGGCGGCTTGAAGGTCTACATCAGCGCGGACATGGAAGGCATCACCGGACTGGTCGACGCAGAGGACGTCCAGCCGCCTGGGCGCGACTACGAGCGCGGCCGGGTGATGATGACCGAGGACGTGAACGCGGCCGTCCGCGGGGCCTTCCTGGGCGGCGCGACGACGGTCCTGGTGAACGACGCCCACGGCCCGATGCGTAACCTGCTGCCCGACCTGCTCGATCCCCACGCCACCTTGATCAAGGGCCGCCCGAAGCCGATGGGGATGATCGAGGGCCTCGGCCCGGAGTACGACGTGGTCCTGTGCGTCGGCTTCCACGCCCGCGCCGGCGTCCTCGGGGTGCTCAGCCACAGCTTCATGGGCCACGAGATCGAGGACATCTGGCTGGACGACCAGGTGGTCGGCGAGATCGGCCTCCTGCACGACGCCGCCGCCGCGTACGGCGTACCGGTCGCGCTGCTCACCGGCGACGACACCGCCTGCGCCGAGATGAATGCCTGGGACTCCACGGTCGCCACGGTCGCGGTCAAGCACGCCAAGGACCGCTTCGCCGCCCAACTCGTCCCGGTCGCCGAGGCGCGTGCCGCCATCGAGTCGACCGCCCACAAGGCGCTCCGCGCCACCCGGCCGACCCCGACGGTCAACCGCACGACCCGCCGCCTCACCGTCCGCTGGCAGAACGCCTCGGTCGCCAACCACCTCCCGGCCATCCCCGGCGTCACCCGCACCGACGACCGCACAGTCACCGTCGACGCCCCCATGCCCGACCTCTACCGCCTCTTCAACCTCTTCCTCCGAGTAGCCACCGCCGTAACCACCAACCCGCCGTACTGCTAGCGGGCAAGCAGCAGCTTGACAGCGGCTGGGAGGCCCAGGCCGAGGCTCAGGTGGTGCCAGGCCTGGGAGAAGGAATCGCGGAAGCGGGCGCGCAGCGTGAAGGCGATGGCGGTGATGAGCGCCTGGCCGACGGCGAACAAGATGATGCCGCCGACGAATTGTGGCCCGGTGCCGCCGGTGAACTGGAGGGAGAGAATCCAGAGGACGCCGACCAGCCAGGCGAGGAATCCGAGCACGTACGCAGCGGCCAGAGCTCGGGCTTTCGGGTGTTCCGTCCAGGTCATGGACGTCAGTATGACGGTGAGAGCCGGGGTGTCGCGGTTTCAGGGAGTGCGGAGGATCGCCCATTGGTAGTGCATCGAGGTGCCGTCCTGCCAGGTCTCCCATTGCTCGAGGTTTCCGTGCCGCTGTAGGGCGGTGCGGAGTGCGTCGTCGGTGCGGATGCTGAAGAAGCGGGCCGGCCCGAAGCCGGAGCTGTCCTCCCACAGCCTCTCGCCGCCGTCCTGATCTCCCCACAGCCCGATCGCGAGCGGCGCGCCGGGGCGGAGTACGCGAACGATCTCCGTCAGCGCCGCGTCGAGGTCTTCGTCAGCGACGTGCAGCAGCGTGCTCATCGTCCAGCCGGCGTCGAAGCTGGAACTGTCGAACGGCAACTCCAGCACGGAAGCAACCTGAGCCTCGAGCCCGAGCGACCGGCAGGCACTCACACTCTCCGGCGCAAGATCGACACCTGTATAGCCGAAACCCGCCGCCGCGAAGGCCTGCGCGTCCCGACCTGGACCACACCCGATCTCCAGGACGCTTCGGAGCCCTTCGAGCTTCAGCTGCTCGAGGTACGCCGTACGCCGCTCGACCCGAGGAGCCGGCAACTCCCGATCGGCACGGTTCTGCACCTCGTTGTCGTAGTACGCGACGAGATCGGTCTCGCGCCGGGCGCGGGCGGTGTCGTTCATGTTTAGAACGTACAAGACCTGGAACCCCTCGCGGAGGCAGATTTGGTCTTGTGGATAACGTGAATGAGCCGATCCGGTTCGATACCAAGATCGCGGTGTTGCTGCGAGACGACCTGGCCACCTGGCAACGGTTGAACGTGACGGCGTTCCTGGTCAGCGGCATCGCGGCGACGCAACCCGAGCTGGTGGGGGAGCCGTACGAGGACGCGGACGGTACGCAGTACCAGCCGATGTTCCGCCAGCCGGTCCTCGTCTTCGAGGGCACCAAGGAACTCATGAGCACCGCCCACCAGCGCGCCCTCAGCCGGGAGATCACCCTCGCCGTCTTCACTCAGGAACTATTTGCCACCGGCAACGACCGCGACAACCGCGCCGCCGTGAAGGCAGTCCAGCAGGGCCAGCTCGACTTGGTCGGCCTGGCCCTGCACGGCCCGAAGAACGCAGTGGACAAGATCCTCAAGGGCGCCAGGATGCACCCCTAGCGCGGTTCGAAGTACTGCCAGGTCTTGCCTCGATCGGTGCTGGTGATGGCCTGGCTGTTCTTGCCGTCCACGGGATACCTGCTCGCGTAGACGAACCCGTTGACACTGTTCAGCTCACCGAGGTCGGCAGGTGGGGTGAACGCCGCACCTGCACCCGGCATCCCCGAACGACAACGTCCCGAAGAACCTCCGCGGGTTCTTCGGGACGTCGAGGACGGACAGCGTCAGACGCGGCGGAAGATCAGGGCTCGCTTGACCTCTTGGATGGCCTTGGTGACCTCGATGCCGCGGGGGCAGGCGTCGGTGCAGTTGAAGGTGGTCCGGCAGCGCCAGACGCCCTCCTTGTCGTTCAGGATCTCCAGCCGCTGCTCGGTGCCCTCGTCGCGGCTGTCGAAGATGAACCGGTGCGCGCCGACGATCGCCTGCGGGCCGAAGTACTGGCCGTCGGACCAGAAGACCGGGCAGGACGTCGTACAGGCGGCGCAGAGGATGCACTTGGTGGTGTCGTCGAAGCGGTCCCGGTCGGACTGCGACTGGATCCGCTCCCGGGTCGGCTCGTGGCCGCTGGTGACCAGGAACGGCATCACCGAGCGGTAGGCGTCGAAGAACGGCTCCATGTCGACGACCAGGTCCTTGAGCACCGGCAGGCCCTTGATCGGCTCGACGGTGATCTCCTTCTCCGGGTTCAGGTCCTTGATCAGCGTCTTGCAGGCCAGCCGGTTGCGGCCGTTGATCCGCATCGCGTCGGAGCCGCAGACACCGTGGGCGCAGGACCGCCGGAACGTCAGCGAGCCGTCCTGCTCCCACTTGACCTTGTGCAGCGCGTCGAGCACCCGGTCGGTCGGCTGCAGGGTGACCGAGTAGGTCTTCCACTCGGCCTCGTCGACGACCTCGGGGTTGTACCGAAGGATCTTGACCTTGACGTCCATCAGTACTTCCGCTCCATCGGCTTGTAGCGAGTCTGGACGACCGGTTTGTAGTCCAGCCGGATGTTCACCGTGCCCTCGTCGTCGACCGACCGGTAGGCCATCGTGTGCCGCATGAAGTTCACGTCGTCGCGCTTGTCGTAGTCCTCCCGGAAGTGCCCGCCGCGGGACTCCTTGCGGGCCAGCGCGGAGACGACCAGGACCTCGGCCAGGTCGATCAGGAAGCCGAGTTCGACCGCCTCGAGCAGGTCGGTGTTGAACCGCTTGCCCTTGTCCTGCACCGCCACGTTCGCGAACCGCAGCTTGAGCGCCTCGATGTCGGACAGCGCCTGCTTCAGCGAGCCCTCGGTCCGGTACACCTGCGCGTTCAGGTCCATCGTGGCCTGCAGGTCGTTGCGGATCGCCGCCACCCGCTCGTGCCCGGTCGCGGTCCGCATCCCCTCGATCAGGTCCACCACGAACTGCTCCGGCCCGGCCGGCAGTTCCTCGAAGTCGGCGGTCGCCGCGTACTCCGCCGCGGCGATCCCGGCCCGCCGGCCGAACACGTTGATGTCGAGCAGCGAGTTCGTGCCGAGCCGGTTCGCGCCGTGCACGGAGACGCAGGCGACCTCGCCGGCGGCGTACAGGCCGGGGATGACGTCGTCGTTGTTGGCCAGCGCCTCGCCCTTGATGTTGGTCGGGATGCCGCCCATCGCGTAGTGCGCGGTCGGGAACACCGGGATCTGCTCGGTGTACGGCTCGACGCCGAGGTAGGTCCGGGCGAACTCGGTGATGTCCGGCAGCTTCGCGTCGATGTGCGCGGGCTCCAGGTGGGTCAGGTCGAGCATCACGTACGCGCCGTCCGGGCCACAGCCACGGCCTTCGCGTACTTCGTTCGCCATCGCCCGGGCCACCATGTCCCGCGGCGCCAGGTCCTTCACGGTCGGCGCGTAGCGCTCCATGAACCGCTCGTTGTCCTTGTTCCGCAGGATGCCGCCCTCGCCGCGAGCGGCCTCGGACAGCAGCACGCCGAGCCCGGCCAGGCCGGTCGGGTGGAACTGGAAGAACTCCATGTCCTCCAGCGGCAGGCCCTTGCGCCAGACGATGCCCATCCCGTCGCCGGTCAGGGTGTGCGCGTTCGAGGTGGTCCGGAACACCTTGCCGAAGCCGCCGGAGGCGAACACGATCGACTTGGCCGAGAAGATGTGCAGCTCGCCGGTGGCCAGTTCGTACGCGACCACGCCGGTGGCCCGGCCGGCCACCATCAGCAGGTCGAGCACGTAGAACTCGTTGAAGAACTCGACGTTCTGCTTGATGCACTGCTGGTAGAGCGTCTGCAGGATCATGTGGCCGGTGCGGTCGGCCGCGAAGCAGGACCGCCGGACCACGGCCTCACCGTGGTTGCGGGTGTGGCCGCCGAAGAAGCGCTGGTCGATCTTGCCCTCGGCCGTCCGGTTGAACGGCAGGCCCATCTTCTCCAGGTCGAGCACCGCGTCGACGGCCTCGCGGCACATCACCTCGGCCGCGTCCTGGTCGACCAGGAAGTCGCCGCCCTTGACCGTGTCGAAGGTGTGCCACTCCCAGTTGTCCTCCTCGACGTTGGCCAGCGCGGCGCACATGCCGCCCTGGGCCGCGCCGGTGTGGGACCGGGTCGGGTAGAGCTTGGTGAGCACCGCGGTCCGGGTCCGCTTGCTGGACTCCAGGGCGGCGCGCATCCCCGCTCCGCCCGCGCCGACGATGACGACGTCGTACTGATGGCGCTGCATGGTGAACTGTCCTTACTTGCTGCAGACCGACAGCGTGGAGCTGGGGTCGAGGCAGGGGTCGAAGGTGAAGATGACCAGGGTGCCGAGCACGACGATCACGATCGAGGCGGTGATCAGCAGCGCCTTCAGCCAGAACCGGCTCTGGTCCTTCTCGGCGTAGTCGTTGATGATCGTGCGCATCCCGTTGGTGCCGTGCAGCATCGCCAGCCACAGCATCAGCAGGTCCCAGACCTGCCAGAGCGGATTGGCCCACTTGCCGGCCACGAAGGCGAAGTCGAGCGCGGTGATCCCGCCGCCCAGCATCAGGTTGACGAACAGGTGGCCGAGCACCAGCACCACCAGGGCGAGGCCGGACAGCCGCATGAACAGCCAGCTGTACAGCTCGAAGTTGGTCTGGCCGGACCGGTTCCGGCCGCCGCCCTTGAGCGAGCGGGCCGGACTGGAGGAACGCGGCCGAGCGATTTCAGGCGTGGTCATCGGGCCTCCCGGTCTGGACTGAGGAGTGGAGGGAGCCCGGTCATGGGGCCTCCCGGTCTGGACTGAGGAGTGGAGGGAGCGAAGCGACTGGAGCGACGAGGTAAGACCGGGAGTTCAAGCCCCATGACCCGCCGCGCCGGAGGCGCGGCCAAAAGCACAGCGACTGGAGCGACGAGGTAAGACCGGGAGGCAAAGCCCGATGACCCTCCGAGCCGGAGGCGAGGCATTGACTCAGCCTCCGAACACGTGCATCAGGTGCCGGATCACAAACGGCACGAACAGGACGACCCAGACGATCCCGACGCCGATCATCATCTTGCGCTGGTTGCGCGGGCCCTTGGCCCAGAAGTCGACCAGGATCAGCCGGATGCCGTTGAAGGCGTGGAACAGGATGGCGCCGACCAGCCCGACCTCCATCAGTCCGACGATCGGGTTCTTGTAGGTGCCGATCACCTCGTTGTAGGCCTCCGGCGAGACCCGGACGAGCGCGGTGTCGAGCACGTGCACCAGGAGGAAGAAGAAGATCCCGACGCCGGTGATCCGGTGCCCTACCCACGACCACATGCCTTCGTGACCGCGGTAGAGGGTCCCGATGGGTTTGCTGGGCAAACCGATCCTCCGATCGGACGACAGACCAGAGCCGGTGAACGCGGCGACTCCGGGGCGTCAGTTCAGCAAAGGGGCCGCGATCGGCTCGGCCTGGAAGGGAACCAGGCCGTTCTTGATGCTATCGCTGCGGTGCGCCCGTTCTGGCCCGCTGCCGTGTGACATCGCTCTCGGAGGCTGCTCCGTTTCGGCCGGCTGAGCGCCGGCACAGCGCCGCCGATGCCGCCGGTGACGGTCTCGTCACACCACTCGGGCGGTCCGCGGACCGGCCTGTTGACTTCAACCGCACTTGAGCGCCGAGGCTTCGGTGGACCCCGCGGATGGGGCCGGATTGGCCCATGGCGGAGGACCTGACCGGGCCTAGTGTCCTGAGGACACTAGCGTGGGGATTGTCGACAGATGAGAGGGGATGACTGTGAGTTTCTGGATCTGCGAGACCTGTGCGGTCGAGCATTCCGAGCAGGTCGGGGTGTGCGCGATCTGCGCCGACGAGCGCCAGTGGGTGCCCGCCGACGGTCAGCGCTGGACGACGCTGGAGGAGATGACCGCGGCGGGTACGACGGTCAGCATCAAGGAGGTCGAGCCCGGCCTGTACGGCGTCACGTCGGAGCCGCCCACCGGGATCGGCCAGCAGGCGATGCTGGTGCAGACAGCCAAGGGCAACCTGCTCTGGGACCCGATCGGCTACGTCGACGACGACGCCGTACGCCGGGTCCGGGAGTTGGGCGAGGTCGCCGCGATCATCGCGAGCCACCCGCACATGTACGGCGTACAGGTCGAGTGGAGTCACCGGCTCGGCGGAGTACCGGTGTACGTCTCCGAGGCGGACGCCGAGTGGGTCGCCCGGCAGGACCCGGTGATCCAGACCTGGTCAGGCAAGCTGACCCCGCTCCCGGGCATCACTGTGATCCAGCCCGGCGGCCACTTCCCCGGCAGCGCGGTGACCCACTGGTCCGAAGGCGCCGACGGCAAGGGCGTCATCCTGTCCGGCGACACCATCTTCGCCAACCCCGACCGCACCTCGGTCAGCTTCATGCGCAGCTACCCCAACCGCATCCCACTGTCCGGCCCGGTCGTCGAGCGGGTCGCCCGCTCCCTCGACGTCTTCGACTATGACCGCCTCTACAACAACTTCGGCGCCTCCATCCCCACCGACGCCAAGTCCGTAGTCCACCGCTCCGCCGCCCGCCACGCCGCCTGGACCCGCGGCGACTACGACCACCTCACCTAGTGCGGTGAGTCGGACACTAGGCCGCGAGGCGGCTCGAGGCGAGGCGGGTGTGGAGGGTGAGCATGTGCTGGATGCAGGTGTTCCAGTCGTAGAGCTCGGCTCGTTCGCGGGCCGCGGCTCTGCGGTTGGGGAGTTGGGCGAGGGCTAGTACTGCGTCCGCCAGCGCCTCGGGGGTGGGCCGGGCCCAGCGGCCGCAGGAGGTGGTGACTAGTTCTCTGGCGCCGCCGGTGTTGGCGGTTACTACTGGGGTGCCGGCGGCTAGGGCTTCTAGGACGGCTAGGCCGAAGGTTTCGCCCGGGCAGACGGAGAGGGCGATGTCGGCCTCGGCTAGGTGCCGGGCGAGGGTTCTCCGGCCGTCTACGTAGCCGTGGAAGGTGACCGGGGCGGAGCCGGCGATGGCGACTAGTTCGTCCAGGTGCGGGCCGGAGCCGTAGACGTCCAGCCGCATGCGTACTCCGCGGCGGTGGAGTTCGGCCGCGGTGGCTACCGCGAGGTGCGGGCTCTTCTCTCGGGAGAGCCGGCCCGCGTGCACGAGCTTGAGTACGCCGTCGTCGGCGGGGGTGGCGAGGGACGGATGGAAGGTGTCCAGGTCGACGCCGAGCGGGATCCGAACCAGCGGTGTGGTGACCTCGTCGAACTCGGCTGCCGCGTAGCGGGACGTGACCACCACGGCGTCGTATGTGCGGCTCAGCAGTTTGTAGAGCGCGCCGACGCCGGCGGCGACGCCGAGCTGGCGGTACTGAGGTCCTTCGCCACCTAACCGCCCCGGCCGGGCGGTCCGCAGGGACAGCATCGCGTCCAGCCGCTCGTGGCTGAAGAGCACCGAGCCGATGTCGTTGCGCCTGGCCCACCTTGCCACCGGCAACAACGTGGACTTGTCCGAGATCTCCACCGTGGTGGGGCGGAACCGTTCGAGTGTGTCGATCACCCGCCACGGATCGGTGATCAGCCGGTACCCGCCGCCCACCTTCGGGGCCTTCATCCGGACCACTGTGCCGGCCCCGGTCTCGGTGACGCTGTCGCGTTCGCCGGGGATGATCAGGATCCGCTCGGCACCGGCGGCGCAGTACCCCTGGCCGAGGTGTTCGATCGCCGTCCGCATCCCGCCGGAGGTCGGTCCGACGAAGTTCGCGAGCTGGGCGATCCGGGTTCCGGGGAAGGACGTCATGCGGCCCGCCGGAGCTTCGTCGTACGGGTGGCCGCCGAGCCAGCAGCATCCAGTACTTCGGTGTAGTGCCGGTCCACCAGCTCATCAACCACCACGGGCCAAGTCCTGCTCTGAACCCGGCGCAAACCGTCAGCCGCCATCGAGGCGCGTTCGTCAGGATGATCGAGCAGAACCGAGACCGCCGCGCGGAGCGACCCCGGCAACCCAGGCTCGAAGAGCAGACCGTTCTCACCCGGCCGGATCAGATCGAGCGGCCCACCCGCGGCCGGTCCCACCGTCGCCACGCCGGAAGCCTGCGCCTCCTGGATGGTCTGGCAGAACGTCTCGTGCTCACCCGTATGCACGAACACATCCAGCCCGGCGAAGATCGACGCCAGGTCCGCGCCCCGCCGCATCCCGAGGAAGGTAGCCCCAGGCAACGAATTCTGCAGCGCCGCACGATCCGGCCCGTCGCCCACGACCACCACCTGACAGTCGAGCTCGGCCAGCTCGGCGAGCCGCCGTACCTTCTTCTCCGCCGCGAGCCGGCCGACGTACCCCACGATCGGCTTGCCGTCGGGCGAGATCTCCCGGCGCCACCGCTCGTCGCGGTTCGACGGATCGAAGAGCTCGAGGTTCACGCCACGCCCCCAGTGGTGAACCCGCGGAACACCAGCCTGGACCAGTTGCGCCACCGACGCCGACGAAGGCGCGAGAGTCCGGTCGGCCCGCGAGTGGACCCGCCGGACCCAGGTCTGGATGCCGCGATCCGCCTTCGCGAACCAGGGGTACTGCCGTGCGAACCCCGCGAGGTCCGTCTGGAACACGGCAACCGTCGGCAACCCGAGCCGGCGCGCGCTGCGCAACCCGTAAGCCCCAAGAATGAAAGGAGACGCCAGGTGAACGAGATCCGGCTGGAAGGCGGCCATCGCCCGTTCGATCGCGGGATCGGGCAGCCCGACCGGAACCTCTTTGTAGCCAGGAATCCCAAAGCTGCGAGCCCGGATCACCCGGACGCCCAGGTAGCTGTCAGGCCCAGGACCGGCGGCGATGATCAGCAACTGGTGCCCGCGGGCCAGCAGCCGGTCGGCGACGTGGCGAACCGTGTTCGCCACGCCATTGATCTGCGGCAGGAAGGACTCGGCGACCATCACTATGCGCACACTCCGGAGGTTCCCGACCGCGCGTGAACCCTCGGCGACACCTCTGTGACAGCGGGTGGAGGAGCAGACGAGGAATCAGCAGCAAGCAGATGACCCGGCGATGACGAGTGGGAGGATTTGCCGTGCCCGCTGACCTGACTGCCGCCCTGCCCGCCGATCTGCCGCCCGGTCGCCTGGTCGGCGCCGGTGGCCCGCCGCTGTTCTGGCTGAGCGACGGCCCGCCCGATGCCGGCCTGTACCGGCGGTTGCTCGCGGCGCAGCCCCGGACCGGGCTCTGGCCGGTGATCACCGACGCGCAGGCGTGGACCGAAGGGCTGTCGCCGGAGCCGGTGGCCGACATCGACGGGTACGACGCCGCCACCGTGCTGCGGGAGATCTGGACCGAGATGATGACGCCGGTCGACGGCGAGGAAGAGGTCTTCGGCACCGAGGCGTTCGAGGACTTTGCGCCGTTCGACCAGGAGTTCCCGGGCCTCGCCGATCCAGGCGAGCCGATGGCGGCGGCGTCCGCGGCCGCCGAGTGGTTCGCCGGTGAGCTCGACCTCGGCCCGGACTCGCGCCTGCTGCTCGCGCCGGCCGACCGTACTGCGGACCTCCCGGCCGTGGTCGGCTGGAGCGGCCAGATGAACCTGTCCAACCAGGTGGCTCCGCTGCTCGCGGTCCTGCGCAGTTGGGAGGAGCGGTTCGGCGTACGGCTGGTGCGGCTCGGGTTCGACACGATGGACCTGAGCGTGGCGGCACCGGCGGTGACGCCGGAGCATGCGCTGCGGGTCGCCGCCGAGCACGCCGCCTTCTGCCCCGACAACGTGGAGCAGGGCGCCGGCACCCTGCAGGCGTACGCCGAGTCTGTCCAAGCAGCGAACACGTGGTCCTTCTGGTGGGACTGAGATCGCGGTCACGTCGCCGTGCGCGATGTCACCCGGTCGGTGCATACCAGTGGAGGCGTGGTCCCTCTACCGTGGAGGGATGAGCCATCAAACCGAGTCCGGCTGGGATTTCGAGCCCGTGTATGGGCCCGAACGGCTCGACGGGTTCGACCCGGCCGAGAAGCTGGGCGTTCCCGGGGAGTACCCGTTCACCCGGGGTGTGTACCCGACGATGTACACCCAGCGGCCCTGGACGATGCGCCAGTACGCCGGGTTCGGCACCGCCGCGGAGTCCAACCAGCGCTACCACCAGCTGATCGACGCCGGCACGATGGGCCTGTCCGTGGCCTTCGACCTGCCGACCCAGATGGGCTACGACTCCGACGCCGAGATCGCCCACGGCGAGGTCGGCAAGGTCGGCGTGGCGATCGACTCGATCGACGACATGCGGCTGCTGTTCGACCGGATCCCGCTGGACCAGGTGTCCACCTCGATGACCATCAACGCGCCCGGCTCGGTGCTGTTGCTGCTCTACCAACTGGTCGCCGAGGAGCAGGGCGTCTCCGGTGACAAGCTCACCGGCACGATCCAGAACGACGTACTCAAGGAGTACATCGCCCGCGGCACCTACATCTATCCGCCGAAGGAGTCGCTGCGGCTGATCAGCGACATCTTCGCGTATTGCCAGACCGAACTGCCGCGCTGGAACACCATCTCGATCTCCGGCTACCACATGGCCGAGGCGGGAGCCACGCCCGCGCAGGAGATCGCCTTCACCCTTGCCGACGGCATCGAATACGTCCGTACGGCGGTCGCGGCCGGCCTGGACGTGGACACCTTCGCGCCGCGGCTCTCGTTCTTCTTCGTCTCCCGGACCACCTTGCTCGAAGAGGTCGCGAAGTTCCGTGCGGCCCGGCGGATCTGGGCGCAGGTGATGCGCGACGAGTTCGGCGCCAAGAACCCGAAGTCGCTGATGCTGCGGTTCCACACCCAGACCGCTGGAGTGCAGTTGACCGCCCAGCAGCCCGAGGTGAACCTCGTCCGGGTCGCGATCCAGGGCCTCGCCGCCGTGCTCGGCGGCACCCAGTCGCTGCACACCAACTCCTACGACGAGGCGATCGCGCTGCCGACCGAGAAGGCGGCCCGGCTGGCGCTGCGGACCCAGCAGGTGCTCGCCTACGAGACCGACATCACCGCGACCGTTGACCCGTTCGCCGGCTCGTACGTGGTCGAGTCGCTCACCGACGAGGTGGAAGCCGCCGCGCGCGAGTTGATGGACCGGGTGGAGGAGTTCGGTGGTGCCGTCGCGGCCATCGAGAAGGGCTTCCAGAAGCAGGAGATCGAGCGGTCGGCGTACCGGATCGCGCAGGAGATCGACTCGGCCGAGCGGGTCGTCGTCGGGCTGAACAAGTACAAGGTCGCCGAGGAGGAGCCGTACGAGCCGCTCCGGGTGGACCCGGCGATCGAGGCGCAGCAGGTCGAGCGCCTCGCCAAGCTCCGCGCCGAGCGCGACCAGGCGGCCGTCGACAAGGCACTCGCCGACCTGCAGAACGCTGCCCGAGGCAACAACAACTGCCTCTACCCGATGAAGGAAGCCCTCAAGGCCCGAGCCACCGTCGGCGAGGTCTGCAACGCCCTCCGCGCGGTCTGGGGCGTCTACGTTCCTGCCGACACCTTCTAGTCCAGCAGGGCGGTAGTAGCCAGGACCGTGATGCCGAGGGCGATGGCGTCCTCGGAGGGTTCGAATTCGGGGGTGTGCAGGTCTGCTGCCTTCTCCTGCCCGACAGGCCGTACTCCGAGGCGTGCCATCGCGCCCGGCACGTGCTCCAGGTACCAGGCGAAGTCTTCGCCGCCCAGGCTCTGGTCCGTCGCTGCGACGGCGTCCCGGCCCAGCGACTGGTCCACGGCCGAGCGGAAGACCTCGATCGCCTTCGCGTCGTTCATCACCGGCGGCACCCCGTGGGTGACCTCGGTGTCCACCTCGACCCCGTACGGCGAGGCGAGTTGTTCCGCGAGCGTCGGGATCAACCCGGCCACCAGCCGCCAGGCGCTCACGTCCAGGCAGCGCAGCGTGCCCTCGGCCTCGCCGCGGGCCGGGATCGCGTTCGCCGCGGATCCTGAGGTGATCCGTCCCCAGACGAGCGACATGCCTGACCGCGGGTCGACCCGGCGGGACAGCGCGGCCGGAAGTTCCGTGACCAGGGTGGCCAGGGCGTAGACCAGGTCTCCGGTCAGGTGCGGCCTCGAGGTGTGTCCACCCGGCCCGGTCAGCCGCACCAGGATCCGGTCGGCCGCGGCCGTGAGCGCGCCGACCCGGAGGCCGACCTGCCCGACCTGCAGCCTGGGATCGCAGTGCAGCCCGTAGATCCGGTGCACGCCTTCGAGCCCGCCGGCGGCGATGACCCCGAGCGCACCACCCGGCATCACCTCCTCGGCCGGCTGGAAGATCAGCCGCACCCGCCGGTCGAGCAACCGGTCGCGCGCCATCCCCGCGAGTACAAGGCCCGCTCCGAGCAGCGCGGCGGTGTGGACGTCGTGGCCGCATGCGTGCGCGACCCCGTCGATCGTGGAGCGCCAGGTGGAGTCCACCGCGTCCGGGACCGGCAGCGCGTCGATGTCCGCGCGCAACGCCACACAGGTGTCACCCGAGCCGATGTCGCAGATCAGACCGGTCCCCGTGGGGAGCACCCGCGGCGACAGCCCGGCAGCGGTCAACCTGCGCTCGAGGAACTCCGTCGTACGGACCTCGTGCCAGCCGAGTTCGGGGTGGGCGTGCAGATCGCGGCGAATCGCGATCGCCTCCTGCCGTAGTTCGTCGACGCGGGCTTTCACGTCGGCGAACAGGAGGCTGTGCGAAGTCGTCATCCCGCGATTCTCTCTTACCGTGCTGATCGAGCCGCGCAGCCCCCGCCGAATGTCACTGTGCGTGATCGGACTGGGGCCGTCAGCAGAGTTTTCGTTGCAATGCTTCTCACGCCGGTCACTTTCCGGTATCGAGGCCCTTGCACCGTTCAAAGAAGGCCGAGTGGCCCCTATAGTCTGCGGATGCGGCGCTGGCAAGGCGTGCCGCGAACAGAACTGGTTCGACAAAGGAGACGTCCGGTGAAGAAGTACGTGCGGGGACTGGCGATCGTGGGCGCACTGACGCTCGCCGTCGCCGCTTGTGGCAGCAAGCCGGCTGACGATGCCGCTGCCGGGGGCGCCAACAAGGACTTCAAGGCCTGTATGGTCTCCGACTCGGGTGGCTTCGACGACAAGTCGTTCAACCAGACGTCGTACGCCGGTCTCCAGGCCGCGGTGAAGGCCAAGGGCCTGCAGGAGGTCAAGGCGGAGTCGAAGTCGGACAACGACTACCCGACCAACATGACCGCCATGGTGACGGCCAAGTGCAACGTGATCATCTCGGTCGGCTTCAAGCTCGAGGACGCCACCGACAAGGCCGCCGCGGCGAACCCGGACATCAAGTTCGCGATCGTCGACTCGGCCCCGGCCAAGCCGATCGCCAACGTCAAGCCGCTCGGCTTCAACACCGCGCAGTCCAGCTTCCAGGCCGGCTACCTCGCCGCCGGGATGTCCACCACGGGCAAGGTCGGCACCTACGGCGGCATCAAGATCCCGCCGGTGACCATCTTCATGGACGGCTTCGCCGAGGGCGTGCGGCACTACAACAAGCAGAAGAGCAAGAACGTCCAGGTGCTCGGCTGGGACGACGCGAAGCAGGCCGGCCTGTTCACCGGTGACTTCGAGGACAAGGCGAAGGGCCAGAACACCGCCCAGAACCTGATCACCCAGGGCGCCGACATCATCTTCCCGGTGGCCGGTCCGGCCGGACTGGGCGGTCTGCAGGCGGCCAAGGCCAGCGCGGGCAAGGTCAACGCGATCTGGGTCGACACCGACGGCTGCGAGAGCGCCGCGGAGTACTGCTCGGTGCTGATCAGCAGCGTGAAGAAGGGCATGGACGTCGCCGTCCAGGACGCGATCGTCTCGGTGGTCGACAACAAGTTCGACAACTCGCAGTTCATCGGCACGCTGGAGAACGGCGGCACCTCGCTGGCGCCGTTCCACGAGTTCGACAGCAAGGTCCCGGCCGAGCTGAAGACCGAACTGGACCAGCTGAAGGCCGACATCATCGCGGGCAAGATCACGATCGCGTCGAAGGCGCAGCCGAAGGCTTCCTGAGCCACGACACAACCGCGTAGTACGGTGCGAGCCAGGAAGGCGCAGACCCCACCGGGTCCGCCTTCCTGGCTCGCCGTCTGAGGGAAGGCTGCCCGCATGCACCTAGAGCTTTCGGGGCTGACCAAGAGCTTCGGCTCGCTGGTCGCCAACGACCACATCGACCTGGTGATCGAGCCGGGGGAGATCCACTGCCTGCTCGGCGAGAACGGCGCCGGCAAGAGCACCCTGATGAACATGCTCTACGGGCTGCTGCAGCCCGACTCCGGCGAGATCGTGATCGACGGCGAGAAGGTCGCGATCACCTCGCCCAGCGACGCGATCAAGCACGGTATCGGCATGGTGCACCAGCACTTCATGCTGGTCCCGGTGTTCACCGTCGCGGAGAACATCATGCTCGGCCGGGAGAACACCCACCCCGGTGGCGTGCTGGACCGCAAGAAGGCGAACGCGCTGGTCACCGAGCTGTCCCAGCGGTACGGCTTCGAGGTCGACCCCGAGGCGCTGGTCGAGGACATCGCCGTCGGCGTGCAGCAGCGGGTGGAGATCATCAAGGCGCTCACCAACGACGCCCGGGTGCTGATCCTGGACGAGCCGACCGCGGTGCTGACCCCGGCCGAGATCGACGAGTTGATCGCGGTGATGCGCCAGCTCAAGGAGAACGGCACCTCGATCGTCTTCATCACCCACAAGCTCAAAGAGGTCAAGGCGATCGCGGACAAGATCACCGTGATCCGCCGCGGCAAGGTGGTCGGCAGCGCCGAGCCGTCCGCGTCCGAGGAGGAGCTCGCCGAGCTGATGGTCGGCCGCGCGGTCGACCTCGTCGTCGACAAGGAACCCGCCCAGCCCGGCGAAGCCGTACTGCGGATCGAAGGCCTCACCGTGATCGACGAGCGCGGGTTCACCGCCGTCGACGGGGTGGACCTGGAGGTCCGTGCGGGCGAGATCCTCGCCGTGGCCGGGGTCCAGGGCAACGGTCAGACCGAGCTCGCCGAAGCCCTGCTCGGGTTGACCCCGATCGCGGCCGGCAAGGTCTCGCTGGACGGCCGGGACCTGACCGGGGTGTCCACCCGGCAGCGGCTGGACGCCGGCATCGGCTACGTGCCGGAGGACCGCGGCCACGACGGCTTCGTCGGCGCGTTCAGCGTCGCCGAGAACCTGGTGCTGGACCTGTTCCGCCGCGAGCCGTTCGGCAACGGCCTGGCGCTGCGGACCGAGGAGATCGAGAAGAACGCCGAGGCCCGGGTGGAGGAGTTCGACATCCGCACCCAGGGCATCGATCTGCCCGTCTCGTCGCTGTCCGGCGGCAACCAGCAGAAGGTCGTGCTGGCCCGCGAGCTGTCCCGGCCGCTGAAGCTGCTGGTCGCCTCGCAGCCGACCCGCGGCGTCGACGTCGGCTCGATCGAGTTCCTGCACACCCGGATCGTCAAGGAGCGCGACAACGGCACCGCGGTGCTGATCGTGTCGACCGAACTCGACGAGATCGCCGCGCTGTCCGACCGGGTCGCGGTGATGTACCGCGGCAAGGTGGTCGGCGTCGTACCGTCCGACACGCCTCGCGACGAGCTCGGCCTGATGATGGCCGGCGCCTCCCGGACCGAGGCGCACGAAGTCGCGATCGAGAACCCGACCACGTTGGGAACCATCTAGATGAGCAACGACACCACCACCGGGCCGGCCGACGGCTCGACCGCACCGGCCGGGCCGGCCGCGCCGGCGAAACAGCCGCGGGGTTCGAGCCTGCCGAACTGGGCGGTCCAGGGTCTGGTCTCGCTGAGCGCGATCGTGCTGGCGCTGGTCGTCGGCGCCGTGCTGATCATCGTCGGCGACGACCAGGTGAAGGCAGCGGTCGGCTATTTCGGGGCCGCGCCGATGGACACCTTCTCGGCGGCGTTCTCCGCGGTCGGCGAGGCCTACAAGGCGCTGGCCGTCGGCGCACTGGGCGGGCTCAGCCCGATCAGCGAGTCCCTGACCCAGGCGACTCCGCTGATCTGTGGCGGTCTGGCCGTCTCGCTGGCGTTCCGGACCGGCCTGTTCAACATCGGCGCCCAGGGCCAACTGATCATCGGCGCGATCCTGGCCGCGTGGGTCGGGTTCGCCTGGCACCTGCCGCCGGGGATCCATCTGATCGTCGCGATCCTGGCCGGCCTGATCGGCGGCGCGATCTGGGGTGGCGTGGTCGGCCTGCTGAAGGCCCGCACCGGCGCGCACGAGGTGATCGTCACGATCATGCTCAACTACGTCGCCATCTACCTGCTGCAGTGGTTGCTGACGACATCGACCTTCAAGCGCCCCGGCCGCGAGGACCCGATCAGCCCGATCGTCGACCCGAACGCGCAGTACCCGCAGTTCGGTGACACCCGGCTGCACCTGGGCTTCCTGCTCGCGCTGCTGGCGGCCGGGTTCGTCTGGTGGTTGCTGAACCGTTCGACCGTCGGCTTCGAACTTCGCGCCGTCGGCGCCAACGCCGACGCCTCCCGTACCGCGGGCATGAGCGTGGGCCGGGCCTACTTCATCGCCATGGTGGTCGCGGGTGCGCTGGCCGGCCTGGCCGGGACCCAGCAGGTGCTCGGCACCGATCTGCCCCTGACTGACGGCGTGGCCGCCTCGGTCGGGTTCGACGCGATCACCGTCGCCCTGCTGGGCCGCGGTACTCCGCTCGGCACCGTGCTGGCGGGCCTGCTCTTCGGCGCGCTGAACGCGGGCGGTCTGCAGATGCAGTTGCAGACCCAGACCCCGAACACCCTGACCACCGTGCTGCAGGCAACGATCGTGTTGTTCGTCGCCGCTCCGGCACTGGTGCGCTCGATCTTCCGGTTCCTGCCGAAGGAACGCGGCGTCGGCGCCATCCTCGCGAAAGGCTGGAACGGATGAGCCAGACGACCAAGACGGCGGGGACGCCCGAGGGCCCGAAGTCGGTGCTCGCCCCGGCCCCGGCCTCGATCGAGGCTCCGGCCGAACGGACTCGGCGGCTGCGGGTCGGCGGCCTGATGGTGGTGTTCGCGCTGATCGGGCTCGCCCTGGCGTTCGCGACGAACAGCGGCAAGGCCACCTTCCAACTGGTGTCCGGCGACCTGGAGAACAACCTGGTCGGCGTACCGGCTCAGCCGGTGGCGATCCTGCTCGGCGCCCTGGGTCTGCTGGCTGCCGTGGCGTACGTGCTGCGCCGGGTGCCGACGAAGTACGCGGGCTGGCTGGCCGCAGTACTGGGGGTTTGCTTCATCGGGGCGTTCCTGTGCTGGGCCGCGGCGGGCAAGACCTTCCCGCTGGCCAACCAGTTCCAGGGCACGCTGAACTTCGCCACCCCGCTGATTCTGGGCGCGCTGGCCGGTGTGCTGTGTGAGCGCGCCGGTGTCATCAACATCGCGATCGAGGGCCAGTTCCTGGTCGGTGCCTTCACCGCCGCCGTCGTCGCCAGTACTACGGGCAGCGCGACCGCGGCCCTGATCGCCGCCGCGCTGACCGGTGTCCTGATGGCCGCGCTGCTGGCCGTGTTCTCGATCAAGTACCTGGTCAATCAGGTGGTCCTCGGCGTGGTCCTGGTGGTCTTCGCCTCCGGCATCACCGGGTATCTGTTCGACCAGTTCCTCCAGGAGGACGCGCAGAACCTGAACACGCCGGACGTGCTCTCGGCGGTGAAGATCCCCGGGCTGGGCGACATCCCGTTCTTCGGGCCGATCCTGTTCAACCAGACGATCCTGGTCTACCTGACCTACATCGCGGTCGCGCTGGTCACGTTCGTGCTGTTCCAGACCCGCTGGGGTCTGCGCGTCCGCGCGGTCGGCGAGCACCCGAAGGCGGCGGACACCGTCGGCATCAAGGTGAAGCGAGTCCGGTACTCCGCCGTGCTGTGGGCAGGCGTGCTCGCCGGTCTCGGCGGCGCGTTCTTCACCGTCGGCTACGCGGGATCGTTCAGCAAGGAGATGACCGCGGGCAACGGGTTCATCGCGCTGGCCGCGTTGATCATGGGCCGCTGGCACCCGATCGGGGCGATGGTGGCCGCGCTGTTCTTCGGCTTCGCCACCCAGTTGCAGTCCCAGTTGCAGATCATCCAGACCCCGATCCCCGGCGAACTGCTGCTGATGGCGCCCTACCTGGCGACCGTGATCGCGGTGGCCGGCCTGGTCGGCCGGGTCAGAGCTCCGAAGGCGGATGGTGAGCCCTACGTCACCGAATGAGCAGGTCGACTGGCCGGCGCTGCGGGCTGCCGCTGTCGCGGCGATGCGTCGTGCCTACGCGCCGTACTCCGGGTTCCCGGTCGGGGCGGCGGCGTTGGTCGACGACGGCCGGATCGTTGCCGGGTGCAACGTCGAGAACGCGTCCTACGGGCTGACCCTGTGCGCCGAGTGCGGTGTCGTTTCCGAGCTGCATGCCGGCGGCGGTGGCCGGTTGGTCGCGTTCACCTGCGTGGACCACAACGAGCAACTGCTCACCCCGTGCGGCCGCTGCCGTCAACTGCTGCACGAACACGGCGGACCGAACCTTCAGGTGGAGTCCACCACCGGCAGCCGGCCCCTGCGTGAGCTGCTGCCTGAGGCCTTCGGGCCAGAAAACCTGGAGGATTGATGAGTTTCGACGCCGTCGACGTGATCCGCACCAAGCGGGACAAGGGTGAGCTGAGCGACGGCCAGATCGACTGGGTGATCGACGCCTACACCAAGGGCGAGGTCGCCGACGAGCAGATGTCGTCGCTGGCGATGGCGATCCTGCTGAACGGGATGAACCGGCGGGAGATCGCCCGCTGGACCGCGGCGATGATCGCCTCCGGTGAGCGGATGGACTTCGCCAAGCTGTCCCGCCCGACCGCCGACAAGCACTCCACCGGTGGCGTCGGCGACAAGATCACCCTGCCGCTGGCTCCGCTGGTGGCGGCCTGCGGCGTCGCGGTACCGCAGCTGTCCGGGCGCGGCCTCGGGCACACCGGCGGCACGCTGGACAAGCTCGAGTCGATCCCCGGCTGGCGGGCGGCGCTGTCCAACGACGAGATGATGCGGCAGCTCGAGGACGTCGGCGCGGTGATCTGCGCGGCCGGCGACGGGCTGGCGCCGGCCGACAAGAAGCTGTACGCGCTGCGCGACGTGACCGGTACGGTCGAGGCGATCCCGCTGATCGCCAGCTCGATCATGAGCAAGAAGATCGCCGAGGGCACCGGCGCGCTGGTGCTGGACGTGAAGGTCGGCACCGGTGCGTTCATGAAGGACCTGGCGGACGCCCGCGAGCTGGCGTCCACGATGGTTGCCCTAGGCACGGATGCGGGTGTGAAGACCGTTGCCCTGCTCACCGACATGTCGACTCCGCTCGGCCTGACCGCCGGAAATGCCTTGGAGGTCAGGGAATCCGTCGAGGTCCTGGCCGGTGGCGGTCCCGCCGACGTCGTCGAACTGACCGTAGCCCTCGCGGTCGAGATGCTCGCCGCGGCCGGCGTCACGGACGTCGACCCAGCCGAGAAGCTCCGCGACGGTACTGCGATGGACGCCTGGCGTCGGATGATCTCCGCCCAGGGCGGGGACCCTGACGCCGAGCTACCGGTGGCCCCGGAGCAGCACGTCGTGAAGGCGACCTCCACCGGAGTACTGTCCGGCCTGGACGCCCTAGCCGTCGGCGTAGCAGCCTGGCGCCTCGGCGCCGGCCGCGCCCGCAAGGAGGACCCGGTCTCCGCCGTCGCAGGCGTGGAACTCCACGCCAAACCAGGCGACCAGGTAACCGAGGGCCAGCCCGTCCTAACCCTCCACGCCGACGACACCACCCGCTTCGACCGCGCCCTGGAGTCCCTGGAGAACGCCGTCCAGATCTCCGACTCCTACACCCCGACGCCGTTGGTCATCGACCGCATCACCGCCTGAGTACGCAGTACGACCTTCGAATAGCCACCCGCGGCCGGTCAGTCCCAGCAGCCCGACGCACGCCACAGCGGCAACACCGAGCGGGACACGCCTCACGATTCCTCCGCAGGCTCAGGGAAGTACGCCGTGAGCCCATCAGACGAAAGTGAACGCCAGGCAAGTCCCGGCCGACAGTTCGGGTCAGGCGGCCTTCGCGGCATCCAGAAGGTGCGCGATCCGGCGCCGGGCGGCCTTCGGGTGCAACGGTTCACATCCGGCGTCCAGACACCGCTTCACCACCCGCGGGTCGTCCTTCAGCAGCAGCAATCCCCGCCGCAGCAGGGTGAACGGCGGCTTCCGGTGCTCGCGAAGATCCCGCTGGAACCGCCGCAGGAAGGTGACCACCCGGTGGTGCCGCACGCAGATCGCCGCCGCCAGCAGCCCGCGGTCCCGCAACGCCCCGACGATCTGGTCCGCGAAGATGCCCTCGGCAATCACCAGCGGTACCCCTCCCGTCACCACCGGCCGATGCCCGACCGTCCCGTCCACGGAGATGTCGTAGATCGGCATGTCCGCCTCACCCGTCGCGCACAAATGCTGCAACGCGGCCACCGCCCGGTCGGCATCCCACGACCCCGGGTGATCCCAGTCCACGATCCCCAACGGCGACCGCGGCATCGCGGCGTCGTCGCCGTCCCGATAGAAGTCATCCAGCCGCACCACCGGAAGTCCGACCAACTCGGCCAGATGGGACTTCCCGGTCCCCGACGGCCCGGCCAGCAAAACCACACGCGCACTCACCGCACGCATTCTCCTCTACCGCAGCAGTGCCTCCTGCAGGGCGGTGCGATGGGTGCTGAACCAGTGGTTGGTGCGGGTGGTCAGCTCGGCTTCGCCGGTGGTCCAGCGCTGGTGGAACCAGGGGTGGCCGGACTCGGCGCCCCGGCGGACGTAGTCCATGCACCAGACGTGGTTCTCGGCGGCGGCGTCGACCAGGCGGAGGCGGTCGGGTTCGGTGAGGTCGTAGGCGTCGGCGAAGCGGCGCAGGCGGGTCAGGGTGCGGCCCCTTCGCGGGTCGCCGATATCGGGGTCGGGGCGCAGCGGTGCCCACAGGCGGATCGCGGTGGCGACGTCCCAGAGCGCGGAGCCCGGGCCGGCCAGGTCGAAGTCGATCAGGGCCACGGCCACGCCGTCGCGGAAGACGATGTTGTCGAGGTTCGGGTCGTTGTGGCTGACCAGACCTTCGGCGTAGGCCGCCGGCACCGGCTCGGCCCACGGTAGGTCGTCGCCGGCGAATCCTCGCACCGCCTCGTGGTACCGCTTGAGGAGGTGGGCCACGCTGTCGAGCGCCTCATCGGTCATCGACCAGGCCGGGTACGGCGCTGTCACGGTCTCGCCCGGCAGGTACGACAGGACCTCGCGCCCCTGCTCGTCGACGCCGAGGAAGTTCGGCGCACCGGAGGATCCGGCGCTGAACCCGACCCGCTCGAGGTGCTGGAGCAACGCGTGGACTGCGGGGCCGCTCGAGCGCAGCGGGCGGCGTACGGTGTCGCCGACCCGCACCACCAGCCCGCGGTTGGCGGTGCCGCCGAGCAGGAGGGATTCGACCTCTGGCATCGCGGTTCAGTCGGTCTCGGCCAGCAGCGCCCTTGCCAGCGGTGCGTGGGTGACGACCCCGTTGACCAGGCCGCTGCGGACCGCGGCGCGAACGGCCTCGACCTTCGCCATCCCGTACGGGATCGCGATCACCTCGTCGATCGCGTCCATCTGCGCGGCGGTGATCGCGATCACCCGGTCGGTGACCCGGGTCTGCACCGGTTCGCCGGCCGCGGTGACGAAGACGCCGGAGATGTCGGCGACCACGCCGCGGCGCCGCAGTTGGTCGCACGCCTCGTCGTCCATCGCGTCGAACAACGTCGACTGGCCGGCCGTCCACGAGCCCAGACCGACCACCGCCTTGGTCACCGAGTCGAAGTGCCCGATCGCGTCGGCGACCTCGGGCTGCTGCCGCAACGCCCGCGCGGTCGCGGCATCGGGCACCACCAACGGCGCGTAGAACAGGTACGCCGGTCCGCCCGACAGCTTCGCCACGGTCCGCACCAGCTCGACCGAGTTCGCTTCCACGTCCGGCCGAGTCAACGCACCGGTCAGCTGTACGACGGGCGCCGGCGCCAGCGAGGTCAGCTGGTCGGTCATCGCGGTGACCGCGCGCGCCCAGGCGAGCCCGAGCACGTCGTCGCTGGTGACGATCTCCGAGAGCAGGTCGGCGGCCGCCTTGCCCAGTTGCACGCGCAGTGCGGCGGGGTCTTCCTCCAGCGTGTCCACCACGATCGCGCGGCGCAGGCCGAAGGCCTCCTGCAGCCTTGCCGACAGGTCGATGTCGATCGATCCCGGATGACTGATCTCGATCCGCACCATGCCGCTGCTGCGGGCCTGGTCGAGCAGCCGGGCCACCTTGAACCGGCTCAGCCGGAACTCGTCGGCGATCTCCACCTTCGACCGGCCGTCGACGTAGTACCGGCGTGCGATCGACGCCGTCAAGACGAGCTGTGACGGCCCGAAGGCATGGCTGCTCGGCTCCATCAGAACCTCCCCGCTCAAATGAGCACGACTGCGCCCTAGTGTTGCACAGACCCTTGACAGGCACATCCGTTCCGGGTTCACTCAGTTGTGAGCAGGGTGCTGCTCATATGAGCGAGTCCGGCGATCAGGCCCACGGAACGAAGGAGTAGCTCGTGCTTGGACAGCGGAAGCGCATCGGAGGTGGAGCCGTCGCGCTCCTCCTGGCCGGCCTGATCAGCGGCTGCGCGGGCTGGGGCGGCGGCGCCGGCGGCGGTGGTGCCGACAGCATCAACGTGCTGATGGTGAACAACCCCCAGATGGTCGACCTGCAGAAACTCACCGCGGACCACTTCACCAAGGAAACCGGCATCACGGTGAACTACACCGTGCTGCCCGAGAACGACGTCCGGGACAAGATCAGCCAGGAGTTCTCCAGCCAGGCCGGTCAGTACGACGTCGCCTCGCTGAGCAACTTCGAGATCCCGATCTACGCGACCAGCAAGTGGATCGCGCCCCTGTCGGACTACATCGCGGCAGACTCGTCGTTCGACCAGGACGACGTGCTCGAGTCGATGACCGAGTCGCTCAGCGGCGAGGACGGCAAGGTGTACGGCGAACCGTTCTACGGCGAGTCGTCGTTCCTGATGTACCGCAAGGACATCCTGGCGGCCAAGGGCGTCACGATGCCGGCCAAGCCGACCTGGCAGCAGGTCGCCGACATCGCGGCGCAGGTGGACAACGCCCAGCCCGGCATGCGCGGCATCTGCCTGCGCGGCCAGCCCGGCTGGGGCCAGTTGTTCGCGCCGCTGACCACGGTGGTGAACACCTTCGGCGGCACCTGGTTCACCGAGGACTGGCAGGCGAAGGTGGACGCGCCGGAGTTCAAGGAGGCGACGAACTTCTACGTGAACCTGGTCCGCGAGCACGGTGAGCTCGGCGCACCGCAGGCAGGCTTCACCGAGTGCCTGAACAACCTCGTCCAGGGCAACGTGGCGATGTGGTACGACGCGACGTCGGCGGCCGGTTCGCTGGAGGCGCCGAACTCCCCGGTGAAGGGAAAGATGGGCTACGCACCGGCGCCGGTGGTCAAGACGGACAGCTCGGGCTGGCTCTACGCCTGGTCCTGGAGCATCCAGGAGGCCAGCAAGAAGAAGGACAACGCCTGGAAGTTCATCTCGTGGGCCTCCAGCAAGGAGTACGAGGAACTGGTCGGGCAGGAGCTCGGCTGGTCCCGGGTCCCGGCCGGCAAGCGGGCCTCGACGTACGAGAACCCGCAGTACCTCCAGGAGGCGAGCGCGTTCGCGGAGCCGACCAAGCAGGCGATCGAGACCGCGGACCCGCGCAACCCCGGCGTGCAGAAGCGGCCGGCGATCGGGATCCAGTTCGTCGACATCCCGGAGTTCCCCGATCTCGGCACCCAGGTCAGCCAGGACGTCAGCTCGGCGATCGCGGGCCGGATGAGTGTCGACGAGGCACTGAAACGCGGGCAGGAGCTCGCCGACGACGTAGCTGAGCGCTATCGCTCACGAGAAGCGAAGTGAGGGAGACGTCATGAGTGTCGAAGCCGAGGCCCGGCCGGGCCGCCGTCATGCCGCTGCGCCGCCTGGTGGCACGCAGGGGACGCTGATGCGCCGCACCGGGGACTGGGCCCGGCGTGCACCGCTGCTGCCCGCGCTGGTGTTCATGATCCTGGTCACCCAGTTGCCGTTCGTGGTCACCATCATCACCTCCTTCATGGACTGGAACGCCTACTACCCCGACGAGCGCGGGTTCGCCGGGTTCGACAACTTCCGTCGGGTGCTCACCGACGCGAACACCCGGCAGGCGATCGTGGTGACGATCCTGCTGACCGCCGCGGTGGTGCTGATCAGCCTGCTGCTCGGGCTGGGGATCGCGCTGCTGCTGGACCGGAAGTTCCGCGGTCGCGGAGTGGTCCGGACGATGATGATCACGCCGTTCCTGGTGGTGCCGGTGGCTGCCGCGCTGCTGTGGAAGCACGCGCTGTACAACCCGGAGTACGGGCTCTTCAACGGCGTACTGACCTGGATCTTCGGGGACAACGCGCCACAGCCGGACTGGATCAGCAATCAGCCGCTGTGGTCGGTGATCTTCGCGCTGGTCTGGCAGTGGACCCCGTTCATGATGCTGATCCTGCTGGCCGGGCTGCAGAGCCGCCCGCTGGACGTGATCGAGGCGGCCGGGATCGACGGCGCCAGCCAGTGGGACATCTTCCGCTACATGACGCTGCCGCACCTGCGGCAGTACCTGGAGCTCAGCGCGCTGCTCGGCTCGATCTACGTGGTGCAGAACTTCGACGCCGTCTTCACCATCACCTCGGGCGGCCTCGGGACGGCGAACCTGCCGTACACG
Source organism: Kribbella sancticallisti (assembly GCF_039530625.1). Taxonomy (NCBI): domain Bacteria; kingdom Bacillati; phylum Actinomycetota; class Actinomycetes; order Propionibacteriales; family Kribbellaceae; genus Kribbella; species Kribbella sancticallisti. Next base: position 208,159 of record NZ_BAAAOS010000007.1, on the reverse strand, counting down.
ATCTACCAGACCTTCTACACCGCGCACGACTACGGCCGGGCCTCGGCCGCCGGTGTCATCGTCGTGATCGGCACGATCATCATCGCGACGTTCGCCCTGCGGTCGGTCTCCACGCTGTTCAAGGAGGAGGGACGATGAGCGCCCGCGACGTGACGATCGTGACCGGTAAGAAGAAGCGCGGCGGTGGGATCGCGCTGTCCGGGCTGGCCTGGATCGTCGGCACGCTGTTCGTGCTGCCGGTGCTGTGGATGGCGCTGACCTCGTTCCACGCCGAGGAGGACGCGGCGAAGAACCCGCCGGCCATCGGGGCGCCGCTGACGCTCGACGGTTACCGGGCGTTCTTCGACACCGGACCCTGGCCGTCGATCGCGAACTCGCTGACCGCGAGCATCCTGTCCACGGTCCTGGTGATCCTGCTGGCCTTCCCGGCGGCGTACGCGCTGTCGATCAAGCCGGTGAAGAAGTGGACGGACGTGATGTTCTTCTTCCTGTCCACCAAGATGCTGCCGGTGGTCGCGGGCCTGCTGCCGATCTACCTGTTCGCCCAGAGCGTCGGGCTGCTGGACAACATCTGGCTGCTGATCGTGCTCTACACCTCGATGAACCTGCCGATCGCGGTCTGGATGCTGCGCAGCTTCCTGGCCGAGGTGCCGGTGGAGATCCTCGAGGCGGCCTCGGTCGACGGTGCCGGACTGGTCCGTACGCTGCGCTCGGTGGTCGCGCCGGTGGTCACCCCGGGGATCGCGTCGGCGGCGCTGATCTGCTTCATCTTCAGCTGGAACGAACTGCTTTTCGCTCGGGTGCTGACGGGTACGGTGGCGCAGACGGCGCCGGTGTTCCTGACCGGGTTCGTCACCAGCCAGGGCCTGTTCCTGGCCAAGGTGTGCGCGGCGTCGCTGGTGGTGTCGCTGCCGGTGCTGATCGCGGGATTCGCCGCTCAGGACAAGCTGGTCCAGGGCCTGTCGCTCGGGGCCGTCAAGTGACGGAGGACAAAACGGTGGACAAGCTCAGTTCGGCGACTGTGGACAGCCTGGGCGACCAGGTCGGCGTACCGGAGTACGACCGTACTGCGGTCCGCCCGGGCATCGTGCACTTCGGCGTCGGCGGGTTCCATCGCGCGCACCAGGCGATGTACCTGGACCAGTTGATGAACTCCGGCAAGGCCCTCGACTGGGGCATCTCCGGGGTCGGCACGATGCCGCCGGACCAGCGGATGCGGGACGTGCTGCAGGCGCAGGACGGGCTGTACACGCTGGTGATCAAGCACCCGGACGGGACGCTGGAGCCGCGGGTGATCGGCTCGATCGTGGAGTACCTGTACGCGCCGGACGACCCCGAGGCGGTGCTGGCCAGAATGACGGATCCGGCGACCCGGATCGTGTCGCTGACCATCACCGAGGGCGGGTACCACGTCAACCAGACGACGGGTGACTTCGACCCGTCCGATCCCGGCCTGCAGCACGACCTGCAGCCGGGGGCGGTGCCGACCAGCGCGTTCGGGCTGGTGGTCGAGGGGCTCGCCCGGCGGCGGGCGGCCGGCGTACCGGCGTACACGGTGATGTCGTGCGACAACATCCCGGGCAACGGGCACGTCGCGAAGAAGATGCTGACGTCGTACGCACGATTGAAGGACGCCGAGTTGGCGGACTGGATCGAGCGCGAGGTGCGGTTCCCGAACTCGATGGTGGACCGGATCACCCCGGTCACCGCGGACGCCGACAAGGCGGCGCTGGCCGAGCGGTTCGGGATCGAGGACGGCTGGCCGGTGGTGTGCGAGCCGTTCACCCAGTGGGTGCTCGAGGACGACTTCGGCGGGGAACGGCCGCCGTTCGAGGAAGTCGGCGTGCAGTTGGTGGAGGACGTCGAGCCGTACGAGCTGATGAAGCTGCGGCTGCTGAACGCGAGTCACCAAGCGCTGTGCTACCTGGGATATCTGGCCGGCTATCGGTACGCGCACGAGGTGTGCCAGGACAAGTTGTTCATGGACTTCCTGCTCGGCTACATGGACGAGGAGGGTGCGCCGACGCTGCCGCCGGTGCCGGGCGTCGATCTCGACCAGTACAAGCACAAGCTGATCGAGCGGTTCGCCAACCCGGAGGTGCGGGACACGCTCGCGCGGCTGTGTGCGGAGAGCTCGGACCGGATCCCGAAGTGGCTGCTGCCCGTCGTCCGGGAGCAACTCGCCGCCGGCCGTGGCATCGAGCGCTCCGTACTGGTGGTCGCGGCCTGGGCCCGGTACGCCGAAGGCTCGGACGAGCAGGGCCGGCCGATCGAGGTCGTCGACCGGCTCCGCGAGAAGCTGGTCGAGCGGGCGCAGCACAACCGCGAGGATCCGCTCGTCTTCATCTCCGACCCCGACCTGTTCGGCAACCTGGCCGGTGACGAGCGCTTCGTCGCGGCGTACAGGTCGGCCCTGTCCTCGCTGCATGAGCGCGGCGCCCGCGCGACGCTCGAGGCGCGGACCGCGTAGCCCTGTGGACAACGGGGAGCGCGCCTGGGTGAGAGCGGTTACCGTTGGCCCAGCTTGCTGACGAGAGGGGCCCTGAGATGACTGAGCAGAGACTGGTCGCCGGAGTGGACTGTTCCACCCAGGCGACCAAGGTCGTGGTGGTCGACGCGGCGAGCGGGGAGGTGCTGCGGGAAGGCCGCGCGCCGCATCCCGACGCCACCCAGGTGGATCCGGCCGAGTGGTGGAAGGCCTGGGAGATCGCGTCCGACGGCCTGCTCGACGGGGTCGAGGCGATCTCGATCGCGGGTCAGCAGCACGGCATGGTCCTGCTGGACGGCTCTGGTGAGGTCGTCCACCCGGCAGTGTTGTGGAACGACACCAGCTCGGCCGACGCCACCCAGGAGCTGGTCTCCGAGCTCGGCGGTCCGGAGGCCTGGGCGGCGGCGACGGGCTCCGTCCCGGTGCCGTCCTTCACCGTCACCAAGCTCCGCTGGGTTCGCGGCGCCGCTGCCGACGCGGCCGCCCGGGCCGAGGCGGTCGCGCTGCCGCACGACTGGATGACGCATCGCCTAGCCGCCGACCGGTCCGGCATCGACGACCTCACCACCGACCGCGGTGACGCCTCCGGCACCGGCTGGTGGTCGCCGACCTCGAACTCCTACCGCCCCGACCTGGTCGAGCTCGCCTTCGGCCGCTCGCTGAAGCTTCCCCGCGTCGCCGAACCGGCCGAGATCGTCGGCCGGACCGCTTCGGGTGTCGCGCTGGCCGCCGGCACCGGCGACAACATGGCGGCCGCCCTCGGCCTCGACCTGCAGCCGGGCGATGTCGCGGTGTCGCTGGGCACCAGCGGTACTGCGTTCGCTCGCTCGACCGCGCCAACCACAGACCCGAGCGGCTTCGTCGCCGGCTTCGCCGACGCCACCGGTGGCTACCTGCCGTTGGTCTGCACACTGAACGCGGCCCGCGTGATGTCAGCCACCGCCCAACTCCTCGGCCTGGAACTAGCCGAACTCGACGAGGCGGCGCTGAATTCCCCGGGCAGCCAGGGCCTGGTGATGCTCCCGTATCTGGACAGCGAGCGGACCCCTGACCTACCGCACTCGACGGGCCTGGTCTATGGCCTGACCCGCGCCACGGCCCAGCCGGCCACGATGGCCCGGGCCGCCGTGGAAGGCATGCTCTGCGGTCTGGCCGACGCGGTCGACGCCCTTCGAACGCAAGGCCTCCCGGTCGAGCGGGTCCTGCTGCTGGGCGGAGCCGCGCGGTCGCGCGCAGTACAGGCTCTTGCGCCTGCTTTGCTTGGTGCGCCTGTCGTCCTGCCGGAGCCGGGCGAGTATGTCGCGCTGGGTGCCGCCCGCCAGGCCACTTGGGCCCTCACCGGCGAGCTGCCCACTTGGGAGGTCGCCGCAGGCAAGCCCGAGTCCTCGGCGATGTCCGACGCGGACGCCGCTCAGGTCCGCGAACGCTACGCCGCGGTGCTGGCCGGCACCCGCCCATTACTCGCAGCCGGCAAGAACTGGACCTGACCGACGGAACGCGAAGGTGCTCGACGAAAGCCACGGCAGGAACGCCCGCATCGAGGTGCGCTACGCGACCAAGACCGGCGAGACCATCGAGGCCGGCACAGGCAAGTATTTCGACGCCGAGGTCGGGCAGGAGATCCAGATCGTCTACGACCCGCAGGATCCTTACCGGCTGAAGGTCGCCGATTGGGGCTCGGGCTACTGGATGTCAGCCATCTGGTTACTCGGCGGGATCATCGGCCTCGGCGTTGGCACCGCAAAGCTGTTCCCCAAGCCTTCAGAGCCGGAAGACTAGCCCGCCGACTTCCTACGGCTGTCGATCGGGACAGGGCTGCAGGTGCACGACCCCGACACCATTTGCAGGCCGGCCGGCACATCGACGGCCGTCCAACCCTCAGCAACGTTCGGTGCCGGTTGACAGGTTCAATGAGGTAGCCGTCGCGCGGGCGTCGGGTTAGTGGTGGCGGCGGGCGAGGTGGGCATGGACTTCGGCGTTGAGTTCCACCGTTTGGGGGAGGACCTGGAGGATTCGGCGGAAGACCTGCTCCCGGTCGGCGGGCTGGAGCATCACGTACGCCGAGACCGTCGAGAGTTGTCCGATGTACTCGTCGGCGCTGATCGTCAGGCGCCGTTCGATCACCGACTGCCGGACATCGGTGAACCACTCGGACTGCTGGAGCTCCGTGCCGGGCCATTGCATCGGGCGATCCGCGGGTGTGCCGTCGGGCGACGGGACGCCGTCGTCCTCCAGGTACGGCGCACGTGCCGCGCGCACGGCCTCCTTGAGGTCCGGGTCGGCCAGCTGGATCGGTACACCGAACGAGGCGAACACGCCACCCGGTTCGACGAGTGCGGACATCCGGGCCCACCGGCCTTCAGGGTTGGTCCAATGGAGCGCGGCAGCCGAATACACCAGGTCGTACGACGAATCCGGCGGCAAGTCCTCGAATGCGGCTTGCACGGTTGTGACGTTTGCCGGCAGGTGTTTGCGCATCTCCGCGAGCATGGCCGCGTCAGGCTCGGTGGCCGTGACCGCGATCCCTCCCTGCGCGAACAGGCGCGTTGCCTTGCCTGTCCCGGCGCCGAACTCGAGGGCGGTCCGGATCGGCCCACCGGCGTACGCCAGCACCAGATCGAGGAGTTCCACGGGGTAGCCAGGCCGGAACCGTTCGTACGCCTCCGCAACCGCCCCGAAGCTCAACGCGCGCGCAACCATGCCGGCATCCTGGCACCTTCCACGCCCCAGCGCTTGTCATTTACCTCCTGGCATGCCGTGCTCGCCCGGCAGCTGCTCGACCGCCCTGGCTAGTTCGAGCTGAGACCGGACCTCCGAGTCTGGCGACAAGTTGCCCAGGGCCACAGTCTCACCCCGGAATCGCCACCTAGTGCCGAGGACCGAGCGGGTCTTCCGTAGGTGGAGTGGGAGATCGCCGGGTGGTGTTGGTGAGGGAGCGTTCGGGGAGCCAGAGGATGAAGGTGGAGCCGATGCCCACCTCGGAGTGGAGGGCTACCGTGCCGCCGTGGGATTCGACGATCTGGCGGACGATGGCGAGGCCGAGACCTGCGCGGCGTTGGCCGGTGGAGGCGACGGTGGCGGGTGGTTGGCGTTGGCCGGAGCGGAAGAAGCGGTCGAAGACGCGGTCGGTGTCCTCGTGGGCGATCCCCGGACCTTCGTCGCGGACCGCGATCCACGCCCAGCCGCTGCGACTCCCGACGGCCAGGACCAACTCACTCCCACCCCGAGCCAGCCGCACAGCGTTGGAGAGCAAATTGTCCACCGCCCGGCGAAGAGCCTGAGCGTCCCCGGCGGCGATCGGCCCGGGCGCCAAACGGCGTACGAGGCGAAGCTCGCGATCGGAAGCCAGCAACGCGTACTCCTCTGCCGCCTCACCCGCGATCCCCGCCAGATCCACGTCCGCGTCCACGAAGGCCGGCGACGACCGCCGCGCCGACGCGAGCAGATCCTCCACGAGCCGCGTCATCCGCTGGATCGCCCGGCTGACGATCGCGGTCGCCTGGGTGCGGTCCTCCGGCGGAGTGTCGTCATGAGCCAGTACTGCGTCGACGTTGGCCTGGATCACTGCCAGCGGGTTGCGGAGCTCGTGGGACGCGTCGTCGACGAGTTGCCGCTGCGCCACGAACGCCGATTCGAGCCGCTCGAGCATGTCGTCGACGGTGTCGGCGAGGTTCCGCAGCTCGTCCTTCGGGCCGTCGAGCGCGATCCGCCGGGACAGGTCGGTCGCGGAGATGTCCTGCGCCGTCGCGGTGATCTGCCGTACCGGCCGGAGCGCGCGGCCGGACAGCCACCAACCGGTGCCGAGGCTGACCAGGAAGAGCGCGCCGATGCCGGTGGCGGAGTAGTTCCTCAACCTCTGCAGGGTTGCGTAGTTCACCGCGGACTCGAAACTCGCCAGATCGGCGGCCTGGAACGTCTGGTTCGGCTTGATCTGGATCTCGCCGCTGTGGTCCCGGTAGGTCTTGTTGACGGTGACCGGGTTGAGTGGTTTCGGATCCAGGTAGGCCGAGAGCGCGAAGTACAGGCCGCCCAGGACCAGCGCGGACAACGCGATGAGAACGGCGGAGTACGCGAGTGTCAGGCGGAACCTGATCGTCTGCGTCCAGGCGGGCAGTCTCATGTCTCACCTCTGAGCCGGTAGCCGCGTCCGATCACCGTTTCCAGCAAGGGTTCCTCGCCGTCGAGCGTGAGCTTGCGCCGCAGCGTCCCGACCGTTACCCGGACGCTCTGGGTGAAGGGGTCGGCGTTCTCGTCCCACACGTGTTCGAGCAGTTCCTCGGCCGAGACGACGTGCCCCGGCCGCGACATCAGATACCGCAGTACGCCGAACTCCTTCAACGTCAGCGGCAACTCTCGACCAGCCCGGGTGGCGAGGTGTCGCGCGCTGTCCAGGACGAGATCCCCGACGTGCAGTTGGGTGGTCCCGTTCGTCACGTCGCGACGCAGCAGCGCCCGGATCCGGGCCAGCAGCTCCACCAGCGCGAACGGCTTGGTCAGGTAGTCGTCGGCACCCTCGTCGAGCCCGCGGACCCGGTCGGCCAGCGACGCCCGCGCGGTCAGCATCAGCACCCGCAACTCCCGTCCCGACGCCACCTCGATCTCGCCCCGCCGGACCGCGCGGCACAGGTCGAGGCCGCTGGTGTCGGGCAGGGTGATGTCCAGGATCGCCAGGTCGTACGCCGTCGACGCGAGCTTCTCCATCGCCACGGCGCCGTTCTCGGCCGTGTCCACGGCATAGCCGGCCCGGCCCAGTCCCGAGCGCAGCGCGCTGACCAGGCCTTCCTCGTCCTCCACCACCAGTAATCGCACGAGACCAAGGTAGCCGCGCCGGCTGCAGGTGCCAGCCAACGCTTTCGCTGGACTTTCGTTCGGGTTTCCCGTCGTTTTCGGGCCGTCCTGATGATGTGGAGCCCAGCATCCCCCACAGAGCGACACAGCGAAGGAGCAACAGCATGAACCTCCCCGGCAAGCGTCTCCTGCTCGGCACTGCGATCGCGACCGCCGCGCTCGGCGTCGGCGGCGTCGCGTATGCGGCCGGCAACGACGACCCGGCGCCCGAGCAGGGCTACGTCACGATCGAGGACGGCGCGACGACCCCCGGCGCCGACCCGAGCACCGGACCCGGCCAGGGCCAGAACGGCACCGGCGCCCAGCGCGACGGCCGCGACTGCCCCGAAAAGGACGGCTCCGGCACCCAGACCCCCGGCGCCGAGGGCTCCCAGCCCACTCAGCCGGAGCAGAGCAACCCCCAGGAAAACGCATGACCGTATACATGGCCGCGCCTCCGGCACGGCGGGTCATGAGGCTCAACTCCCGGCCTTCCCTCGTCACTCCGGTCGCTGCGCTCGCTGCGCTCCTCAGTCCGGACCGGGAGGCCTCATGACCGCGGTTCTCGAGCGCGCCCTCTTCGAGGTGAAGCGCGTCGTCGTCGGCCAGGACCAACTGGTGGAGCGGATGCTCGTGGGCCTGCTGGCTCGCGGTCACTGCCTGCTGGAAGGTGTGCCGGGCGTCGCCAAGACGCTGGCCGTCCGGACCCTGGCGGAGGTGATCGGCGGCCGGTTCGCCCGGCTGCAGTTCACCCCCGACCTGGTCCCGGGCGACATCGTCGGCACCCGGATCTGGCGTCCCTCGGCCGAGGGCTTCGACACCGAACTCGGCCCGATCTTCGCCAACCTGGTGCTCGCCGACGAGATCAACCGTGCCCCCGCGAAGGTCCAGTCGGCGTTGCTCGAGGCAATGGCCGAGAACCAGGTCAGCATCGGCGGTGTCAGCTACCCGCTGCCGGAGCCGTTCCTGGTGCTCGCCACGCAGAACCCGATCGAGTCCGAGGGCGTCTACGCGCTGCCCGAGGCGCAGCGGGACCGGTTCCTGCTGAAGATCACCGTCGACTACCCGACGCCGATGGAAGAACTGACCATCCTGCAGCGGATGAGCTCACACCGGCCGCACGCGAACGCGGTACTGACGCCGGCGATGGTGAGCGAGTTGCAGGAGGCGACGGAAGACGTCTTCGTGCACAACGCGGTCGCGGAGTACGTCGTCCGGCTGGTCCACGCGACCCGGGCCCCACAGCAGTACGGGATCGACGATCTCGGCGGCGTGCTGGAGTTCGGCGTCAGCCCGCGGGCCACGCTCGGCCTGGTCGCGGCAGGACGGGCCCTCGCGCTGCTGCGCGGCCGGGACTACGTACTGCCGGTCGACGTGTACGACGTGGCTCACGATGTGATGGCGCATCGCCTGGTGCTCACGTTCGACGCCCTCGCCGACGGGGTGGACCCGCGCGCGGTGGTGTCGAGGGTGCTGCACGCCATCGAGCAGCCGCACGTCGTACCGGCCGATCAGCAGGGGTCAGCGGCATGACAGGTCCCGACCTGCTCGCCGGGCGGGAACGGGCGCTCCGCACGCTGGAGTTGTCGGTCAAGCGGAAGCTCGAGGGCTTCCTGCACGGCGACATGACCGGCTTGCGGAGCGGCCCGGGCAGTGAACCGAACGAGGCACGGCCCTACCAGGCGGGCCAGGACGACGTCCGCCGGATGGACTGGAACGTCACTGCCCGCTCGCTCGAACCGCACGTCCGGGCGCCGCTGGCCGAGCGCGAACTGGAGACCTGGGCGCTGGTGGATGCCTCCGCCAGCATGGACTTCGGTACCGCGCTCAGCGAGAAGCGGGACCTGGCCGTCGCGATCGTGGGTGCCGTCGGGCTGCTCGCGGACCGGCCGGGCAACCGGCTCGGCGTACGGGTTGCGTTAGGCAACGAAGTACGGCGGATCCCGGACGTGGGCGGCGCCGCCGCGCTCCGGCGGACGCTGCGGACGCTGTTGTCGTTGCCCAGGACAACGCCGGGTGAACACCCGGACACCGACCTGGCGCGCGCGATCACCCGGCTGAACCGCGAACATCCGCGGCCGGGCCTGCGGGTCGTCGTCTCCGACTTCCACGCCCCGCCCGGCGACGGCTGGGCCGCCGCCCTGCGCCGGCTGTCCGCGCGGCACGAGGTGATCGCCGTCGAGGTGCTCGACCCGCGCGAACTGGAACTGCCCGAGGTCGGGCTGCTCACGCTGGTCGATCCCGAAACGGGCCGGCGGCGCGAAGTACAGACCAGCAAGAAGCGGCTGCGCGACCGGTACGCCGCCGCGATGGCCGAGCACCGTGACCAGACGACCCAGGCGATCCGCGCCGCCGGCGCCGCCCACCTGGTGCTGCGCACCGACAACGACTGGGTCCGCGACGTAGCAGCCTTCGCCACCGCCCGCCGCCGCGCCACCACCCGCCGAACACCTGGAGCAAGGACCGGTATCCGATGAAATTCGAGCAACCGCTGTGGCTCTGGCTGCTGCTGATCGTCGCGGCTCTGGTCGTGGCCTACGTCTTCGCGCAACGCCGCCGCAGCCAGTACGCCGTCCGGTTCGCGACCCTGCCGATGCTGGAGAAGGTCGCGCCGAAGTCGCCCGGGTGGCGCCGGCACGCGCCGGCGTTCGCGTTCCTCGCGGCGCTGACCGTGCTCACGATCGCGATCGCCCGGCCCGTCGCCGACATCCGGGTGCCGCGGGAACGCGCCACCGTGGTGGTCGCGATGGACATCTCGAACTCGATGGCCGCCACCGACGTCGCGCCGAACCGGTTCGAGGTGGCCAAGGCTGCCGCGACCGAGTTCGTCCAGAGCCTGCCGGAGCAGTTCAACGTCGGCCTGGTCTCCTTCGCCCGTACGGCGAACGTCGTCGCGCCGCCGAGCACCGATCACCAGGCGACGGTGGACGCGATCGGAGGGCTGACGCTGACCGACAGCACCGCGATCGGCGAGGCCGTGATGACGAGCCTGCAGGCCGTCCGGTCGCTGGACGCCGATGCCGCCGAGGATCCGCCTCCGACCCGGATCGTGCTGCTGTCCGACGGTGGCAACACCTCGGGCCGGCCGATAGAGGAAGCGGCGACCGCGGCGACCGAGGCCGGCGTACCGGTCTCGACCATCGCCTATGGCACCCCCGAAGGCACTGTCGAGCTCCAAGGCCGGTCGATCCCGGTCCCCGCCGACGCCGAGTCCCTGCGCGGACTGGCCGACGCGACCTCCGGTTCCTTCTACTCCGCGGAGAGCGACGAGGAACTGCGCAACGTCTACTCCGACCTCCAGTCGTCGATCGGCTGGACCACCGAGGAACGCGAGATCACCAACCTGGTGGCGGGAATCGCCCTGGCCGTGGCACTGCTGGCCGGCCTGGCCTCGCTGCTGTGGTTCTCGCGCCTGCCTTGAGCCTTTGGAGCCACTCATGAGCCCACACCTAGGCCATCCCTTCCGCGGGCCGCACTACCAACCCGGTCCACCTCCTGCCGCCCCGCCTGCCGGGCCCCAGGCACCGGTCGGCATCCCCTTCTCCGTCACCCCGGCCTCCGCCCAGCCGGCACCCCCCTCTCCGGCCGCGGCACCTCAGGCCGGGGTGACGGTCAAACCCCCTGTACGCCGTACTGGTCGCATCCTGGCCAGTGGGATCGCCCTGTCGGTCCTGGCGGGTGGTCTCGCCGGGGCGGTGACCGGCAACTGGGGTGATACCCCGGCGGTCAGCGCTCCGGTGGAGATCCCGCAGGCGGAGGCGCCACCCGCGGCCGCGCAGGGGTCGATCGCCGCCGCCGCGGCGAGCGTGCTGCCGGGCGTCGTGTCGGTCCGGGCGGGTCAGGCGACCGGCTCGGGGTTTGCAATCGACACGCAGGGACACGTGGTGACGAACGCGCACGTGGTGGAAGGAGCCCGCAATGTGTCAGTGGTCCTGTCGAACGGGCGCTCCCTGGACGCGCGCATCCTCGGCGTCGACGCCAACAACGACCTGGCGGTTCTCCAGGTCAGCGGGGACCCTTCGGGACTGCGCGCGCTCACGCTCGGCAAGTCGTCGCAGCTCAAGGTGGGCGACCCGGTGCTGGCCGTCGGCTCACCGCTCGGGCTGGAGGGAACAGTGACGGCCGGCATCGTCAGCGCCGTCAACCGCCAGGCCCGGTTCGGCGACGGCGGCACCCGGCAGACCGCGATCCAGACCGACGCCGCCATCAACCCGGGCAACTCCGGCGGTCCGCTGGTCAACGCGGCCGGCCAGGTCGTCGGCGTCAACACGGCCATCGCCACCCTCGGCTCCTCCAGCCGCTCCGGCAACATCGGCATCGGCTTCGCCATCCCCGTCGACCGGATGACCACGATCGTCGAGGGCCTGATCGACTGAGCTGCCGGATATACCGGGCGTCCGAAGGACCTCAGGTCCCAAGGTTCTTCGGACGCCCACTGCGTCTACTTCACCGCGACGGCGACCGCCATCGACAGACCCATGGCGTGCTGCTTGGTGGCCGGCCGGTAGACCCGGACCGACCAGGAACCCGCGCTGGGGAACGCGTAGGCGAACCTCGCGATCCTCGTCGTCGGCACCGCCACACTCTTGACGGTGGTCCACTTGGTGGCACCGGCCTTGCGGACCTGAAGCTGCGCGAGCGCGCCGACGTCGTACGGCACGGCCGCGACCTCGTACGTGACTGCCCTGCCCCGGATCGCGGTGCGCGGCGCGAGCCGCCAGCTGACGACCGCGCTGGACACCGCGCCGATCGCCGGGCTGATCAGCGTCTCCGCCGGCACGCTCGACGCGAGCACCGCCCGGAAAGCGCCGTTGGTGGCGCTGATGAAGGGGATCGAGGCGATGCCCCCGGTGACGGTCTTGGCCGATCCGAGCGTCACCCAGCGCGTCGTACCGACGGTCTGGCGCTGCAGGTAGACGGTGATCCCGGCAGGGCTCGCGGTCCAGACATTGGCCTTGCGAGCGTCCTGGACGACGACCTTCGCCGTACCGCGTCCGCCGTACGGGACGGCCGGCGCGGAGACCGATGCGCGGCGGGCGGCGTAGACGGTGACCGGGCGGCCGTAGGACCGGCCATCGAGGTAGTTGTCCAGGATGTAGAAGGAGAAGGTGTTCACGCCTGCGACGACAGGGGTCACCAATGGCGAGACCCGCAAGGTCGGCGTCTGGGGGCGCACCACGAGCCGACCGCGTAGCTGTAGCCGGGCGCGCTGAGCTGAACGTCGCAGCGGCTGAGCAGGCGGCCGGCGGGCGCGTCGACGCTGAGCGCGACCGGGGACCTGCGGCCGACCACGAGCGTGGGTGCGGTCACCGAGACCTTGAAGTCCGAGACCTCGACTGTCCGCTCAACGGGCTTGCCGATCAGTCGGCCGGTCGTATCGAGCAGTTTCAGGGTCAGCTGGTGCGTGCCGAGAGCGAGTTGGGGACCGTCCATGGTGACGTGGACTGTCTGAGCGAGGCCGGGGGTCTGCCAGTTCCAGGATTGCCAGGTCGGCGTCAGCGAGGTCGTGCGGTTGACGCCGTCGACCGTCAGTTGGACGGTGCTGGGTTTACTGCCGCTGAGCAGTGGGCTCTGGACCTTCACGTTGGTGGTGAACCCGGCCGTACCCACGACCAGCGGCTTGTCGTCGGCGGCATCGAAGACCGCCGGGTCCACGTGGTTGACCCGGACGTAGGCCTCCTGGCCCGAACCGTAGAAGCCGTCCGTACCGCGGTTCCTCGTCTGCAGGCGGTACAAGCCGCTCGGAACAGCCTGGAAGTCCAGGTCGAACAGGGCGTCGTGCGCGACTCCCCGGGTGGCCGTGAACGGCGCGGATGCCGTCAGGTGGGCCACCCCGGCGGAGTCGACCAGCCGGACCTCGGCGACGGCGTCGCCCGGAGGGTTCTGCGTGCTCACCCGGAAGGTGCCGTCAGCGTCGACCACGGCCTCGCCGTACACCTGGCTGTCTCGGATATGCCGGACCTCGGCAACCGCGACCGGGCCACTGAAGTAGACCTGGCCGCCGGCAGAGGTCTCTGCTCCTGAGGAAGTGGTCAGCTTCGCTGAGAGCAGGTGGTAGCCGAAGACCGGCCGGGGGTGCTCCCAGTCGCCGATCTTCACGGTGACGGTGACCTCGCAGCCGCTGTCGCAACTGCCGGCAGGGATGTCGGTCTGGCCGCTGATGTAGTAGCCGAGGGTGACATCCAGCCGGCCGGAGGCGGCACCGCCGAGATCGACTGCCACCTTCACCGGGAGGTCGCCCATCCCGATGGTGCTGTCGATCACCGGCGTGAGCACCGACACGGACGGCTCCGCGGTGGCGTTCGCCACGGCACCGGCCGGCGCCAGGGCCGAGGTCAGTCCGACAGCAGCCAGGGCCACCGGTGCTATGAGTCGCAGACGCAACAGAACTCCCAGGAATGTGCTGATGGCAAGAACCGGTGGTTCTCGCTCCGTCCGCCTATCGGCTCACGAAGCCGAGCGTTACGGCTGTTGGGGGAACCTTTACCGGACTGTGCGTCAGTGCAGGTGGCGGGAGACCGGCGCGGAGTCGAGGTCTTCGCCGTCCTGGTGGCGGATCGCCCAGTCGTCGAGGTCCTGCGCTGCTTCTTCGGGGTGGTGGTGGAGGTTCGTCCGCCACCAACCGTCGTCGTTCGTGCGCGGCTCGGGCTGCCACTTCGTGCCGTGCTGTTGGGCGAGCTCGGCGATGGCTTGAGTGAACCTCTGGGCGGCCTCGAGCACCTCATCGGCCTGCGCGATCGGATCTTCGGCGGACACGATCAACCGCGCCGCCTCGGACAGTTGGCAGGCTTCCCAGGCGACCGCGAGCCGGGCCAGGGCTTCGTCGCTGATCATGTCGCCAGGTAGGCGGCGGTCACGGTGATCGCCGAGGTCAGCACGAGCGCACGGAGTACGCGAGCGGGCAGTTTGCGGGCGACGGCGGCGCCGGTGAGGCCGCCGACCAACGCGCCGGCGATCAGGACGGACAGTTCGTGTGGTCGGTCGAGGACGTCGGAGGCGACCAGGAAAATGGCTGTCGCGGTGAGGTAGGCGGCCGCGAGCTGTGCGATCCGCAGCGGATTGCCCTTCGCCGGGTCGAGGCCTGCGGCGACGCTCCAGAAGGCGACCATCAGCAGCCCGACCGCACCGCCGAAGTACCCGCCGTAGATCGCCAGCACGAACTGCCCCAGCAGAATCGTCCTCGTTCGCGTCGCCCGCACTCGTCGGCCGATCCGCCGGCCGAAGATCAGTACCAGCGTCGCGAACACCAGCAAGCCGGGGACGAGCGTCTCAAAGGATGCCGATGGCAACAGTAGGAGGAGGGCGGCGCCGAGCGCGCCGCCTGCGACTGTCATCCCCGTCAGTACCGCGGTCGAGGTTCGCTGGAGCGGGATGAGGTCGTTTCGATAGATCCACAGGCTCGCGAGCACGCCCGGCAACAGCGCGACTGTGGTCGCCGCGTTCGCCGTCACCGGCGTCAGGCCCGCTGCGACCAGCACAGGGAACGCCAGGAAGCTCCCGCCGCCGCCGACGGAGTTCAGCGCGCCCGCCGCGACACCGGCGAGCAACACGATCAGGAGCTGGGGCATGCTCCGAGCATCAGGTGCGGCCGGGTTGATCCACAATGCGCGATTTGCGTACTCAGCCTAAGGCAGAGGCATAGGCTGCTGATATGCGCTACGACCTGGACGATCTGCGGCTCTTCGTACATGTGGTGACTGAGGGATCGATCACGGCTGGTGCCGCCCAGATGCATTTGAGTCTGCCTTCGGCGAGCGCGCGGGTCAGGGCGCTCGAGTCGCAGGCTGGAGTGCAGTTGCTGATCCGGGAACGCAGGGGAGTGCGCCCAACCCCAGCCGGTACGACGCTGGCCCGCCACGCGCGCGAAGTACTGGCTCAGACTGCTCGTCTCGACAGCGCGGTCGCGAGCTACACCGCGTCTCGCTCCCGCCCGCTGGTCCTGGTGTCGGGCGCTTCTGCCATGCACCGGGTGGTACCTGCTGCCCTCGCCTCCTTCCTGCGCGAGTATCCCGAGCACGACGTCACTGTCTCGGAGCAGCGAACCCCACAGTCGCTTCGCCTGCTCTCCGAGGGAAAGGCCGACCTCGGCATCGTCGTCGACGACGAGTCCGGCTCCACCACCCTCCGCACCGAACCACTCGCCGACGATTCCCTGGTAGTGATCGGCCAGGCCGGCGGCGTACTCAGCGGCCGCCAAGCCATGTCGTACGCCGAAGTCGCCGAACACCCCATGATCGGCCTGGACCTCGACTCCGCCCTCCGCGGCTGGATGGACAAGCGTCTGGGCCCGCACGCCCCAGCCCCGCGCTACCGCACCCTCGTCCCGACCATGCATACCCTCATCGCCCTCGCCACCGCCGGCGTAGGCCTAGCCATAGCCCCCCTCCGCTCCGTAGACCGCAACCCCTCCTTGGACATCCGCCCTCTGACCGACACCTGGTCCACCCGCTCTCACCTCCTCTGCTACTCCACCTCCCGCCCCACCCCACCCACCAAGGCCCTCGCCCAACACATCCGCCTCGCCGCCGAGTAGCCCGTACGGTCGGCGCGACTAGAGTTGATGAATGGTGTTCTTCGGTGGACTGCTGGGCCTGATGGGGCTGGCGACCTTGGCGTTTCGCGATGCCGACGTCATCGGCCTCCCGGCGGCAGGCGTCGGAGCAGGCCTGCTCCTGGTCGGCGCCGGGGTGGTCGGCCTCGGCTTCCTCCGCCGATCCCGCGCGCGGCGCCGCCGGGCCGCCAGGGGCGAGCCGGAGCCCATCGGCGACGTCTTCGAACGAGCCCGCGCCCTACCCCGCCTCCTGCGCGCCGCCCGCCGAGGCGAGTACCCCGGCCTACCAACCAGCCGAATGGCCCTCTGGGGCTTCGCCTTGCTCTACCTCGTCTCCCCGATCGACGTACTCCCCGAACTCCTACCGATCATCGGCGTAGCCGACGACGCCGGAGTAGCGGTCTGGCTCCTCACCAGCGTTTCGACCGCCACCGGCCTCTACCTCCGCCACGAACGCGACCGGTCCCAGCTCCCGCCTCGCTGAGCAGACCCGCCCGCGACGGCTTCTTCAGCAAGGCCTCCGTCGCAAATTGCAGCTTGTTGCAGATTCGGTAACGCCTCCGCGCGACCGCCGATGTAGCGGTCGCTGGCCCGCGCGGCGATCGTCCCGTCGCCGTGCCGCCTCAGGTCAGCGTGAGCGTGGGGGAGTTGCGCAGTGTTTGTTCTGGATCGTTCTCAGCGTGCCCGGGTGCAGAAGTTCCCCCGGGTCGTCGCCGCCGTGATGTCGTTCGCCTTGCTGGCCACGGCCCTGGAAACGCGGCAACCTGCCGCCGCGGCCCCGGCCGAGGACCCGAAGCCGGCAGTGCAGAAGGTGGCCTCGCGTCCCGACGTGATCTCCGCGTCGGTGACGGCTCGGGCCCAAGGCACGCGCGTCGAGGTCGAGTCGATGCGCACCGAGACGTCGACGACCTGGTCGAACCCTGACGGGACCATGACGACCGACGCCCACGCCGCACCGATCCGCTTCAAGACCGCCAACGGCGGCTGGCAGTCGATCGACCTGACGCTCCAGAAGAACCTCGACGGCACCATCGCCCCGCGCAGCCACCAGCACGGCCTTCGCCTGGGCAAGCGCAACGCCGCCACCGGCCAGGTTTTCGCCTCGGCGACCTCGGGACCGGGCCGCCAGGTCGAGTGGATCTCCCCCTGGAAGCTCCCCGAGCCAACCGTGAACGGCACCAAGGCCACGTACGCCGACGTCCAACCGGGCGTCGACCTCGTCCTGGACGCGCGGCGTAACGGCTTCGAGAACGACTTCATCGTCAAGCAACGCCCAGCCACCGCCCCGGTCTTCCGGATCCCGCTGCGCACCAAGGGCCTGACCCCGCGCTCCCTGTCCGACGGCTCCATCGAGTTCGTCGACGCCAGGAACGTCGTGCGATCGACGATCCCCGTCGGCTACATGTGGGACACGGTGACCAAGCCGAACGGCGACCCGGTGAACAAGGCCACCGTGAAGGTGACGGTGGAGCAGGTGTCGCGCGGGAAGGCGACCCTGGTGATCGCGCCGGACGCGAAGTGGTTCATGGATCCGGCCAGGGTGTTCCCGGTGACCGTCGACCCGACGTACGTGACCGGTACGACGAAGGCCGTCTTCGACACCTGGATCCGTTCCGGCGTCACCACGGACCAGTCGAACTCCACGGATCTGCAGGTCGGCTATGACGGGTCGTTCTGGGCCAGATCGTTCCTGAACTTCACCACTGCCCAGTTCGCCGGCAAGGACATCCTGTCCGCGTCGCTCTCGCTGTGGCAGCACTCCTCGCTCTCCTGTACTCCGAGCGCCGTCGTCGCCCGCTCGGCCACCCCCGCCACGACTGCTTCGCGCTGGACCTCCCAGCCGGACATCGGCGGCGTCTACGGCACGGTGTCGTCCGCGAAGGGGTTCTCGGGCTCGTGCCCGGGTGGCCGGATCTCCATCCCGATGACGGGCCTCGCGCAGGCCTGGTCGACCGCGTCGTACCCGACCGGCGGCCTCGCCCTCACCGCGGGGAACGAGCAGGACGCGAACTCGTACAAGAAGTTCTACTCGACCGCCGGCATCGCCGACCCGTACATCACGATGACCTGGAACCGCCCGCCCGCGAAGCCGGCGATCCCGACCTTCGTCTCCGCCGTCGGGTACGCCCCGCCCGGTGGTACCAGCGCGCTCTACTCGCCGTACCTGAAGCCCTGGGTGTCGACCAAGGCGACCGATGCCGACGGCAACACGGTCAAGTACATCTTCGAGTTCCACACCAGCCCGGAAGGCCCGACCAGCCTGAAGGCGACCTGTACGTCGGCCGTGTACCCCTCCGGCACCACAGCAGGCTGTACTCCGAACGTGAACCTGCCGGAGAACACGGCGATCTACGTCAAGGCCAAGTCGAACGACGGCCGCAAGGATTCGGCCTGGTCCGGCTGGAGCCCGGTCCGGGTGGGCTCGCAGCAGCCGGCCGCACCGACGATCTCCTGCCCCGCGCCGTACGGCATCAACTCCTGGCAGGACACCGCCCCGGCAAGCGACATCGTCTGCACGATCACCGCAACCGGCACCGGCTTCTCCGCCCCCGGCTACGTCCGCGCGACCGTCGACGGCCAGCCGTACGTGACGAACTTCCCGGGCGGCGCGGCCGGCCAGATCAAGATCAACCCGTCGAGTGATCCCGCGATCGCCAAGACCACGGTGACCATCAAGAAGACCACCCCCGGCCTGCACCGCATCTCCGTCCAGGCCGAGTCCCCGGCGGGCCGCCTGTCCGCCAGTTCGTCGTACAGCTTCGGCTGGGGCGGCTCCTCCCTGGCCACGCCGACGGCGAACCCACGGATCACCACCACCAGCACGATCAAGATCGACGCCTCCGGCCCACCACGCGGCCAGTCCGCGGTCCCCACGGCCAAGGTCCGCTGGCGCCTGTCCGGCTACGGCCGCGACGGCCAGCACGACACGGTCGGCTGGAACACCGACGAGAGCCCGCTGACCGTCACCGACAACGGCTCCGCCGGCATCCGCGTCACCGGCCTGTGGGACACCGGCAACGCGAAGATCGACGCGAACGTCGACTCGGACCTCGACACCGCCGGCGTGCAGCCCACCACTCTGAACGACCGCGTCCCGGTTCTCCTCGACATCCAGGTCTGCATCACCTACGCCTCATCGAGCCAGTGCACCTGGTCGCAAACCCCCAACACGACGAGCCAGCGGGTACCGCATGCCTTCGGCAACGGTTTCCCCACCGCCGAGGCCGGCCCCGGCCAGGTCGCGTTGTGGACCGGCGAGTTCAACACCGACTCGACCGACATCTCCGTCCCGGGCTACACCGGTGACCTGTCGATCTCCCGCTCCCACGCCACGTACGCCGGCGCCCCGAACACCGTCAGCAGTGTCTTCGGCCCCGGCTGGGTCGGCCAGTTCGACGGCGCCGACGCGGGCGCGGCAGGCATGGAGATCGTCGACTCGACCCGCATCGACGGCACCATCGCCTTGGTCGACGGAGACGGTACCGGGCTGATCTTCGAATCCCCGAACGGCCAGCGCCGCACCACCGCCGCCTTCGCCACCGGCACATGGGTCCCGGCCGACGAGGACACCGACCTGGACGGCTCCAAACTGGCCATCACCGGCGTGGGCGCCGCCACGGTCATCGCTTACACCGAGGACGACGGCACTGTCACCACCTGGACGCCCGCGGCGGTGCCCAGTGCGTCCGCCGCGACGTTGTTCCGCCCGGCTGGTATCGCCGAGCCCGGCGTCGCCTCGAAGACCACCTACTCCTACACCGCCGCGGGTCAGATCTCTCGCATCCTCGCGCCGGCCCCACCCGGCGTCACCTGCCCGGCCACGGGAACCCTCAACCCCGGCTGCCGCGCACTCCGCTTCGTCTACAGCACCATCGGCGGCGGCGCTCGCCTGACCGAGGCATGGCTCGACATCTACAACCCGGACAAGGCCGGCGGTCCCGCGATGGACTCCACCCGGGTCGCGAACTACACCTATGACGGCAACGGCCGACTCACGAAGGTCACCGACCCGCGCTCCAACCTGAGCACGGAGTACGGCTACAACACCTCGAACCACCTGACGTCGGTGAAGCCCGCGGGCCAGATCCCGTTCCAACTGGACTACGTCACCGTCGACCAGCGTGAGAAGCTCGACACCGTCAAGCGCGACCGCCCAACCGGCGACCCGACCGGCGGTACGGCGACCCTCGCGAAGTTCGTGTACGACGTACCGCTGTCAGGTGCGGGCTTGCCCGATCTGTCCGCCACGTCGGTAGCCCGCTGGAACCAGAAAGCCACGCCCACCAACGGATTCGCGGTCTTCGGCCCGGACCGTCCGTTGAGTGGTTCGCCAACCACGGACGACTGGCAGTACGCCGACCTCCAGTACACCGACGCCTCGGGCTACACGATCAACACCGCCAAGTACGGCGCCGGCGACTGGCAGTACACGTCCACCGACTACAACGAGCAGGGCAACACCGTCCGCGAACTCGACGAGCGCGCCCTCCGTGCGGTAATCGACGGCTCCTTGCCGTCGGGCGCATCCGTGGATCAGGTCGCCTCGCTGATGGTCTACAACAGCGAGATCAGGAACGCCGGGGGCGATACCGTGCTGACGCCTGCCGGCACGTTCGTGACCGACACGTACAGCCCGTCGCGCTTCGCGGCGTTGAAGGACGGCACGATCAAGTGGATTCGCGCCCACAGTCGCATGACGTTCGACGAAGGCGCGCCTAACGCAGGCATCAACCCGGCAACGAATCTGCCCTATCGACTGTTGACCAAGACGGCGTCCTACGCCCACGACCCGGGAACAGGGACCGATCTCGAACTGACTTCGCAGTCGCTCACCGACTACGGCCCTTCAGTCCCGGGCGATACTGATGGCTGGGCCCTGGGTCAGGCCGGCAAGACCATCACCGACGTCGACCTCGACGGCACGAACAGCACCGGCGACATCGTGAAGCTCACCCGCTTCGACGCCGAAGGCCGCGCGATCGAGAGCCGTCAGCCGGCTTCGAACGGCGCGGACGCGGGAACGACCAAGACCGTCTACTACGCGGCAGCCGCCAACTCGAGCTTCCCGGAGTGTGGTGCGAAACCGCAGTGGGCCGGCCTGGTCTGCAAGACCTATCCGGCCGCGGCGCCGACGTCCGCCACCGGTGCGATGCCGACGATGCCGATGACGACAACGAGCGACCTCACCTGGCTTCTGACCCCGAAGACAGTGGTCGAGACGTCGGGTTCGGTGACGCGCACCAGCACCACGACCTACCTCCTCGACGGCCGTACTCAAACCACCAAGACCACGGTCAGTGGTCTGGCGGGCTCGACTCCCAACACCGAGAAGACGACCAGCTATGACCCGAACACGGGGGAGCCGACGGTCGTCACTGCGAAGGCAGCGGATGGGTCGACGACGAGCGTGACCACGGGCTATGACGGTTGGGGGCGACAGACGACCTATCAACCGTCCGGCGAGCAGGTCACCACGACCGTCTATGACGCCGGGGGATCGGTTGCGACTGTCAGCGACGCGAACGGCTCCACCCGCTACACCTATGACGGTACTGATGCCGCAGGCAAAGCCGAGCGCCGAGGTGTCGCCACGAAGGTGGAGGTCACGACCGCCGGGTCCACCTGGACATCTACAGGCGCCTACGACGCCGACGGTTCACTGACCACCCAGAAGTTGCCCGGCGGAATCACGCAGTACAACGACTTCGACAACGTCGGCGAACCGGTCGGCCTGCGCTACACCGGCCAGGTCACCAACCTCAACGACGACGGCTCGACAACGGTCGACCCAGACGGACCTTGGCTGTCGTGGTCCCTCGACAACGACGTCACCGGCCGGATCGCCCGCGAGTGGACGCCCGACGGCTCCGCCTTCACCGGCGACGCTGACAACGCCCCGGGCGACGCCATCGGATACGACCGCGCCTACACCTACGACAACGCCGGCCGCCTCACCCAGGTCCGAGACCGCACCGCCGCAACCACCGGCGTAGACGTCACCGACCCGGCGGAAACACCTGGCTGCACCACCCGCACTTACATCTTCGACCGCAACGAGAACAGGCTCGGCAAGACGACGGCCCCGGCGGCTGCCGACGGTACCTGCACCACAGCAGGCGGGACCACGGTCACCCGCGCCTTCGACACCGCTGACCGTCCCACTACGGGCGCCAACGGCACCGGCAACTACGTCTACGACCTGCTGGGCCGCACCACCACCCTGCCTGCCTCGGACGCACCGCACCCCGGGGACGGCGACATCACCCTTGCCTACTACGACAATGATCTGGCGCGCTCCATCACGCAGGCCGGCACCACCACGTCGTTCACCCTGGACGCGGTGGATCGTCGCGCCACCGAGTCCGTCACCGGCATGCAGCAGAGCGTCCGCCACTACACGGACAGTTCGGATAACCCCACCTGGATCGCTCAGGGAGCGACGACACAGCGCTACGCCGAACTCATCGGTGACGATCTCAGCCTGACCGTTGACCAGACCGGCGCAGCCGACCTCACGATCGGCAACCCTCACGGGGACGTCGTCACGACCGTTGAATTGCCGACTGGCGGCGCTGTGGCCACGAGCATCGGCGGTTGGAACTCCTACGACGAATACGGCATCGCCTCCGGTAGCAACACCTCGTTGACTGGGGCTGTCGACTATGGCTGGCTCGGGTCAAAGCAACGCGCCACCCTGGGCACAGGCCTGGTGCTCATGGGCGTCCGTTTGTACAACCGGGTCACCGGGCTGTTCACGAGCGCTGATCCGGTGGCAGGTGGTAACCCGAACGCGTACACGTATCCGACCGACCCCGTCAACAGCTTCGATCTTGACGGTCGCTTCGGCTGGCGGAAGTTCTTGCGACGGGCCGCGACAGTGACCGGCTTCGTCGCGGCGGGTGCTTGTATCGTCGCCACCGCCGGCGCGTGTGGTGTTGCGATCGGGGCGTCACTGATCGCCAGTGGCGCGTGGAACTACTATCAGTACAAGCACGGCGATGACCGCGGGCGACGGGTCACGCGGCGCAAGGCGGCAGGAAACTTCGCGATCGACCTCATCGGGTCGAGGGTTCGACCCGTCCGCGGTTTCAAGTATGTCGGGAGGCATCGTGGTGCGGCCGGAAAGGCAGCCACGACGTTCCGAAGCAGGTTCGCCCGGCACCGCGGAGGATTCAAGCACCGGGTCAAGCCCAGGCGTCATGTGGCGAACTGGAGGTTCCATGCTCGGCGTAAGCCGTACAGGGCCGCGGCGTCGATCTCGGTCAACGTCTATTACGGGTATCGCGCATTCCGCAATGGATGGTGATTGATGGCCGACGAACAGTCGCTGGTTCTCGTTGCGATCGTCGTGGCAGCTCCCGGCTTGTGGTACGTAGGCGCGCGGCGCGACCAGGTCAGTGATTTCTGGTTCGTCGCGGTGGCCGCGAGCTTCATCGCGATGGGTGTCGGGTATACGGAAGAACTCAGCATCCTGTACTGGATCGGCGCACTCGCCCTGATTTTCTCGACGACTGCCGCGACGCTGCAGATCCGGCGGCGGAAGGCAGCTTCGGAGGCCACACCTGAACAGCGCAACGAAGCCGACTAGCCGGGTGGGTGCGATCTTGGGTGCGTGGCCTGTACCTCCGCCATGAGCGCGATCGGCCTGTTTAGACCAGGGGTTGCTAGCGTCCGGGTATGCCTGCTCTCACTGTGAAAGAAGCCCTTACCGGGCCGCTGTTCTTGATGTTCGGTCCTACCGGATCGCCTTCGATCTGACGTTGGGGGAGAAGGTCTTCGGGGCGGTGAGCACAGTTCGGTTCGCGGCGGCCGCGGACCGGACGTTCGTCGACGTGAAGCCGGATGAGCTTGTCTCGGTGTTGCTCAACGGGGTCGGTGTCGAGGTGGGCGGGCTGGATGACGGGCGGTTGTGGCTGGAAGGGCTGCAGGCCGAGAACGAACTCGTCGTTGAGGCGCGGATGAAGTACTCGGCTGACGGTGAGGGGATGGTGCGGTCGGTCGATGCGGCGGATGGGCGGGTGGATTAGTACGGGATGTCCTCGCTGGAGTCCGCGCCGCGGTACTTCGCCTGTTTCGATCAGCCGGATCTGAAGGCGCCGTAGACGATCACGGTGAAGTGCCCCGAGGACTGGATCGTGCTCGGGAACGGCGCGGCGACGCAGACGGCTCCGGGTGACTGACTGGCTCGACGGTAAGGAGGCAGCCTGGTCCCGGATCATGACCGATCCGAGCATCGGCGTGACCGAGTTGTTCGCCACCGCCGGGGGGCTGGCACCCGACCCAGACCGAGCTGACCGCGCCGTACGGCGACCGGTTCTTCGCCGAGATCGCGGGCACCGCGACGATCCGGTCGGGGATGGCGATCGCCATGACCACCAGCCGGATCTTCCCGCGGTTCGCCGTGGACCGGGCGGTGATCGAGCGCGCCGAGAGGCCTTCTGAAGCGCAGCCGCCGGCTGCCTCGAGGCAGTGACACCAGCAGTTTCCATCGAATTGTTCCTCGGCAGGCAACTTATTGCTGATGGCCACCATCTCCCTATAGAACCGGTTCGCCCCTCCGGACACGTGGTAGACGGCGGTACGTGCGATCCGTTCGGATGCACCGCCTCGCGGGAAGTGGATCAGTCCGGTCGGACGAGGCTAGGAGTGCAATGCGGTTGACGCTGGTGGTCCCTTGTTTCAACGAGGTCGACGTCATCGAGCGGTTCCATCAGGCGGTCAGTCGTGAGCTGGCGGCCACTGACGAGCCGTACGAGGTCATCTACGTCGACGACGGCAGCAAGGACGGCACGCTCGAGGCGGTGGCCGCTATCGCCGCGGCTGATCCGTCGGTGCGGTACCTGTCGTTCAGCCGGAACTTCGGCAAGGAAGCCGCGATGTTGGCCGGCCTGCGCCACGCCGGTGGCGACGCGGTGATCTTGATGGATGCCGATCTGCAGCACCCGCCGGAGTTGATCGGGCGGATGCTGGAGTTGCACGGCCGTGGTTTCGATCAGGTGATCGCGCGGCGGACCAGGGCTGGTGATCCGGCGAGCAGGACGTTCTTCGCGCGGTCCTACTACTGGTTGATCAACAAGTGGGCCGATGTCGAGTTGATGGACGGGGTGGGCGACTTCCGGCTGATCTCGCGGCGTGCGGTGGACGGGTTGCTGAAGCTGGAGGAGTACAACCGGTTTTCCAAGGGGTTGTTCGCCTGGATCGGGTTCGAGTCGGCCGTGTTCGAGTACGAGAACGTGAAGCGCGAGGGTGGCCGGAGCAGGTGGTCGTTCCCCAAGTTGTTCGAGTACGGCCTGGACGGTCTGCTGTCGTTCAACAACAAGCCGTTACGGGCGGCGGTCTACATGGGCACGCTGCTCAGCCTGATCGCGGTGGCCTACGCGATCTGGGTCGTCATAGTGACCGCGACCCAGGGCGTGACGATGCCCGGCTACGCCACTTTGATTGCCGCGATCACGGGGCTGGGTGGTCTGCAGATGGTGATGCTGGGCGTGATCGGCGAGTACATCGGCCGCATCTACTATGAGAGCAAACAGCGCCCGCACTACCTCGTCAAAGAAACCAACCTGACGCCGCCAGGCGTCGTACCGGGCGGCCCGGCCGGTCCTGCGCGGTGAGGGCCTGGCGGATCCGGGGCCTGGAGATCTGGCTGGCCGGTGTACTGGCGGCGGTGGCCTTCTCGGTGGCGGGGATGGTGCGGGGGACCTTTCCCTTCGGGGCCGCGTCGCGTAGTACGAACGATCTGGGTACGCAGTACGTGCCCTTCTTCGCGCATCTGTGGGACGTGTTGCACGGCCAGGCCCAAGGTGATCTGTTCTTCAACTGGCAAAGCGGTTTCGGAGTCGGGTTCTGGGCCGACTACGGCGTCGATCTGGGCAGCCCGCTGTCACTGCTGGTCGGGGTGTTCCCCCGCGACCGCATCGACCTGGCTGTGTTCGTCATCACCGTGGCGAAACTGGCGCTGGCTGCGGCGGCAATGGCCGCCTACCTGATCCGGATGCGCCCCGGACCGCGTTGGCTGGCGGCGCTGTTGGGGGCCTCCTACGGACTGTGCGGCTGGGCCATCGACGACGGCGCTTACGTGCCGATGTGGCTCGACGGCCTCATCGCCCTGCCGTTGTTCTGCCTGGTCGCGGAATGGTCGATCAAACGGCAGCACCGCATCCTCGGCGTCACTGTCGTCGCCTTGTTCTGGATGTCGAACTTCTACACCGCCTACATGGCCACCATCGCCGGCGGCCTTGTTCTCCTGGCCCGGATTCTCGCCGGCGACCTGCGCTGGCCGGACCGGTTCCGCGCGGTACTACGCCACGGCGTCACCGTGGTCCTCGGCATCGCTGCCTCGGCCCCGATCCTGCTGCCAGTAGTCAAGGCCAACGGCCTGGCCGCACCCTCCCCCTCGGGGACTTTCATCCCCGTCCCGTTCGAAACCTTCCTCGCCCGCCTCATTCCGTTGACTGAGGGGGTCGGCCGCAGTGCCAGCCTGTACGTCGGAACCGCAGCCTTCCTGCTCGCCTTGTCACTGCCGTTCAACGGCACCGTCGCTGCCCGCACCCGCATCGTCTGGACTCTGCTGGCCGTGGCTCTCGGCGCCTCGTTCCTGTGGGAACCTACGCATGTCGTCTGGCATGGCTTCGACAGCCCCAATGGCAGCCAGTACCGCCAAGCCTTCGTCTTGTGCGCCGTCCTGGTCATCCTCGCCTGGCTCTCGGCCGCCGACCGTCCACCCAGTTGGATCGCACTCACCTCAGCCACCCTCCTCCTGACGGCACTCGGCTTCTACGTCCAAGACCACAAATTCCTGACCCGCCACTCGCTGCACGTGCTGGCGCTGTCCGCTGCTGCGCTGGTGGTCGCGATGCTGGCCCTCAGACACCTTCGCCGCCACCGAGCGACAGCCCTGCTCGCAGGCGTCGGACTCATCGCCGTCGCCGCAGCCGAGCTCACCTACAGCGCAGTGGTCGTCGACGACCGGCGCAGCGATATCCTCGGCGCCTCCGCTCCAGCTTGGGGCGCACGGCAACAGGCACTGCGCGACAGCGTCACCGCCGCCAACGGCTGGCCGAACTACCGCACCGACCCAGGCACCACCACCACCCCCAACGATCCGATGCTGCTCGGCGGCCAGGGCCCCGGCTTCTACAGCAGCCTGCTACCCGAGACCCTCAGTCACACACTGACCGGGCTCGGCTTCGGCTGGTCCGGCTACGGCCGCGCCTCCTACACCATGGACAACCCCGTCACCAACGCCATTTTCTCCATCGGCGCCAGACTCGATCGAGCCGAGGCGACCATCCGCCTGGACACGCCACCCCTGGTCACGGTGCGTCCCGAACCCCTCCCCGAGACACCGGCGAACACCACCGCCTATGCCATCCAAGAGCGACTCCTAGGAGCCAGGGTCTACGAGGTGCCGCAGTACCAGGCGACCAAGGTCAGCCGCGGCACGCAGAACCTGAGTGCCACCTGCCGGCCCGGTTCCACCGTGTACCTGCACCTGCCGAACGCCTGGGGTACGGCACGACTCACCGGAGGGAACTGGTTGCCCCTGACGGCAGCCCGCCGACCGGGGGTCTATACGAGCAGCGCGATGGTTGAGCTCGGCAAGGTTCCGGTATCCGGCCTGGTCGCGGTCGAGGTCAGGGGCAAGCGGATGGCCGCTGACCTGGCGGAGGGTGCGCTGGGCTGCCTCGACGCCGATCGGCTGGCGAAGGCCATCGCGACGCTCGAGGCCAACGGCGCGGTCGCCGTACAGGCCGGTGGGCATTCGATCCGCGCGACCCTCAAATCCGGTAGCACCGGCATCGCGGTGATCGGCACCGGTCGGCTGCCCGGTTGGCGGTGTTCCACCGACGACGGCGAGTGGAAAGAGCCGGCAGATTACGGCGGACTACTCGCGGTCGAACTGCCCGGCCCCACCCGGACGATCAGCTGCGACTACCAGCCCCCGGGACTCGAACTCGGCCTGGCAGTCGGGGGAGGTGCAGTACTGATCACGCTCGCACTCGCGCTCTCGCCGCTGCTCTGGAGACGCCGCCGTAGCTCTGCGTCGCGCAACGAGAATGCAGCGCTCGGTCGCTGACTGCGGGACCCAGGCGGACTCGTCGAAGCGGCCCGCGAAGGTTATCCCCAGGGTCGGACGTAGCGGGTCGCGGTTCACGGTGGTGGCGCCTAGGCTCTTCCCGATGTGACGCCCGACCACTGAGGAGCTTCGCCGATGCGCCGGTTCACCCGTCTACCCCTTGTCGCGTTGGCTGTCGCGCTGGTCGCGGGGTCCGCGATCACCACGGCGGCGGCCGCGCCCGTCGTACAGGCTGCTGATCCGGTCGCGGAGGTGAGCGTGAAACTCGCGACCATCCCGGGCCTGCGGATCCAGAGCAGCAGCGTCGTGGCCGGCAAGCCGTTCTTCGTACTGCAGTACACGCAGCCCGCCGACCACCGGAAGCCGAACGGCGAGAAGTTCGAGCAGCGGGTGACGTTGTGGCACCGCGGCTTCGATCGGCCGACCGTGCTGCACACGACCGGGTACGGCGGCGTCGGCGGCGCGTTCACCTCGGAGCCGACCCGCTTGGTCGACGGCAACCAGGTGAACGTCGAGCAGCGGTTCTTCAACGCCTCGACGCCGGCCAGCAAGGACTGGTCAAAGCTGAACATCTGGCAGGCCGCGAGCGACCACCACCGGATCGTCACAGCCTTCAAGCAGGCCCTGTACTCCGGCAAGTGGGTGTCGACGGGAGCCAGCAAGGGCGGCATGACCTCGGTGTACCACCGCAGGTTCTACCCCAACGACGTCGACGCCACCGTGGCCTACGTGGCGCCGCAGGACGTGATCAACCGCAAGGACAACTACGTCGACTTCATCCAGAATGCCGGGACCGACGCGAGCTGCAACCTGGCCCTGCGGAACATGCAGCGCAACTCCTTGCTCCGCCGGACCGCGATGGTCGCGAAGCTGACCGCGTACGCGGCGCAGAACGGGCTGACCTACGACGCCACCTTCGGCTCGGCGGATCGCGCGTTCGAGGCGGCCGTGCTGGACACGCCGTTCGCCTTCTGGCAGTACGGGTCGCAGGCGGACTGCCCGTCCGTACCGGGGACCGCGGCGGCGACGGACCAGGAGTTGTTCGACTTCATCGACCGGATCTCCGGCTGGTCGTTCTACACCGACGAGGGCACCGCGGGGTTCCTGCCGTACTACTTCCAGGCGACCCAGCAGCTGAACTGGCCGGACGTGGCGAGCAAGACCACCTGGCTGAAGGGACTGCTCCACTACCGCGAGGCGGGGGACGCGCCGGCCGCTGTACCGGACGCGATCGAGCCCCGGCACGAGGAGACCGCGATGCTCGACGTGGACCTGTGGCTGCGGTTCTCCGGACAGCGGATGCTGTTCGTGTACGGCGAGAACGACCCGTGGAGCGCGGAGAAGTTCGAGCCGGGCCCGGGGACGCGTGACTCGCACTGGTACACGGTTCCGAACGGCAACCACGGCTCCAACATCGGCGGCCTGCCGGCCGCCGAGCGCACGGAGGCGACCCAGATCCTGCAGCAGTGGATGGGCGTAGCGGCCAACCCGGCCGTCGCGCAGACCACCGCCAAGACCATCGACCCCGGAGCCCAGCGACAGAACCTCCGCTGACATTCTTCCAACCACACCGCGCCTGAAGGCCTTCGCCTTCAGGCGCGGTGTTTTGCGGTCAGCGGATGGTGAGGTGTTCGGCTACTTCCTTGCGGGCCTGGTGGATGCGGGCCTTGACGGTGCCGAGGGGGACGGCCAGTTCGTCGGCGATCTCGGCGTACGTCATCGCGCCGAGGTCGCGGAGGACGAGCGGCTGGACCAACTGCGGGTGGTTCGCCTCGAGTGCTTCCAGTGCCTCCAGCAGGTCGAGGCGGGAGCCGGCGATCACCGACGTGGTCCGCGGATCCACCGACTCCGGCAGCACCTCTGCGGACTGCTCGACGGAGCGGCGTTTCAGCGAGCGGTAGGTCTGCCGGGCACAGTTCGTCGCGACCACGGTCAGCCAGCCGGCGAAGCTGCCGGTGCCCTTGAAGGTGTGGATCTTGGTCGCCACCGTCAGCAGCGTGTCCTGCGCGGCCTCTTCGGCGTCCTCGCGGAACGGCAGGAACTTCGCCACCCGCCGCAGCACCTGCGGGCGGATTGCCTGGAGCAGTTCGGGCACGACGCTTTCGTCGCCCGCCGCCGCCCTGGCCGCGAGGTCTTCCAGCTCCTCGTTCATGCTCCCCCAGCTCGCCTTTCCGTGTCGCCGGGCGGCGCCGGTGTTAGCCATCACCCGCCCAGTCGTCGACAATAGCCCGGATGGATGTCATCGGACGCTACCGGCTGCAGTCGAAAATCGGCGCAGGCGCCTTCGCGACGGTCTGGCGCGGCTACGACGACGACCTCGACGTGGACGTCGCCGTCAAGGTGCTGGCCGACAACTGGGCCTCGCGCGCGGACGTGCGCGAGCGGTTCCTGTCCGAGGCCCGGCTGATGCGCCGGATCGCCAGCGACCGGGTGGTCCGGGTGTTCGACCTCGGCCAACTGCCCGACGGCCGCCCGTACTTCGTGATGGACTACGTCAGCGGCGGCTCTCTCGCCGAGGTGCTCTCGCACGGCTCGCTCGACCCGGCCGACGCGCTCTGGTGGGGCGCGGACCTGGCCCGGGCCGTCGCCGCCCTGCACGAGGAGGGCGTCGTCCACCGCGACATCACGCCGGCGAACCTCCTGCTCCGGCCGTCCCAGGCGGTCGAGTCCGGCGGCGGTACGCATCGGATCGTGCTCGCCGACCTCGGCCTGGCGAAGCGCGCCGCGGAGGCGTCCGGACTGACCCAGGCCGTGGGCACCCCGTCGTACATGGCTCCGGAGCAGGGTCGCGGAGACGGTGGTTTCGACGAGCGGGCCGACGTCTACGCGGTCGGTGCGGTGACCTACGCCCTGATGACCGGCCGGCCGCCCTTCGTCGCGTCCTCGATCACTGACGTGCTCCAGCGCGACCCGGACAGCAATCCGCCGAGCCTGCGGCCCCTTCTGCACGATTCGATCGGCCAGCTCGACGAAATCCTGGCGCGGACTCTCGCCTATCGCGTCGGCGACCGCTGGAACCGCGCGGACTCGCTCGCCGACCGGCTCGAGGCCGAGGCCTACCGGCTGGAGCAGGAAGCGCCGGTACTGGCAGCGCAACGCACAACCCTCAGCGACCATGACGAAGTCGGTACTACGGTCGCCCAGGCGGCGCGAGCTCGCCGAAGCAGGCGCGGCTGGCTCCTCCTCTCCCTGCCGATCCTGTTCCTGGCAGCCGCCGCCGGCAGTTGGTTCCTCATCGGCCGCTGATCACCAGGCGAGACGTGGGCAGCCAGGGCACCGCCTGACTCCGTACGGTAGTCATATGACTACTCACTGCATCATGATGTGGTTGCGCAAGTCATCAGTTCTCGCGGTCGCGCTGTTCCCGGCGGTCACTGTTCCAGCGGCGGCGAGCCCGCAGCCCGCAGTACCGGGGGTTCCGACGGCCAGTTATGCGTGCCGGGCCGACACGAAGTTCGGGCGGCAGACCTTCTCGTTGCGGCAGGGCGTGGACGCGAAGGCGCCGGCGACCGTGACGCCCGGTGCGCGCTTCACGATCGCGGTCGATCTCAAGCCCGGCTCACTGCCCGGTGAGGTGAAGGGGTTCAAGCTCAAGGAGGTCCGCGACCTGTCGCTGCGGATCCCGATCCCGAACAACACCTCGTACGTCAGCGCCCGGCTGACCGGCGGCTCCGGGCTCGGCTCGACGCCGACCCTCGAACGGAACAACGGCGTGCTCACGGTCCGGGTGAGCGGGCCGATCCCCGGCGGCGCGACCTACCAACTGCCGTCGCTGTCCGTCCGCCTGAAGGCGGGCGCGCGCGGCAAGGTGATCGAGACCAGGCTGCAGGGCACGAGCTTCGACAATCCCGGCCTCAACCTGCAGGCGACGATCAAGTGGAAGTTCGTCACCCTCAAGTCCCCGGTCGCCTGCTACCCCGACCCCAACCCCGCGCTCACCCGCACGACGATCCGCTGAAATCAGTAGGTGACGGTGATCCGGCGAGCGACCGGATCGATGGAGACGCTGCCGCCGTAGGGGAGCACCAACTGCGGATCGGTGTGCCCGATGTCGAGACCGGTGACCAGCAAGGCCGACGGGTCGTACTCCGCCAGCGCACGCTGAGCGGCCGCGTACTGCGCTTCGACATACGCAGCGGACTCTTCAGGGCTCGTGTGGTGCTCGAGCGACCAAGACTTCGGGCGCCCCCAGAGCACGGCCTCGAACCGGGCCAGCAGACCGCGTTCTCCCAGGTTCCGCAGAATCCGGTACACCTGATCCGCGGACGGAAGCTCCTCGCTGGTTTCGAGGAACAGGACACCGGAGTACTCCTCGGCCGGGAGCATCCAGCGATTGGCGGCGAGTTGCCAGTCGAGGATCTCCAGGCAACCGCCCCAGAGCTTGCCGGCCACGGGTGTCGAGGGGCCGTGCCATCCCCAGTCGGTGGGTGGGAAGAGCTCCGGCTCGGTCTTGAGGTTGGTGGCGTCGGCCCAGTCGCGATCGTGGTCGGTCCAGCCGGTCGCCGGGGTCAGCTCGAAGTCGCCGGAGGTGAAGAGGGCGGCCCGCAGGGAGCGCTCGCTGTCGGGGTGCATCGCACCGCCACGACCGAACTGCACCATCACGCTGCCGCCGTGGAAGGCCGGAAGTCCCAGTGAATACAGGAAGTTCAGCAGGTTCGTGTTGTCGCTGTAGCCGAAGAACGGCTTCGGATCGGCCCGGAAGACGGCCGGATCGAGGTGCTTGAGCACACTGATCTGGTCGTCGCCACCGATCGTCGCGATCACCGCCCGGATCGTCGGATCGGCCCAGGCCGCGTGCAGGTCGTGGGCCCGCTCCTCCGGCGTCGCGTGAAGCCTCCGCGTGCTCGGATACTCCACCGGCTCGAGCCCGAGGTCCCGCAACCTGTCGATCCCGAGCTCGTACGGCGCCGGGAACACCTCAGGCAACCCGCCCGAAGGTGACACCACAGCGACCCGGTCGCCGGCAATCGGCTTGGCAGCAAACAACATGCCGCCAAGGTAGTTCCCTTGGCGGCATGGCGTCACCTCAGTTCGGCCCTAGACCCCGATCGGGTGCCAGACGGTCTTCAGTTCCAGGTACTGCGTGAGGCGGGACAGGCCGGGGTTCTCCGTCCAGTCCTCGACCGCAGGGCGGCGGACCCGCTTGAGGTTCTCGGCCGCGGCGGCTTCGAGGGCGGTGGCTTCCTCGTGATCCGAGATGCCGGCCAGGTCGATGGCGTTGACATCGGCGTGCGATGCCAGCCAGGGACCGACCTCCGTCGCCGAACCGGTGAGGATGTTGACGACGCCGCCCGGGACGTCCGAGGTCGCCATCACCTCGCCCAGCGTCACAGCCGGCAGCGGACGCTCGAAGGACGTGACCACGACCGCCGTGTTACCGGACACGATCGCGGGGGCGATGACGCTGGTCAGGCCGAGCAGGCTGGAGTCCTGCGGAGCCAGCAGCGCCACCACACCGGTTGCCTCGGGCAACGAGAAGTCGAAGTACGGGCCGGCCACCGGGTTGCTCGATCCGACCACCTGGGCCAGCTTGTCGGCCCAGCCGGCGTACCAGACCCAGCGGTCGATCGACGCGTCGACGACCGCGCGCGCCTTGCTGATCGACAGGCCCTCGGACGATGCGACCTCGGCGCTGAACTGCTCGTGCCGGCCCTCCATCACCTCGGCGATCCGGTAGAGCACCTGGCCGCGGTTGTACGCGGTCCGGGTGGACCAGCCGCCGAACGCCTTGCGGGCGGCGACGACTGCGTCCCGGGCATCCTTGCGGGACGCCTGCGAGGCGTTGGCCAGGAACTTGCCCTTGGCATCGTTCACCACGTACGACCGGCCGGACTCGCTGCGCGGGAAGGCGCCGCCGACGTACAGCTTGTAGGTCTTGCGCACGTCCAAGCGCTGCGACGACTCCTTAGTGGGCAAGGTAGGCCTCCAGACCATGGCGGCCGCCCTCGCGGCCGTAGCCCGACTCCTTGTAGCCGCCGAACGGCGAGGTCGGGTCGAAGCGGTTGAACGTGTTGGCCCAGACGACGCCGGCGCGCAACTGGTTGGCCATCCACAGGATCCGGGAGCCCTTGTCGGTCCAGACCCCGGCGGACAGCCCGAACGGCGTGTTGTTCGCCTTCTCCACGGCCTCGGCCGGCGTCCGGAAGGTGAGCACGGACAGCACCGGCCCGAAGATCTCCTCACGGGCGATCCGGTGCGCCTGGGAGACGCCGGTGAACACGGTCGGCGGGAACCAGAAGCCCTGGGTCGGCAGCTCGCACTCCGGCGACCAGCGCTCGGAGCCCTCGTCCTCGCCGATCTGGGACAGTTCGCGGATCCGGGTCAACTGCTCGGCCGAGTTGATCGCGCCGATGTCGGTGTTCTTGTCCAGCGGGTCACCGACCCGCAGCGTGGACATCCGGCGCTTCAGCCGGGCCAGCACCTCGTCGTACACGCTCTCCTGGACCAGCAGCCGCGAACCGGCGCAGCAGACGTGGCCCTGGTTGAAGAAAATGCCGTTGACGATGCCTTCGATGGTCTGGTCGATCGGGGCGTCCTCGAAGACGATGTTTGCCGCCTTGCCGCCCAGTTCGAGCGTGACCTTCTTGTCCGTGCCCGCGACCGCCTTGGCGATCGCCCGGCCGACCGCGGTCGACCCGGTGAACGCGACCTTGTCGACGCCGTCGTGCTCGACCAGTGCCTGACCGGTCCGGCCGGCGCCGGTGACGATGTTGACCACGCCCGGCGGCAGGTCCGCCTGCTGGCAGATCTCCGCGAAGGCCAGCGCCGTCAGCGGGGTCGTCTCGGCGGGCTTCAGGATGACGGTGTTGCCCGCCGCGAGGGCCGGCGCGATCTTCCACGCGAGCATCATCAGCGGGAAGTTCCACGGGATCACCTGCGCGGCGACACCCAACGGCCGCGGGTCGGGACCGGCCCCGGCGTACTCGAGCTTGTCCGCCCAGCCCGCGTAGTAGAAGAAGTGCGCGGCCACCAGCGGCAGGTCGACGTCGCGGGACTCGCGGATCGGCTTGCCGTTGTCCAGCGACTCCAGCACCGCCAGCTCACGCGACCGCTCCTGGATCAGCCGGGCGATCCGGTACAGGTACTTCGCCCGGTCCCGGCCCGCCATCGGGCCCCAGACCTTGTCGTAGGCCTTCCGGGCCGCCTTGACCGCGCGGTCGATATCGGCCGGACCGGCCTCGCTGACCTCGGCCAGCACCTCTTCGGAGGCGGGGCTCACGGTCTTGAACGGCTTGCCGTCCGTCGCTTCGGTGAAGGCGCCGTTGATGAACAACCCGTACGACGACTTGATGTCGACGATCGCCCGGGACTCCGGCGCGGGTGCGTACTCGAATCTGCTCATGCCTCAGTCCAGCGTGAAGTAGTCGGGTCCGGGGTAGTGCCCGGTGGCCAGCTTGGTGCGTTGCATCAGCAGGTCGTTCAGCAGACTGGACGCCCCGAAGCGGAACAGCTCCGGGTCCAGCCAATCCGGTCCGGCCGTCTCGTTGACGGTGACCAGGTACTTGATCGCGTCCTTGGCGGTCCGGATCCCGCCGGCCGGCTTCACGCCGATGTGCAGGCCGGTCGCCTCGTGGTAGTCCCGGACGGCCTCCAGCATCACCAGCGTGACCGGCAGGGTCGCGGCCGGGGACACCTTGCCGGTTGAAGTCTTGATGAAGTCGGCGCCGGCCAGCATCGCCAGCCAGGACGCCCGCCGGACGTTGTCGTAGGTGACCAGTTCGCCGGTCTCCAGGATCACCTTCAGGTGCGCGTCGCCGGCCGCCTCACGGATCGCGGCGATCTCGTCGAAGACCAGACCGTACCGACCGGACAGGAAGGCGCCCCGGTCGATCACCATGTCCACCTCGTCGGCCCCGGAGGCGACCGCGTCCTTGGT
The DNA here is from genome assembly GCF_039530625.1 of Kribbella sancticallisti. NCBI lineage: Bacteria > Bacillati > Actinomycetota > Actinomycetes > Propionibacteriales > Kribbellaceae > Kribbella > Kribbella sancticallisti. Next base: position 172,338 of record NZ_BAAAOS010000007.1, on the reverse strand, counting down.
GTCCTGCACTTTGATCGCGAGGCTGGAACGCCCGCTGGGGAACGCGGTGGCCACGCTCGCCACATTGATCCCGGTACCGCGCAGCTCGAACTTCGCGGTGGCCACCAGGTCGGGGTACACGCAGACCGCGGCCACCTGCGGCGCGGTCGGGTCGGCCGGGTCCGGGCGTTTCGCCTTCGCGCACAGCGCGCGCACCTTGCCCGGGGTGTCCTGGCCCTCCAGCGTGGTCAGGTCGATCATCTGGATGGCCAGGTCGAGCGCGTACGCCTTCGCCGTGGTCTTGATGGACCGGGTGCTCAGGGTGGCGGCCCGGGCCTCGGCGCCGACCTGGTCGACGCCCGGCAGGCCCAGCAGGAACCGGCGCAGCCGGTCCTCGGACGAGGTCACGTCGGCGAGACTGTCCGCGCCAGTCGCAAGGCCGCTGTCGGTAGTGGTCACCCTCAGCAGTCTAATGCCGTTCCAGGCCGCTCGTTCCCGCGCTGGAGGAGATACCAGCTAGGCAACAGGTGCGGCCTCCGGCCCCCGCGAATCTAGGCTGCTGAGGGGTGTCCGGCTACCTTGTCCGGGTGAAAGCGAAGCCCAGCGAGAACGAGCAGTACCTGTCGGCGTCGAACCGGATCACCGGCGTCGTGGTGATGGCGATCGGCGTACTCGGTCTGATCGACATCCTGCTGGAGTGGCGCACCCTGGGCGGCCTGGAGGTCGCGGCCCTGATCGGGATCCTGATGGTCATCGCGTACGTCGGCCTGGTCCGCCCGTCCGTCACGCTGAGCCCTCAGAACCTACGGATCCGTAACCACCTGCGCGATCACGTGGTGCCGTGGAACAAGATCACCGGGGTCGACGTCACCGACATCCTGCGGGTCCACCTCGGCGACCGGAAGCTGCGCTGCCCCGGCGTCCAACTGGTGATGCGCGACCTGCGCAAACAGCGCGTCGCCAGCCGCAAGGCCGGCGCGGACAGCTCGGTCTCCCGCGCGGACTTCGTCGTCGACCGAATCGACAACCACCTCAGCCGGTACGCCGCTTCGGCCGCCCCCGACGCCGAGGTGACCACCGCCTGGGCCCGCCCCGAACTGGCCATCGCGGCAGTCCTCGCACTCATCGCCCTGCTGGCCGAAATCCTGCGCTGACGTGGCCTGAAGGTTCTCCACAAGCCTTGTGTGGTTGGCGTTCCTCGGGAGAGAGCCGGCGGTTGAGGGGAACCTCACCGCGATCGGTGGCGTCGGACTCTCCGTGTCCGGCCCTGGGTGAACCCCTGCGTCACCAGGATGTACCCCGTTAGTCCCCGACCCCCGAGAGTGGAGCTCATGGTCAACCTCTCCAGCAAGAAGCTGCGTTTCCTGGCCGGCACCGTTGCCGTCGCCGGGTTCGCGGCTCTGGCGATGCCCGCCCAGGCCGTTCAGTCCCGCGCCACGGCAGGTGAGCCGACGCCGGTGCAGAGCAAATCCGCCGAGACCCCGCAGTCGGTCCAGGCAGAGAGCACTCAGCGGTCCGTCGCCGCGAGCTCGACGACGAACATCGTCCGCTACAACCGGTTGTACAAGACCCCCGCGATCCCGCCGTCGAAGTGCAAAGAGGTCAACGTCTCGCTGCGCACGGCCGCCGGGGTCTCGGCGTACGACAAGCAGTTGCTGACCTGCATGTGGGCGGCCTGGGCGCCGGTGCTGAAGGCGGCCGGAGCGAACTACAGCCTCAAGCCGACGCTGATCATCCACAACTACAGCAAGGTCAACACGCACTGCGGTGTCGTCAGCGGCCCGACGTCGTACTACTGCGGCTACAAGAACGGCCAGATCTACATCCCGTGGGGCTACATCGCCTCGCTGTGGAAGCAGAGCCCGACCTACGCCCGCGCGTACGCGACCAACACGCTGGCCCACGAGTACGGCCACCACGTGCAGTTCGTGACCGGCATCCTGAACGCCTCCTGGACCCGCCAGCGCGCGTTCAGCACCAGCGCCGCCAAGCTCGAGGAGAACCGTCGCCGTGAGCTGCAGGCATCCTGCCTCGGCTCGGCCTACATCGGCGCCAACAAGCGGTACTACCCGATGAGCGGCGGCCTCTACACCCAGTGGCAGTACCTCGTCACTCACTCCGGCGACATGGCCGGCCACCCGCGCGACCACGGCTCGTTCGCCAACCACGGCTGGTGGTCGAACACCGGCTTCTACGCGGCCAGTTCGAAGACGTATGCCGGTCGCTGCAACACTTGGAACGCAGCGTCCAGCCGGGTCTCCTGACCTGACTGGCTCCAGCCCGTAACAAAGCCGCCTGGAACGCGTTGCCGTTCCAGGCGGCTCGCGTTTTGCCGACACGTTCACGATCTGCGATCGTGTGGTTACCGTGTTTCGGGTCCGCACGCCTTACAGTCTTGGTCGACCCACGAACGGCAGGAGTCAAGGATCGTGAACTACGACGAGTTCAACACCGAGTACACCAAGGTGCTGGACAAGATCAAGAGCGGCAAGTGCAGCTGGTCCGAGCTGTCCGGGCACGTCACCCGGCTGCGCCAGGGGACCGCGGGGATCACCTCGTCGGTGGACCGCGCCCAGATCGACAAGGATCTGGCCGCGCTCGGCCAGATGGTCGACCTGTCCCGCCGCACGAACGACCGCGAGGACGTCTGGACGGTCACCTCCGACGCGGTCCGCCGGGCCAGCAGCCTCGAGGGCACGGTCGCCGACCGGCTCGCGCGGATCGCGGCCGGCATCGACGAGATCACCTCGCTGGCGAACCGCAACCCGGACGAGCGCGAGGCACTGATGCAGTCCACCAGCACCCTGAAGATCCTGCACTCCTCCCTGCAGAGCTCCCTGCGCGCCGAACAAGCCGAAGAAGAAGCCGCCACCGTCCGCTGACGGCCCACACAAACTTCAGCCGAAGGGCCCCTGCGAACCAGGGGCCCTTCCGCTGTGCTCGGTCGCTCAGATCCCCGCGGCGGTCGCCAGATCCAGCTTGATCGCGGTCAATTCCTTGGCAGCCTGGACTCTCGCGGCGGCAACGTCGTCACCCTCGACCGGAATGACGACCTCCAGGTAGCACTTGATCTTCGGCTCAGTGCCGGACGGCCGCACGATCACCCGAGCGCCCTCCGACAGGTGATACCGCAGCCCATCAGTCGCCGGCAGCTGCTCGCTGCCCTCGCTCAGATCATCAACCCGCTCGACCCCGTGCCCACCCAGCACCGTCGGCGGCGTACTCCGCAGCCGCTCCATCGCGGCCGCGATCAGACTGAGATCCTCCACCCGCGCGGCCAGCTGATCCGTCGCGTGCAACCCGTACTTCTTGGCGAGATCGTCCAGCAGATCCAGCAACGTCCGCCCCGAGGCCTTCGCCTGAGCACCGAGCTGCAGTACCCGGACCAGCGTCGACACCCCGTCCTTGTCCTTCACCGCCTCCGGATCAACGCAGTACCCGAGCGCCTCCTCGTACCCGAAGACCAGCCCCGGCACCCGCCCGATCCACTTGAACCCGGTCAGCGTGTCGACATACCCCACCCCGTACTCCGCCGCGATCTTCCCCAGCAGCGACGACGACACGATCGAGCATGCCGCGACACCCTCGGGCCGCGAGGACAGCAGGAACTCACCCAGCAGCGAACCGAGCTCGTCCCCGCGCAGCATCCGCCAGCCTCCGTCCGCGGCGGCGTCCGGTACTGCGACCGCGCACCGGTCGGCGTCAGGATCATTGGCGACGGCCAGATCCGCACCCTCGGAGCGCGCCAGCTCCAGCGCCGCGTCGATCGCGCCCGGCTCCTCAGGGTTCGGGAAGGACACCGTCGGGAAGTCCGGATCCGGGTCGGCCTGCGACGCCACCACCGCCGGTACCGCGAACCCGGCCCGCTGGACAGCCGCCTCGACGAGGACCCGCCCGACGCCGTGCAGCGGCGTGTACGCCACCTTCAGCTCCCGCGGAGCGTCCTCCGGCACCAGAGTGGCGATCCGGTCGAGGTAGGCGTTCAGCAGGTCGTCTCCGGCGGTCTGCCAGTCGTCACCTCGGGCCACCGTGTCCAGCGCACCGACAGCGTCGATGGCGGCCGCGATCTCGGCGTCCGCCGGCGGCACGATCTGGGAGCCGTCGCCGAGGTACACCTTGTAGCCGTTGTCCTGCGGGGGATTGTGGGAGGCCGTGACCACCACTCCGGCAACCGCTTTCAGATGCCGGATCCCGAAGGCGATGACCGGGGTCGGCGTCGGCCGGTCCAGCAGTACCGCGTCCAGCCCGGCGCCGCGGATCACCGCCGCCGTGTCCTCCGCGAACACGTCGGACTTGTGGCGGGCGTCGTACCCGATCAGTACGGGGCCGTCGGTGAGCCCGTTCGCCGTCAGGTAGGCGGCCAGCCCGGCGGCGGCCCGGATCACGACCAGCCGGTTCATCCGGTTCGGCCCGGCTCCCACGGCGCCGCGCAGGCCCGCGGTACCGAATTCGAGCTTTCCGGAGAAGCGGTCGGCCAGTTCGGCGTCGGCTCCGGTCTCCAGCAGCTCCTGGAGCTCGGCGCGCGTGTCGGGATCGGGGTCCTCGGCGAGCCAGGCCTGGGCGGCGGTACGGATCAGAGCGGCATCGTTGACGGTCACCACCGCACGATACCGCCCGGTACTGCGCGAGCCTGGCGCCTTAGTGACCCGAGCTCTGGCAGGGGCGGGCGCGCAGGTCCGCCACGTAGTCGTCCGGCGCTCCGGCGGCTTCGGCCGCCTCGGCGAGGATGCCCAGGTACCGCGCCGAGGGCAGGCCGCCCTCGTAGGCGTTCAGCACGTACATCCAGGCCAGTTGCTCGCCGTCCAGGGTCTGCACCCGGACCTGGATCTTGCGGTAGACGCCCTGGTCGATCCACTCCCACTCGTCCAGGCGCTTGATGTCCTTCGGGCTGACGTCGTACAGGGCGACGAAAACCTGGTTCGTCGGGTCGGACGGGTCCTCGACGACGGTCGCCATCGAGCCCTCCCAGCCGAGTTCCTCGCCTCCGAAGGTGAGGCGCCAGCCGACGATCCACCCGGTCCCGCGCAGGGGCGAGTACGGGCAACGCTCGGCCATCAGGTTCGGGTCCAGATTCGACGCAAACGCGGCGTACAGGGTCACGATGTCAGAGGATACGGAACAATGGCGTCTCGTGGCGCGAGTTGTGATCATCGGTGGCGGTCCTGGCGGGTACGAAGCGGCGAGTGCGGCCGCCCAATTAGGGGCGGAGGTGACAATCGTCGACTCCGACGGGATCGGCGGTTCGTGCGTGCTCACGGACTGCGTCCCGAGCAAGACGCTGATCGCCACCGCGGAGGTGATGACGGAAGTCGAGGAGGCCGGCCAGCTCGGCCTCCGGGTCGAGGACGGCGACGACGATCCGGCGAACTCCGTGCGGGTCGAGCTTGCCGTGGTCAACCAACGGGTCAAGGCGCTGGCGGCGGCTCAGTCGGAGGGCATCAGCCGGCGCCTGGCCGACGACAAGGTCCGGGTGATCAACGGCCGCGGCCGGCTGGACGGGCCGGAGGCCGTGGTCGTCGGCGACGAGCGGCTGGACGCCGACGTGGTGCTGATCGCCACCGGAGCAAGGCCTCGCATCCTCAAGGGCTCCGAGCCGGACGGCGAGCGGATCCTCACCTGGGAGCAGGTCTACGAGCTCGAGGAACTGCCCGAGCGGCTGATCGTGGTCGGGTCCGGTGTCACCGGTGCGGAGTTCGCCAGCGCGTACGACGCGCTCGGCAGCGACGTGGTGCTGGTGTCCTCGCGGGACCGGGTGCTGCCGGGGGAGGACCAGGACGCGGCCGGCGTACTGGAGGACGTCTTCAAGCGGCGCGGGATGACCGTGCTCGGCAAGTCCCGGGCGGAGTCGGTGAAGCGGCAGGGCGACGGTGTCGTGGTGACGCTGACAGACGGCACCAAGGTCGAGGGCTCGCACGCGCTGCTGGCCGTCGGTTCGCTGCCGAACACCGAGGACATGGGACTCGTCGAGTCGGGCGTGTCGCTGGGTGACGGCGGCTTCATCACGGTCGACAAGGTGTCCCGGACCAGCGCGCGCGGGGTGTACGCCGCCGGCGACTGCACCGGAGTACTGATGCTCGCGTCGGTCGCCGCGATGCAGGGCCGGATCGCGATGTCGCACGCGCTCGGCGACGCGGTGGCGCCGCTGAACCTGTCGACCGTCTCCTCGAACGTCTTCACCGCGCCCGAGATCGCCACGGTCGGTCTGACCCAGGCGACGCTGGACGCGGGCGACAGCACGGCGATGGTGGTCAAGGTGCCGCTGCGGGACAACGCCCGGGCGAAGATGCAGGGCAACCGCGACGGTTTCGTCAAGCTCTTCTGCCTGCCGAACACCGGCATCATCGTCGGCGGCGTGGTCGTCGCCCCGCGGGCGAGCGAGCTGATCCACCCGATCGCTCTGGCGGTAGGAGCCAAGCTCACCGTCGACCAGATGGCGCAGTCCTTCACCGTCTACCCCTCGGTCTCCGGCTCCATAGCCGAAGCCGCCCGCCGCCTCCACCTCCGCTCCTAGACCGCTCACGCCGCACCCAAGCCCTTGCCTCAGCCACTCGCAGGCTCGTGCTGGGCTTGGCAGCTTCCGCCTTTGATCTTGAACCCCGT